>NZ_CP041352.1:3088632-3432949 GCF_009746125.1 Casimicrobium huifangae
TGCTCATTGTTTGTTCTCCAGAATCAGGTGGCCCACCGCCGTGTTTGACGCCGGGACGTGAAAGAAGCGGTGCTTGACGGTGGGTGGAGGGCCACCGAAGTTGTCGCTCATGGCACCGCGTGCGATCAGCCACATCACCAGCTCGATGCCCTCACTGCCTGCCTCACGCACGTATTCAATGTGCGGCACGTTGGCGAGGTCATCCGGATCGGCAATAAGGCGATCCAGGAATTTGTTATCCCACTCGGCATTGATCAGGCCAGCACGCGGCCCCTGCAACTGGTGGCTCATGCCGCCGGTGCCCCAGATGTGCACGTTGAGGGGTTCATCGTAGGATTCGATGGCATTGCGAATGGCGCGGCCCAGGTTGTAGCAACGACGGCCCGAGGGCACCGGGTATTGCACCACGTTGACCGCGAACGGAATCACCCGGCAGGGCCATGCCGCAGGCTGCCCGCACATCAGCGAGAGCGGCACTGTCAGGCCGTGATCAACGTCCATCTTGTTGACGATGGTGAGATCGAAATCCTGCTGGATGACCGATTGCGCAATGTGCGCCGCAAGCTCAGGGTGCCCCTGCACCACCGGCACTGGCCGCGCACCGTAGCCTTCGTCCGCCGGTTGAAACTGATCAGCACAGCCAATGGCGAAAGTCGGGATCATCTCCAGACTGAACGCAGTAGCGTGGTCGTTGTAGACAAGGAAGATCACGTCGGGCGTGTTGTCCTTCATCCACTGCTTGGAATATTCGTAGCCCTTGAACAGCGGCTGCCAATAGGGCTCTTTGTCCTTGCCGAGGTCGAGCGCGGCACCGATGGCCGGGACGTGCGAAGTGAAGACGGATGCGGTGATTTTTGCCATGGTCAAACTGCCTGTCCCTTGTTTCGCCCTGCGGCCCCCTGTGGCTGGCGGTGAGCCTGCGCATCGCCATCTTCGCCGGTATAGCGGTTGCCCTCGGGTGAACGGCCACCCGCAAGCATCATGTTGCGATATTCCTCTTCGGTCATGCCTGTCATGCTGCCCGCCATTTGCTGGAATGACTTCCCGTCCGTGGCCCCGATCTTGGCGAGGAAGTAGATGTTGCCCCCCAGCCCGATACAGCGGTTGAGGTCTCGTGCGAGCACAGCCTGTCTCTGCTCCTCGGTCATGGGCCATTCGTCGAGATAGGCGCGCTCGTTCGCCTTGAAGCGCTCGCGGTTGGCCGCCTTCATCAGCGACATGCAGAACTGGTTCAAGTGGTAGCCACGGCGCGATTGGTCAGCATCGAAGATCGTGGTGCCGGGAACGTCGAGGTAAGGTTTTTCCAGTGACACGTTTAGCGCTCCTCCGGCCAGTAAAGCCGCATCGGATTGTCCACCAGCAGTTTGCGCTGCAGCTCTGGCGTCACCGCGATATGCGGAATGAAATCAACCAGCAGGCCGTCATCGGGCATGTGATCTTTCAGGTTCGGGTGTGGCCAGTCGGTGCCCCAGAGCACGCGGTCCGGGAAGCTCTCCACGATACGGCGTGCAAACGGCACCACGTCACGGTAGGCAGCCTGTTCGCCGTTCAGCGCTTTCGGGCCGGTCACCGACAGTCGCTCGGGGCAACTCACCTTGCTCCACACCTTCGGGTTGTCGCGCATGAACTTGACGAATAGCTCAAACTCCGGGCCGTCGAGCGGTTTGCTGACATCCGGTCGCCCCATGTGATCAACCACCACGGTGGTGGGCAACGCAGTGAAGAAGTCCCACAACTCCGGCAGATCAACCGCCTCGAAGTAGATCACCACGTGCCAGCCCAGCGGCGCAATGCGGGTGGCAATTTCCAGCAGTTCGTCCTTCGGCGTAAAGTCGACCAGGCGCTTGACGAAGTTGAAGCGCACGCCGCGAACACCCGCCGCGTGCATTGCCTGCAATTCAGCATCGGTGACCGTGCGCTTCACAGTGGCCACACCACGCGCCTTGCCCTGTGAGGCGACGCAGGCATCGACCATCGCCCGGTTGTCGGCGCCGTGGCAGGTGGCCTGCACCACGACATTGCGGGCAAAGCCCAAATGGTCACGCAATGCAAACAGTTGCGCCTTGCTGGCATCGCACGGCGTGTACTTGCGCTCGGGCGCGTAGGGGAACTCGGCGCCGGGACCGAACACGTGGCAATGGGCGTCCACTGCGCCAGCGGGCAAGGTGAAGGCGGGTTTGGTCGGACCGTCGAACCAGTCAAGCCAGTTGGCGGTCTTCTCAAAGGCGCCGGAAGTGGGTCTGCTCATTTCGTTTCCTGTTGGGTCGGCTGGATTGATGCGGTGGCACAGGCGCTCAATCCGGTTTGATATTCGCTTCGCGCACGAGCTTGGCGTAACGCTGGCGTTCGTTGCGAATCAGGCCGGCGAACTGCTCGCTGCTGCCAGGCAGCACCTCGCCACCAGCATTGGCAAGTCGCTCCCGTACCTCCTTGCTTTGCAAGGCCTTCTGCACTTCGTCATGCAGACGGGTCACGATCGCTTTTGGCGTGTTGGCCGGCGCGATGAAGCCATACCAGACTGATGCCTCAAAGCCGGGAAAGCCCGACTCGGCAATCGTCGGCGCGTCCGGATAAATGGGCGACCGGTTCGGGCTCAGCACCGCGAGCACGCGCAGCTTGCCAGCCTTGACGTGCGGCAGCACTTCAAGCGCATTGACGGCCACCAGTGGCAACTGCCCGCCGATGACATCGGTAATCGCCTGGCTGCCGCCGCGGTACGGTACGTGCTGCAGATCAATGCCTGCGGCACGGCTGAAGAATTCGATGGCCATGTGCGGCGTGGACCCGTTGCCCGGCGAGCCGTAACTCACGCTGTTCGCCTTCTGTTTTGCAGCGCTGATCAGCTGGGCAACATTGCCGTAGGGCGACGCGGTGTTGGCGGCGATCACCACGGGGACACGGCCGATCAACGCGACCGGTGCGATGTCCTTCTCCGGGTCGAACGGCGCTGGCTGAAACAGCGCCGGGTTGGCAGCAACCGAGTTGGCAGTCACCATCAGGGTGTAGCCATCGGCGGGCGCATCGATCAGGGCTCGCATGGCAATGTTGGTGCCGGCGCCGGGCTTGTTCTCAATCACCATCGGCTGCCCTAGCGCGGGGGACATTGCCTGACCCAACGTGCGTGCCACCAGATCGACCGCGCCCCCTGCTGTGAAACCCACCAGCACTTTGACCGGTTTGGCCGGGTAGCTTGCGGGCTGCGCGGCAACAGTGGGCGCGATCAGGCTTGTAGCAACCTGTGAAAACGCCCCCAACGCAAGATGCATGGAGCGACAGAAAGTCAGCGTTGCAGCCATTGGTAATCTCCTTCAAATTTCATGATGTCTGTGCAGTGCTGGAGCCGCGATGGTCGGTCAATCCTGTGCGACACCACGCAAGCCCGAACGTGTCACCATCGCCTGCAGTCGTCCGTCGGCCTTGATCTGGCGGGCGAACCGTTGCAGGTATTCCCCCGCTGCCGGGCGAGCCTTGGGCACGGCGATCGCCAGGTGCTCTTCGCCCCAGCGACCATCGAGCACACGCGCACCAGCCACGCGATCCGCCATTTCGTTGAGGATGCCCTTGTTGGTGGCAAATGCCGACAGTTCACCGCGAGTCAGCATGGCGCGTGCAAGGTCGAGGTTCGCCACCGGAACCACGGTCGCCTGCCGCAGCACCCGGCCCAGCGTGGCCTGCGACGTGCTTCCCTCGCTCACGCCGACACGCACGCCGGCGTGATCAACGTCACCGGTTGCCTTCATGGTCGAAGTCGACGGCACCAGGTAGCCAAGCTCCAGACGTACCAAAGCCGCAGTGAAGTCCATGTCACGCGCGCGGCTCTCGGTCGCGTTGGTGAATGTCAGGTCCACCTGCCCCGCCTTCAGCGCATCAAGCACCAGCGCCACGCGAGGAAATTCGACCACGCGAACCGGCAACCCAAGTTCTTTGCCCAACAGATGACCGAGGTCGTGCGCGATACCTGCAGGCTGCCCATCGCGCCCGTCAACCAGCGAGGTGGGGCTGCCCCGATACACGCCGACCCGCAGCGTGCCAGTCGGCGCGAGCTCGGCCCGCGCCTGCGCGCTGATGTTCCCGCCTTGCCCTTGCGCGGGAACAGCATTCGCCCGCTGCACGACCGGCAGATCCGCGCAACCCGCGAGCACGCACAGGGCAAGCGCGGTCGAACCAGCAGCAAGCCAGGCACGACGGGAGTGGTGGACTAGACGCATCCGGCGGCGATCAATCGATGTACTTGAGACCGGCAGCGGCAAGCGGCTCGCGCATCTTGTACATATCGAGCCCGAGCACACCGCTGGCCAGCTTGGCGCGCTTGTCACCTTCGTTCGCTTCGCGTGCCGCAGCGGCGTCCGCCACCGCACCGGCGATCGCAGCTGGGACCACGGTCACCCCGTCATCATCGGCAACGATCACGTCACCGGGATTGACCTGCGCACCGGCACACACCACGGGGATATTCACCGAGCCGATGGTCGCCTTGATCGTGCCTTTGGCCGAGATCGCCTTGCTCCACACCGGAAACTTCATTTCGGTCAGCGTTTTCACATCGCGCACACCGGCATCGATGATCAGCGCGCGCGCGCCACGTGCCTGAAAGCTGGTCGCCAGCAGGTCACCAAAGTAGCCGTCGGTGCATTCCGCAGTAATCGCGGCGACGACGATGTCGCCAGGCTGAATCTGCTCGGCGACCACGTGCATCATCCAGTTGTCGCCCGGATGCAAGAGCACGGTCACCGCCGTACCGGACACCTGTGCGCCCGCGTAGATCGGCCGCATGTAGGGCTTCATCAGGCCAACGCGGCCCATTGCCTCATGCACGGTAGCCGCGCCGAACTGCGCCAGACGATCCGCCGCGGCACGGTCGGCGCGCACGATATTGCGTTTGACGATGCCCAGGTTGTTGAGTGCAGTCATATCACTTGCCCTTTGCTTTCAGTTGCGCGTCGAGGCGCGAGAAGACGCGGCGCGCGTTGCCTTCGTAAATGGCAATGCGGTCATCGGCGCTGAGCGTCTTCGCGCCATCGATGTAACGCTTGGTGTCGTCGAAGTAGTGGCCGGTGTACGGGTCCTTGCCGCGCACAGCGCCGATCATTTCGGAGGCGAACAGGATGTTCTTCACTGGAATCACGTTGGTGAGCAAGTCGATTCCCGGCTGGTGGTAAACACAGGTGTCGAAATAGATGTTGTTCAGCAGATGCTCGTCCAGTGACGGCTTCTTCATCATGTCGGCGAGCCCGCGGAAACGCCCCCAGTGGTAGGGTGCCGCACCGCCACCATGGGGAATGAGGAACTTCAGCGTTGGGAAGTCCTTGAACAGATTGCCTTCGAGGCATTGCATGAAGGCGGTAGTATCGGCATTCAGATAGTGTGCTCCAGTGGTGTGGAAGCACGCGTTGCAACTGGTGCTGACGTGGATCATCGCCGGGATGTCGTACTCGACCATCTTCTCGTAGATCGGGTACCAGAGGCGGTCGGTCAGCGGCGGCGAGGTCCAGTGCCCGCCCGAGGGATCAGGGTTCAGATTGATGCCGACGTTGCCATACTCTTTCACGCAGCGTTCAAGCTCCGGAATGCAGGTCTTCGGATCGACACTGGGCGACTGCGGCAGCATCGCTGCCGGCACAAAGTTGTCCGGGAAAAGCTGGCTCACGCGAAAGCAAAGTTCATTGCAGATCGCAGCCCAGGTTGAGGACACATTGAAGTCGCCAATGTGATGCGCCATGAAGCTCGCACGCGGCGAGAATATCGTCAGGTCCGAGCCGCGCTCGCGCATCAGTTTCAACTGGTTCGCCTCAATCGTCTCGCGTAGCTCGTCGTCGCTGATTTTCAGCTCACTGACTTTGGGCATTTCCGACGGGCTTTTGATGCCGGCAATCTGGCGGTTGCGCCAGTCTTCCAGCGCCTTCGGGGCCGTCGTATAGTGGCCATGGCAATCGATGATCATGATGGGTTACCTGTTTGCTGTCGTTGCTTGTTGGGTCGCCGCTTCAGAATGGCGCCATGCCGTTGCGGCGTTTCACTTCGTCCCGATCGGCTGACGCAAAATCGGCGAGTACGGCGCGCGCTTCATTTGCGCGAAGTGACACCGCACACACAGCCCCGGAAAAAATGGTCTCGATGGCGATTTCTGCCGGCAAGTCCCCAATCACCTGAATACCGGAGGCGTCTACCATTTCGCTGCGCTGTTGAAAACCGAGCGCCGCGTCTCCGCTGGCAACCATTGCCGCGACCGGGACGCCAGCCGGGGCTTGCCGAAGTTTCGGCTGTACATCGCGGAGGATTCCCCAGCGCTCGAACAGCGCCAGCAGTGATGTGCCGCTCGGACCGGTGGAGTAGCCAATTGTCGCCGCCTGCAGAACAACCTGACGCACGCCTGCTTCAGTCGAAATATCGGGCGCTGTCGCGCCGGCCTTGACTGCCACCGCGACTTGGGAGCGCACCAGATTCACCTGACTCGCCGGAAGCACATGACCGCTCGCGGCGAGCTTGGCGATGGCGTCAGACGCCAGAAACACCAGATCGAACGCCTCGCCTTCGCGCACCCGGCGCGCGGCATCGACACCGCCAACGGATTCCAGCGTGAGCGGCGTGCGGCCCGTGGACGCCCGGCCAGCCGCCATTTCAGCCAGCAACTGCCTCGTCGCCATCGACGAAATACCGCGCAATGGCGTGATTTGGGACGTGTCTGCACGATTCATGACGCCATTTTCCCGCCAGACCAGTTCAAAACTGAATGCGAAATGAAGCTATCAGATATAGCAAATTGGCATAGCATAGAAGTTTGCCCGTATGTAATCGGCTCCACACAACGGCATGCGCAAGCTCGCGACTACACGAGGACGAGTACGTTGGACCTCAAGCAACTTGAATACTTTGTCCGCGTCGCCGATCTCGGCAGCTTCTCGCGAGCGGCAGCAGCGCTTGGTATTGCACAACCGGCCCTCAGCCGGCAGGTGCGTCTGCTTGAGGTTGAATTGCGGCATACGCTCTTGACGCGCAACGGTCGCGGCGCCATTCCGACGGAGGCCGGCAACCGCATGCTGGAACACGCTCGTGGCCTGCTGCATCAGGCGCAGCGTGCCCGCGAGGACATGGCCGGCATCCGTGGCAGCCTGGCCGGACGGGTAGCGATCGGGTTACCAACGTCAGTCGCGCGTGCGCTGGCGGTGCCGCTGACGCGGGCGCTACGCGCACAGATGCCTGACGCAACCTTCTCCATCAGCGAAGGGCTATCTGCGGCGCTGCTTGACGGCCTCAGCGCCGGACGCCTCGATGTCGTCGCGCTTTACAACGCGCAACCGGTACCCGAAATCGAATTGCGCAACGTGGGCGACGAAGAGCTTTTCCTCGTCTCCGCCCGTCCGCATGGAAGTGAACGGCGGGCGCCGCCTGACCCATTGCCGCTGGCGCGGCTGCCTGAATTTCCGCTGGTCATCCCGAGTCGCCCCAACGCGATCCGCATGCACGTCGAATCCGCGCTGGCTGCGATCGGCGCGCGGCCCAACATCGCACTCGAGATTGATGGCGTACCTGCCATCCTTGATCTGGTAGCTGATGGCGCCGGGCACGCCCTGCTGTCGTCACCAGCGGTGGCCAGCGCCAATCGGCCTGGTGCCTACGAAGTGCGCCAGATCACCCACCCGCCGCTGATGACTCGCCTTTCGCTGGCGACCAGTTCGCAACGTGCCAGCACACGGACGCAGCAGGAAGCAAGCCGCATTCTCGAGAATCTGTTGCGCGACAGCCTGCGCAGGCAGTGATGGTCACGGGTTAGGGCTCCCGCTTCAAGCGGTAAGCCGCCCGATGCAAGTGAGCCATGAAGTGCCGCACAGACGGCAGCACCAGCGATTCGTGACGGGCAATCGCGCCGATCTGCAGCGGCAAGCCCGCTTCGGCAATGGGTGGGGCCACGACAAACTGCGCAGCCAGCGGGTGCGCCAGTAGTTGCTCCGGCAGCAAGCCGATGTGATCGCTGTTGGCCAGCATGGCCAGCAACGCAAGGGTCGAAGTCACCGACGCGGCAGCCGCCGGCGCCGGCAATTGATGCAGTGCAAACAGGGCGGTTGCATAGCCCGTATCGCTCGTCACCCCGGTATAGATCCATCCTGAGCGGCCAAGGTCGGCCAGGGAATTGGCATTCGCCAGTGGGTGCCCGCGTCGCAGTACGGGAATCATGCGCGTTTCCATCAGCGGCTCAACGCTGTACTCACCACTGGCCAGGTCGTCCGGTACGCCGCCAATGGCGATGTCTACCTCCCGCCGCCGCAAACGTGGCAAGTGCGCCAGGTAGAGTTCTTCAACAATGCGCAGCTTCACGCCGGGGAAGTCACGACCGAACGTTCGCGCCGCCTCCGGTACCAGCAGCATCACCGCCAGCGGCACGGCGCCAACAGACAGCGTGCCCACCATGTTGCCGCCCATCTGGTTGATGGCATCTGTTGCTGCTGCCAACTCGCGCTGCACGTTGAGCGCGCGCTCATACAGCACCTTGCCCTGCAACGTCGGGCTCACGCCGCGCGTAGAGCGCTCCACCAGAGTGGTAGACAGTTCGAGTTCAAGCTCCCGCAGTGTCTTGGTCAGCGCTGGTTGCGACACGCCGAGACGGCGCGCGGCGCCGCGAAAACTACCCTCCTCGATCGCGGCGACAAGCGCCTGCAGCGCGTTGAGTTTCATCGGTTATCAGTGACCAAAGAAAGCCGAATGATAACCTTTGGTTATCACGCTACCTTTGTCCGTATCTCGTCCAGCATTGCCCGCTGGAAGAAAATTCGTTTCGTGTCTGGGGCATGGCAAATTGACTTTGCCCTAATTGTTTCAAGGAGGTTTTATGGCCATTTCGTTCCGCTCACTCAGTCTTGGGGTTGCCGCGTGTGCCCTTACGACATTCGCCTGCGCTCAGGAAGTCACCCTCAAGGTGCATCACTTCCTGCCCGCCGGCTCCTACGCCAACGCCAAGTTCATCCAGCCGTGGTGCGACAAGGTCAACAAGGAATCGAACAACCGCATCAAGTGTCAGGTGTACCCGTCGATGCAACTGGGCGGCACGCCACCACAACTGATTGACCAGGTGCGCGACGGCACCGTCGATGTGGTGTGGACCCTCCCTGGCTACACCGCCGGCCGCTTCCCGTTGATTGAAGTTTTCGAGCTGCCGTTCATGATGCAGAACCCCGAGGCAACCAGCAAGGCGGTCTGGGACTACGTGCAGCAGTACGACAAAACCGAGTTCAAGGATGTGCATCCGATCGCCTTTCACGTGCACGGCGACGGCGTGTTCCATATGGTCAAACAGCCGGTGCGCACCATGGCGGACCTGAAAGGCCTGAAGCTGCGCGCACCGACCCGCCAGACCAACAAGTTCCTCGCTGCGCTGGGCGCCACGCCAGTCGCAATGCCGGTGCCGCAAGTCGGCGAAGCGCTCGCCAAGGGCGTGATCGACGGCGCCGTGGTGCCGTACGAGGTGGTGCCTTCGGTAAAGATTCAGGAGCTGGTGAAGTTCCATTCCGAGACCGATCCGAGCGAGCCGGCGTTCTACACATCGACCTTCGTCTTTGCGATGAACCAGAAGAAGTACGACTCTCTGCCTGCAGACCTGAAGAAGGTCATCGACGCCAACAGCGGTCAGGCGTTCTCAGGCCAGATCGGCAAGATCTTCCTCGAGGCCGATGGTGAGGGCAAGAAGCTCGCCTCGAAAAACACCTTCAACGTGATCCCGAAAACCGAGCTGGAAAACTGGAAGAAAGCTGGTCAACCGCTGATCGACGCCTGGGTGGCAGAGGTCACGGCCAAGGGCGTCAATGGCAAGCAATTGCTTGACGGTGCCCGCGCCCTGATCGCCAAACATTCGGCGACCAAGTAAGTCAAGTCGCTCCCTCAGGTGGGTGCCGGCAGGCACCTGCCTTCAATCCCTCACGGAAAAACTGACATGCAAGAGCCGATTGCCGTTGATGCGGCGGCAGATGCAGCGATGGGCGCGTCCGAATTCGGCCCCATTGGCCGCATGCTGCTGACCATTTCGCGCTGGGCCGCCATTCTGGGTGGCGTGATCTTCGTCGCCCTCGTAGTGATGAGTATTGTTTCCATCGTGGGCCGCAAGCTGGCGTCAGCGCCGGTGCCTGGCGATGTCGAAATACTGCAGATGACTGCGGCATTCGCCTCTGCCCTCTTCTTCGCCTATTGCCACATGAAACGGGGCGATGTGAAAGTGGACTTCTTCACCGCCAAAATGCCGCCGCGCATCGTGCAGACGCTGGACGCGTTCGGCTCGCTGCTGGTGGGGCTGGTTGGCCTGCTGCTCGCCTGGCGCACCGCGGCCGGCGCCATTACCGTCATGGAGTCAGGCGAAACCAGCATGATCCTCGGCATTCCGCAATGGATCTCGCAGGCACTGATGGTGCCAGGCTTCGCACTGCTCGGCGTGGTGGGCATCTACATGATGGTGCACTGCTGGGGCCTGCGCAACGTGCCGGTAACTGAGGTGAAACCATGAGTGGTATCGCCGTCGGCAGCATCATCTTCGCCATCCTGATGGTGATGCTGGTCATTCGTGTGCCCATTGGCATCGCGATGTTTGTTACTGGTGCGGGCGGCTACCTTGCGCTCACCGGCTGGGAGTTCACTCCCCTGCTGAATATCCTTAAACAGGTCGGTTACGCCCGCTTGTCGAACTACGATCTTGTTGTCATTCCACTATTCCTGCTGATGGGGCAGTTCGCGACCCACGGTGGGCTGAGCGCGGCGCTGTTCCGCTTCGTCGCCGCGTTCATGGGACATCTGCGTGGCGGCGTGGCGATGGCTGCCATCGGTGCCTGCGCCGGTTTCGGCGCCATCTGCGGCTCGTCGCTGGCGACCGCCGCGACGATGGGCCAGGTTACCCTGCCCGAGCTGCGCAAATTCGGTTACTCCGGCGCGCTATCAACCGGTGCCCTCGCGGCCGGCGGTACGCTGGGCATCATGATCCCGCCGTCGGTACCGCTGGTGATCTATGCCATCCTGACCCAGGAATCGATCGGCAAACTGTTCATGGCAGCAGTGGTGCCAGGCATCATTGCGATGATCGGCTACATGATTGTGGTGCGCATCATGGTCACGCTCAACCCCGCCGCCGGCCCCGCCGGCCCGCGTGTGCCGTGGCCGGATCGCCTGCGCGCGCTGTTGCAGGTGTTGCCAGTGATCGGCGTGTTCATCGTGGTGATCGTCGGCATCTACGGTGGCTGGGCCAACCCGACCGAAGCGGCAGCCATCGGTGCCGCCGCCTGCGGCATTCTGGCTATCGTGACCGGTGGCATGCGCATGAAAGGCATCCTGGATAGCGCGCTCGGCACCGCCAATGCCACCGCGATGATCTTCCTGGTGCTGCTCGGTGCCGACATGCTCAACACCGCGCTGGCGCTGTCACAGATGCCGGTGGAGTTGGCCACCTGGGTGAAGGCAAGCAATCTGTCGCCGATGCTGGTGATGATTGTGATCCTGCTGATCTACGTGGTGCTCGGCTGCGTGATGGATTCGCTGGCGATGATCCTGCTCACCATCCCGATCTTCTACCCGATCGTGATGGGACTCGAGTTCCACGGCATGGGCGCCACCGACAAGAGCGTCTGGTTCGGCATCCTGGCGCTGATGGTGGTGGAGATCGGCCTCGTGCATCCACCCGTCGGGATGAACGTCTACATCATCAACCGCCTGGCGAAAGATGTGCCTTTGTCGGAAACCTTCAAGGGCGTCATGCCGTTCCTCGCGTCCGACTTCATCCGTATCGCCCTGCTGCTGGCTTTCCCTGCCATCTGCCTGTTCCTGGTCGGAACCGGGCACTAGGCTTCCCCTTGGACCATCCCGGCGAGTTTTCTCGCCGGGTCCGTCGACGCGCCTCGCAAACGCCCCACCCGGTGCAGTGCGTTGAAGGTAACAGCCTGATCGATAGAATGGCTTTTTCATTGGGCTCTGCGCGGTAAATCGCTGAAAGTCGACTTTTCATAAAAACGCACATGTAGCCCGTTTGCAGTCGTCATTTCAACGAATAGCTGATCGCGCGACCAAGCCAGGTGCAAATTTTTTTATGCCGCCTGCGATCTGGCAGCCGCCCAAGTTGGCACAATTTCTCCATCGATGCCGTCTGACGTGGCATCAAACGGGGGTGCATATGCTGTACGGAAGACTGGCTGCAGTTCGCGCGGCAACAGCGCGGTGCGTTCGCTTGTTGACTTTGAGCACCATCGCGGGCGCGACGGCAGTGCTCTCGACGGTAGCGCACGCACAAACCACAGCCTTCTCCTATCAGGGGAAGCTGACCGACGGAGGGGCGCCAGCCACTGGCAGCTACGACCTGCAGTTCCGCCTGTTCGATACCAGCGCCGTAGGCACCGGCGTGCAGCAAGGGACGGCGATGGTGCTGCCTGCCGTAGCAGTGGACGCCGGCATCTTTACGGTAGCGCTCGACTTCGGGGCCAACGTCTTCGACGGCTCGGCCCGATACCTGGAGATTGGCGTGCGTCCTGGCAACTCGCCCAGTGCCTTTGTGCTGCTGGCGCCGCGCCACCCGATCGCTTCCTCTCCTTAGGCGGTGCAAACGCTCAATGCGCAGCAGCTGGGTGGCGTACCGGCCAGCCGCTACGTGGCGGCGGCGCCGAACGGGTACGTCGGTGTCGGCACGGCCAATCCACTGTCGGGCCGGCTGCATGTCGTCGGCGGTGGTACCACCGCGGTTTACGCGGATGGCGGCAGCGCAACCGGCGTGCAGGGCATCAGCACGAGCGGCGTTGGTGTTCGCGGTGCCAGCAACAGTTTTGAGGGCGTGCGTGGCGAAACGGCCGGCACCGCCAGTGGCGGTGTCGTTGGTTACAACGTGTCCGGGGCCGGTTACGGCGTCTACGGCGCCAGTGAGGGCGAAGCCGTGCGCGGCCAGAGCACGGCCGGAACGGGGGTCATGGGCACCAGCACCAGCGGCGCCGGGGTGCGTGGCAACAGCATCTCGTCGGTGGGCGTTTGGGGTACCAGCAGTTCGTTCGAAGGCGTGCGCGGTGAATCAGCCGGGGCCAGCTCCGGCGGTGTGGTCGGCTACAACACCAGCGGCACCGGACCCGGCGTATATGGCTCTGGTGCCGGCACCGGCGCCGGCGTCTCGGGCGTCAGCGTCACTGGCTCCGGTGTGTTCGGCCAAAGCTCGGCCACCGCCACCACAGCCGCAGCGGGCGTCTATGGCAAGGGCCTCGGCAGCGGCGGCATCGGTGTCATTGGTGAGGCCAACGTGACGAACGCAGTTGGCGTGTTCGGTGTGAGCAGCAGCGCGGATGGCTTTGGTGTCTACGCCCGGGCACTCAACAGCCAAGGTGCCCGCGCCCTTTACGTTGATGGCACGGCAACGCAAACCGCATCGTTTGGCGGCATCATCAAGGCGGCCGTCGAAGTGGTTGGCAACGGACCATCGGGTGCCTACATCAACAAGTGTTACAACGGCGTGAGTGGCGCGTCCAGTCCCAACACCAACTGCGGCATCAGCATTACGTCGGTCGCGTCCGGGTGGATTCGGGTGACATTGCCGTTTGATGTGACCAACCGACTGTATTCGGTTGCTGCCGAGTTCAACTCTGCTGGCAGCTTCGCCTCTGGTGGATACAAGATCGGGGCCAACTATCGGCGCTTTTCTTCGACGCAGGTGGATGTGTTCACCTTCATCAGCGACGGCACCAACAACACCATCAGCGCGACTTTCACGCTGATGGTGTTTTGAAGATGGAGGCCTCCTCTGCCCGGTGGCGCGACAAGATTGGCAGACGATGCCGAAACGCGGCGATCGTTGCCCTTGCCTGCGTTTGTGCGGCTAACCCGCCGATGTCGCAGGCGGCGCCGCTCATGTCCGGCGGCCCCTACGCAATTGTCAGTGACGTTGCCCTTGCCGGGTCGGCACCGATGGCTGCGGGCAGCTACCGCATCGTCGCGACTGTTGGGGAAGCAGCAACCACTGGTCCCGGTGCTGCAGGCGGCTACCGCGTTTTCGCCGGGTTCTGGCAAGGCGAGCGATTCATCCCGCAGTGCATGCTGGATATAGACGGCAACGGTGTGGTCGAACCAGCCTTTGACGGGCTGCTCATCACCCGTGCCCTGAACGGTCTGCGTGGTCAGCCACTGGTCGACGGCGCGCTGGGCACGGGCGCGCAGTACACCGACCCCGCCCAGATTCTTGCCCGCATAAATCTTGATGCGCTGGATGTCGATGGCGATCAGAAGTCGCTCAGCTCGACAGATGGCCTGATCATCGTTCGCGTCATGTCCGGCATCCGGTCCGACAATCTGGTCGCTGGTGCGACAGGTCCGGGCGCGACGAGAATGTCGTGGGCACAAATCCGCAATCACCTGAACAACATCTGCAGCGCGGGGCTGGCGCCATAACGCGCCAGTCGACAAACGACAGATTTACGACGCCGGTTTGAGCTTCAACAGACGATCAGCGTAGTCCTGCCACGGCGCATCCTTGCCGACACCGTCGAACACGCCCTCACGGGCGAGGCTGGCAATCCAGTCGTGCTTCTCGGCAATCGGCGCCGTCATCGTGGGCGCAAGGCCTGCTTCCCTCACCGTGTTCGCCGCTTCGCGCATCTCCTCAGCCCGGCGTTTGCCATGCTGCACCACGCGGCTGAAGAAGTAGGCACCCTGCTTTTCCCAGTCGATGCCTGGGAAGGTCTCGCGCAGCGTGTCGAGCATCGCTGCCTCCACGCCGTAGCGGCGCGCCGTGGTGAAACTCTCGATCACCAGCGCTTCCAGTCCCTTGATCATGATGCTGCGCGACATTTTGGTCGCCGACGCCAGCCCGATCTTGGGTGACACCGGGGTGAGGTTAAAGCCGAGCGGACGCAGCCGGTCAGCCAGCCGCAACGCCTGCTTGCCACCCAGCAGCATGGGCACTGCGATGCCGTAGGGCGGCACCGAGGTCATCACGCCCGCCTCGACGTAGTGCCCGCCGGCTTCTTCGATGGCGATGGCGGCCTGTTTCTTGGTGCCGGGCGACGCTGAATTGAGATCAAGAAAGGTAGCGCCGCGCTGCATGAGCCTTGCCGCCTCCTGCGCCACTTCCAGCGTGTTCGACGCGGTGACGGCCGAGATGATCAGGTTCGCCTTGCTGCACACGTGGCGTGCCGACTCGCAGGCGACCACACCGTGGGCTTGTGCGTGCAGCCGCTGCGCGCCGCCCATCAGCGCATCGGCAAACTTGACGTCCCAAGCACCCACCCACGCAACGCCCTTGGCACGCAGTGCGTTGGAGAAAATCTTGCCGACTTCGCCGTAGCCGATCACACCGACATCGAGATTGGCCATCGCTGCCTCCGTACCGCTGTTATGAGAGTCGCTCAGCGCACGCGTCGACGCGCGGTCGCGCTACTGCTTCGGGATTTTCGCGCGTTCGATGACGTCTGCCCAGCGTTTGATGTCCCGCTCCAGCAGTTCCGCCTGCTGCTCCGGCGTGCTGCTTTGTGCCACCAGCGTCAGCTCGGACAGGCGCTGCTTGACGTCCGGCAAGGCAAGAATGCGCACCAGCTCGCGGTTGAGCCGGGCGATCACGTCTTTCGGCGTCTTCGAAGGCACGGCAAGACCATTCCACGATGCTGCGCTGAAACCGGCGAGTGAGCCACCTGCCTCACGGGCAATGGGCACCTCCGACAGTTGCGGTGCGCGGTGGTCGCCCAGCAGCGCCAGCGGTCGTAGCGCTTTCGACGAAATCTGCGGCATCAGCGGGCCAAGAATATCCACCATCGCATCGATACTGCCGCCACGCAGCGCGGAAATCACCGGTGGCGTCCCATTGAACGGCACCACCTGCGCATCGATCCCTGCCGCACTCCGGAACAGTTCGGCGGCGAGATTCTGCGTGGTGCCCACCTGCGGCGTACCAATGTTGAGCTTGCCAGGATTGGCTTTGGCGTAGGCCAGCAGCTCGGCGAAAGTCTTGAAACGCCCGCCCTCGGCAACTGCGATAGCCAGATCGAAGGCGGCCAGTTTGGATACCGGCGCGAAATCCTTGCGGGTGTCGAACGGCAACGATTTGAATAGCGCGGCGCTGACGGCTGTGCCACTGGAGATCAGCAGCAAGGTGTGGCCATCGGCGTCCGCCTTGGCCACCTGCTCGCCGGCGATCACGCCGCCGGCACTGGGCTTGTTTTCAATGACGACTGGTTGCCCCAGCGCTTCGGAAAGCTTCTGCCCGACCGTGCGAGCAGTGATGTCGGCCGCACCGCCTGGTGCGTTCGGCACAACAATCTTCAGCGGCTTCGCGGGAAATGACTGCGCCGATGCAAAAGCGCACAGCATCAGCAGCGACGCCGCAACAATGGGCCGCAGGACGCGCCGGGTGACGAACATTGAGGTGTGGACCAACATGGCTAGCGAGACGATGTCTGAAACCGCCATTGTCTCGCCAACGCAGTTTGCCCGCAGCGCCAGTTTCGGCGCTGCGCTTTGTGCAGTTACCGGCGGTTACTCGCCGCCCTGCTCGCCCGCCATGCGTGCGGCGTATTCCGCCTGTTTGGCTGCGCGACGTGCAGCGCGGTTGCCGCCCTCAGCTGGCTCGGTGTAGGCCGGGCCTGCCGGTTTGTCGCCACGCCGCTGCGCACGATTCTCGTGGGCGAACGGCCCGCGAGTTTCCGCGCTGAAACCACCGCGTGCCTCACGCGGAGCGCGTTCGCTGCGCTCGGCAAAGCCGGCTTGCGGACGCTTGAACGGCGCATCGAACTGGTTGCTGAATCCACCGCGCGCCGGTGCCGGACGATCAGTCCACGCCGCAGACGCCCCGCGGTCGCCACGGCCAAAGCCGCGATCACCACTGAAGCCGCTGTCGCGTTCACGGCGCTCAAAACCACCGAAGCTGCGTTCGCGGCTCTCGCCGTGGTCCGCGCGGCCGGCGTACGGAGCGCGCTCGAAGCGGCCCGGACGATCATCGCGGGTCGGGCGACCAAAGCTCTCCGACCGCTCCGGGCGATCCCCACGCTCTGCGCCCCAACGGGCCGAGCGCTCGTTTTCGACGCGCGGCAAGCGGCCTTCACGCGGGGCAACATCACGCTCGAAGCGGGCGCCACTGCGATCATCGGCAGCACGCGGCGCATCGAAGCGCGGCGCATATTCACGGTCACGCGCCGGGGCACGATCACTCCGATCAAAGCGATCAGGGCGGTCGTCAGCGAAGCGGCTACCGCCGCGATCATCTGCCTGGCGCGGACGATCCGCCGGCGCGCGATCAAACGAACGCTCGCCGCCGAAGCCTGCACCACCGGCGCTACGACCGCGATAGCCGCCCGCACCCGCCGAGGCATCACGCTCGAAGCGACCGCGCGCACCTTGACCGCCGCCAAAACCACCTCCGAAGCCACGATCGCCACCGCGACCACCGTAGCCACCGCGGCCGCCACCAAAGCCACCGCCGTAGCCGCCCGTTGACGGCGGCTTGCTACGCGGCTCGTGGCCTTCGACCACGGCTTCGCCAATGCGCTGCTGGGTGAAGTGTTCAATATTGCGAATCTTGAAACGGTCGCGGAAGCCCGCGAGCGTGATGGCCAGGCCGCTGCGACCAGCACGACCGGTACGGCCGATGCGGTGCACGTAATCTTCCGGCTTCATCGGCAAGCCATAGTTGATGACGTGCGTGATGGTCGGCACGTCGATACCGCGCGCAGCAACGTCGGTCGCAATCAGCACCTTGATGGTGCCGTCGCGCATTGATTTGATGCGGCGGTTGCGCAGCGTTTGTGGCATCGCGCCGTGCAGCGCGGATGCGGCATAGCCTGCTTCGCGCAGCTCATCAGCCAGTTCGTCGGTTTCGATCTGCGTGGCGGTGAACACCACGGCCTGCTCCATCGATTCGTCCTGCAGGTAGTGCTCGAGCAGCGCGTTCTTGTGCGCCATGTCGTCAAACCAGTGCAGGCGCTGCTCGATGTTCTCGTGCGTGTCTTGCGCGGTGGCGAGTTCGATCTTCTGCGGCTCGCGCATCACATGCGAAGCCAGCTCCATGATGCGCGGCGCGAAGGTAGCGCTGAACATCAGCGTGCGGTCGCGACGAGCTGTGGCGACGTGGATGGCTTCCAGATCCTCGGAGAAACCAAGGTCCAGCATGCGGTCGGCTTCATCCACCACCAGCGTCTGCACGCAGTCAAGACCAATCTGGCCGTTGCGATTGAGGTCAAGCAGGCGACCCGGTGTGGCGACGACAAGCTGCGCACCGCGCAGCTCCATCAGTTGCTTGCCGAACGGCGTACCGCCGACGACATTGGCCACACGCACGCCCTTGACGAAGCGAACCAGGCGGATCGCCTCCTGCGCCACCTGCTGCGCGAGCTCACGCGTGGGGCAGAGCACCAGCACACGCGGGCTGGCGCCGGCACGACGGCTGCGGGCGATCTGTTCGCCCTTGGGCATCGGCGGCGAATCCAGCAGCACCTGCAGCGCGGGCAGCAGGAAGGCGGCGGTCTTGCCACTACCGGTCTGGCTCGACACCATCCAGTCGCCACCAGCCAACGCGGCCGGAATAGTGGCGACCTGAACTGCGGTCGGCTGGGTGTAGCCCAGCGCGTCGACGGCTTTCAGCAGCGAAGAATCGAGGTTGAGCGCCGCAAAGCCATTTGCTTCGGCGGCAGATTCACTGCCCGCGTCAACGATGGCCTCGTCAGCGAGGAAATCAGGGGATTGCAGCTCGGCGGCTGCATTTTCATTATGCAAACTCATATGTTCTCGCCGCGCGCAAATAGAGAGCGCGGACGGCGATCCTTCAAAACAATTCAGGAACGATGTTGATCAACGACGAAAAACGCATCGACCAACAATCGGAACAAGGGAAAGACTGATCGAGGCTCCGCGAGATTGCGCCCGGCGGATCGGGATGGATGGCGAGGCACAAAACGCAGCCGTAGCGGGGCTACGGCGAGGCTTTGTAACGCTGCCAGCCGCCCGAGGCGACGATGCGCAACTCGCGAGGCCTTGATCAGTCTTTCCCACAAGACGTTTGGGCGGCCTGGCGAACACTACCCGCTTGATCGGGGCGGTTCGGCATGAAATGGCGCCGGGGTCTCGCCGGAGCAGCCGCTTTCGGGGCGATCCGGGAACACTGTGGGGCGAAGCACTAATCAGCGAACGAAGTCGCTTTTTCAAGCGACAGCTAATATTTTGGCATGTTGCAGCGCAAAAAGCCAGTGTTGGGCTGATTATTTGTTGAGCGAATGCTCTGGCCGCATTGCACCTTCTGCGGATAATTTGAGCGATGAACACAAGTATTGCCACCCCGCGCCAGCACGGCCCCGCTTGGTATGCACATCAACTTCTATCGCAAACAGTTGATTGCTTGGCCATCGGTCCTGGCGACGTACGTTCTCGCTTGCTGAAAGCCTACGACATCTTCAACCCCCTGACTGTGAAGCATTTTCCGGAGCATTTGGGGAGTGAATTTGCATGGGTCGAACGGCAGCTCAATCGTCACTCTCCCTACTTGAACCCCGACGGGACGACTCGAAAAGGGAGCGTTGAGGTCAGCCTCAGTCGGATGAAAAATTCGACTGGCTCAAAGATCGCGCAGACGCTACTCCATCTTCACCGTGCGATTGACCAATTCTTACGAGATCATTCGTAACCACGGTGGCATCGCACGCGATGTCGCAATGTCCGACTCAGGCTCATCTGGAAAAACTTCCGCGCTCATTCGTGCATATGTCGGAGCGTCTAATCTATGACAACTAGGTTGACTGTTGATCAGTTTTTTGACGCCATTCGTGAACGAGGTGTCTATCCATTGGTAGACACTGCAGAAGCGCGTGCGATCGTACAACGAAATGTCAAAGCGCTGTGCTCGGAGTATCCAATCAAAGATCGCTGGCCAGTGCTTGATCTTGAGTCTGCCTATGAGGCATTCTTAAATGCACAACCGAATCTCCTTGAGTGGCACCGCAATGGCTACCGCGGGACGATCCGCGCGGGAGACTTCGATGACACCTACACTCTAGATGAGTGGTTTGGTGATTTCACGCGCCAATGGAGCCTACGAGACACGCCAGACGTTCGAGCTGCAATGCTTGCGCTATTGCCGAGAGGCGGCACTTGGCGTTCGCCAGAACTCTATGCTGCGCACAAGAAAGTGGTCGAATCGATGAAGTACCGAATTGCAAGTTGGCTGTTTCGGTAGCGACGACTTTGTTTGCATGCACTAACGGATTCTTCATTTTGCGGCCGCCACGTGCAACGAATTTACTTGTCCTGCATAGGTTCAATTTCCCAATAACGTGTGAAGTTCACTCTCCTCCGCGCCTTAGTCCTGTACTCCCTAGCCGAACACCAACTCGGCCACGCGACGACCATCCGCGTCACGACGAACGGCAATTCATTCAGCGTCGGTGACGACGGGCGCGGGCATGCGATTGCGCGGACGGTGGCGAGTGCGCCCTATCTCAAGTTCATCTACAACCATTTCGACTATCCGTTCGGCTCGAACGAAGCCGCGCCGGTGCAGTTGCAGGGTATTGGCATGTCGCTGATCAATTCGCTATGCAGCGAGCTGACGATCGAAGTGCGCAAGCCGGATGCGATGCTGCGTCTCGCCTTTCGAGACGGGCAGCTATGCGGCCATGAGGTGCGGGACGTCGTCACGCCGGCCGGCGAAACAGGCAACACCATCCGCGGCACCATCCGACCGGAACTGGGCGGCGATGGTGTGGACAACACGAGCCTCGCCCTGTGGTTACGGCAGTTGCTACCCGCTCACCCCGCGCTGCGCATCGTGTTCAACGGCGAGACACTGCGGACCGAACAACCGACCGATTGAAGGAAGCACACCGTGAGCGAACACCGCATCTTCAAAACCAGCTTCGCCAAGGTCTACCCGATGTATGTGCAGAAGGCCGAGCGCAAAGGCCGTACGCGTGCCGAGGTTGACCAGATCATTGGCTGGCTGACGGGCTACAGCGCAGACGGGTTGCAGCATCAACTCGACGCGGGCTGTGACATCGAAACTTTCTTAGCCGAAGCACCCGCCATGCACCCGAACCGCGCGCTGATCAAGGGCGTCGTCTGTGGCGTGCGTGTGGAGGACGTTGCGGATCCGTTGATGCAGCAAATCCGATATCTCGACAAACTCATCGATGAGCTTGCCAAGGGCAAGGCGATGGAGAAAATTCTCCGCTCGTAACCCGAACCGCGAAAGACCGCATGGCCACCACCAAAATCCCCGCCAGTCCCGAAGCCAACGCCCGCGTGAAGGCCGTGTTCGACGACATCCGCGCGACGCGAAAGACGGACTTCATCAATAACCTGTGGCGCTCGCTGGCGTTTGACCCGGCACTGCTGGAGAACACTTGGGCCGAGGTGAAGGCGCTGATGGCGACGCCGACCACGCTGGACCCGCTGACCAAGGAGCTGATCTACATCGCCGTGTCGATCGCCAATTCGTGCAGCTATTGCGTGCATTCGCATACCGCCGCCGCGAAGGCAAAGGGCATGACCGACGCGCAGCACGCCGAGCTGCTGGCGATCGTGTCGCTCGCGGCCAAGACCAATCATCTGGCCAACGGGCTGCAGGTGCCGGTGGATGCGGTGTTTGACGCGGGCGCGTCGTCCTGACCGCGCGGCCAGGACCTGCGGCTAGCGCGGACTGGGCACCTTGCGGAAGAACGGCGCCAGCGACACCACCACCAGCATGATCGCCAGCGGCACGGTGGCGATGTAGCCCGCGTATTTGAAGCCCAGCGCACCGATCAGTGCGCCGAGCGCGAAGGCGAGAATCAGGCTGCCATGCACGCGCATGCGGGTGCGGTTGGCGCGCACCGCAGGGGCGAACGCCTGCCCGGTGCGGTTCCAGTAGATCAGGCGGCCGAGTTCAAGGCCGAAATCGGTGACCAGCCCGGTGACGTGCGTGGTGCGAATCTCGGCGCTGGAAATCTTGGTCACCAGCGCATTCTGCAGCCCCATCACGTAGCAAAGCAGGATCGCGGTGAGTGACACGCTGACGAACTCGTGCAGCTTGAGCGTTGCGCCCACCAGGCCGAACAGCAGCAGCAACGCTGCTTCCAGCAGCAGCGGCGCGGTGTACGTGACGGCGGAGTCGGGCTGACTGCGCCGCGCGAAATTCACCATCAGCGCCGTGGTCATGGCGCCCACCAGAAAGGCACACAGCGAGAGGATGCCCGCGATCGCATGCGGCACCTTGCCAAGCACCAGATCGTCTGCCGCCGATGACAGCACGCCGGTCATATGCGACGTGTATTGCCCGATGGCGAGAAAGCCACCGGCGTTCAGCGCACCGGCGACAAAGGCGAGTGCGATGCCCAGATGCAGATTGGCCCGCTGGGTGCGTGCGGTGGCCGTGAGCGCAGAAAGGTACTCGACCGGCATTAGTGGCGAGTGACCATGCTCAGGATCACGCTGACCGCGCCAACGATACTGCCCACCAGTAGCGCCGCGCAGATCACGCCAGCCACCACAAAGTGCTTGATGCCGAGACCAGGCGGTGGGTTCGCGTGATCGCCGGAACGGCCCAGCGCCGGCAGCACGCGAAAGATGGTGCGGATGGCGTAGCCGATGCACTGGAGCTGCCGCACTGGCGGTGCCACTCCGGTACCCGACGTGGAGTCATCTGATTCAGCGATGATCGAGCTACTTTCTTGCTGGGAAAGATTTTTCACAATCACCAAGTTTAGCGCTCGCCGATCTGGCTTCCGCATGACGGCGCCATCACACGCTCCACTTCGCCTATGGCTGTGCAACCACTTGAGCAAAGAACGTGCAGGTTCCTGAGCGGGCGAGCGGTGCCATCGCCGGATGCACGCTGCGCCAGCCAGGGAACGCTGTCGCACTGCAGGGATACACGCGCGTCAGTGCCATGGCTTGTGGCGGCTGCGTGATCAGAACGCAATCGACGCGGGCATCGCCCTTTGGCAAATGAGCCTTGACAATCAGATCAAGCGGCAGCCCATAGGTAGGCATCGCACGATGGTCAGGTCCGGCGGTACCGGTCAGATCGACGACGCATGCTGTCGGCGCTGCGTGCTGCTGCGACTGCGCAGCTGCAGCGGTCAGTCGTTCGCCTACTTCTGGTTGCAGCAACTGGTAAGCATGCAATGCATTGTTGGTCGCCTGAGCCCAATACTCACTTTGCTGGCGCGCCGCGAACGCCCAGATTCCTAGTCCGGCACTCGCCAGCAATAGCGCCAGGCGGCCCGGCGAGCCCCAAGGCTGCGCTACCGGCCAACGAAAAGTTGCGGGCAACAGCAGCACGCCAGCCATGACGAAATAGTAGAAGCGCCGCGAAACCAGGGGCAGATCGGCCTCACCGCCGCCAGCGGTGTTAGTTGTTATGCCAAGCGCCATCGCCGCGACTGGCCCCTGCAGAACAACAACACCGGCCACCAATGTCAACAGCGCGCCGCGTATTACCAACTGCGGGTCGGCGCCTGGGGGGCGTGCTCCGCGCTGCGCTTCTATCATCCGCTTGCTGTCCGCCCAGAACAGTGGAAAGGATGCGGCGACCAGCGCAGCGCCAACGAAGATCGCGGGATGCGTCAGCAGCGAGACACCGGCCCAACACCACTGCCTTATCCCGGCAACGAGCTCGGCAATCGACCACGAGGGTGCCGCTGCGCCCAGCGCATGCGATCTCGCCAACCAGTACATCGCTGCGATGCCGAGTAGCAATGAAGCGAGCACGATCCGCGCGCTGCACCTGCGATTGGGCGCGGGGTACGCAATCAGCAGCAGCAACAATGGCGGCACCATCGCCAGCGCCGTTTCCTTGCTGCCCAAGGCAAACAGCATCGCCAACACCGCGCCAACAGCGTCGGCCAGCCCGCCGGAAACGCCCTGCAGCCAGCGGTGCGTGCAAAGAAGCGCGAGCAGGCAAAGCGCGGTGGCCAGCAAGTCAAACCGATTCGAAATCCAGAGCGGTGTCGCCTGCGTCACCGGACCGAGCAGGAAGGCAGCAGCGAGGATCATTGCCACCCTGTTGGGCGCTGCGAACGCTATGGCCAGGCGCCAAAGCAGCAGCGCCAATGCGGCATGCAGCGCTACATTCAACAAATACTGTGGCAGCGCGTCGGCGCCAAATACCAGAGCAGTCATCGCGAACAGTACCATCGCTACGGGCCGGTAACCGTAGCTGCCCATGAAGTGCTCACTGAATGCGTCGGTCGCGGCATCAACGTGGCGCAACAACGCCAGAAAGTGCCAGTCGTCGTCGGTAAACCACGCTGTTCTCAGCGGCGCCATCGCCAGCACGTATGTCGCAGCGGCCAATGCTGCCAACAACCATGTCAGGTGCCGCGCAACGGGCGCTGCCGCCTCACCTAAAGCCATCGCCGCACCCGCGCCTGGTATTGCCGGTAGTCATCGCCAAACAATCGCGTGAGCGCATCCTCCTCGGGCTCGATCTGGAAGCGATTGAGGTAAAGCACGAACATCGGCAACAGCGCAAACCCAGCGATTTGCCCGAACCACAGTGCGCAAGCAGCGAGCAGCAACAGGTCGCCGAGATAGATCGGGTTGCGCGACCAGGCGAACACGCCGGACGTCACCAGCGTTGAAGCGCGTGCCGGGCGCATCGGATTCACCGTCGTCCGCGCCCGCGCAAACGACAACACGGCCGCAAACATCAACGCCACCGCCACCGCCAGCAGCGCTGCCGCCAGCACTATCTGTCCGGAAAAGCTGAAGCGACCTGGCTCGACGTAGCGCGCCAGCAACCACATCGCGCCCGCAAAAATTGCGACAACGACTGGCGGCGGAATGAGCGTTTTCATGCGCTGCAGTGTATGCCCCGCTACATTCACGGCATGAGCCGACCCCGCCACTTCGACGCAATCATCATCGGCGCCGGCGCCGCCGGCCTCTTCTGCGCCGCGCGCGCGGGCCAGCGTGGGCGCCGCGTGGCGCTGATTGACCATGCCCAGACGATCGGCGAAAAAATCCGCATCTCGGGCGGCGGCCGCTGCAATTTCACCAATGTCGGCGCCGGGCCGGCGAACTATCTGTCGCAGAACCCGCACTTCTGCCGCTCGGCGCTGTCGCGCTTCACACCGCAGGATTTCATCGCGCTGGTGACGAAGCACCGCATCGCCTTTCACGAAAAAACGCTCGGCCAGCTCTTCTGCGATGAATCCTCCCAGCAGATCATCGACATGCTGCTCGACGAGTGCAGTCGTGGCGGCGTGCAGTTGCTACATCCACTGCGCGTGGAGCGCATCGCGCGCGGCGATTCCGAGGCCACGTTCCACGTTGGAACGTCCGGCGGGGAACTGCACGCGCCGCGCCTGGTGATCGCCACCGGTGGGCTATCGATCCCGGCCACCGGCGCCACGGCGTTTGGCTACGAGGTAGCAAAGCAGTTTGGTATCCCGGTGACGCCGCTGACACCGGGGCTGGTACCACTCGCGCTCGATGCACCGGAACTTGAGCGCTACGGCATGCTGTCAGGGGTGAGCTTTGATGCCATCGCCACCTGCGACGACAGCAAGGCGCACTTCCGCGAAGCCGCGCTGCTAACCCATCGCGGCCTCTCCGGCCCGGCGGTGCTGAAGATCTCGAACTACTGGAAGCCGGGCGCGATGGTGCACTTTGACCTGCTGCCCGACTGCGATGCCGATGCGTGGCTCGCCGAGCTGCGCGGCCGCAAGGGTGCCGCGCCGGCGTTCGCCAAAGCATTGGCCGCGCATCTGCCGCAACGCCTCGCCGACGCCTGGGCGCACGCGCACGCACCCGAGGGCGGCGCCAAGGCCGTCGCGCAATGGACTCGGAGCGAACTGGACAACGTGGCTGCGCAGCTCAAACGCTGGTCGTTACGGCCGTCGGGAACGCTGGGCTACAAAAAAGCCGAGGTCACGCTCGGTGGCGTGGACACCCGCGCGCTGTCGCAGCAGACGATGGAGGCACGAGCGGTGCCGGGGTTGCATTTCATCGGCGAAGTGGTCGATGTGACCGGCTGGCTCGGGGGCTACAACTTCCAGTGGGCATGGGCCAGCGCGGCGGCGTGCGCGGAAGCCCTGTAGGAGCGGCTTCGCCGCGACCACCATTGCCTTGAAGTGTTGGTGCGGATGCAGGCTAGCCGTTCATGGTTCGACAAGCTCACCACGAACGGATTGCGGTAGCAGCGACTCTGTCAGATAGCGACAGGCCGTCTGGCGGTAGGGCCGATGGGTTGCCAACTGGCTAGTGCCGGGGAGTGCAAGTCCGGCTTGGCTGATCGGCGAAAACGGTTGGTGCGATCAGGTCAGGTGACGGCCTCCGGCACCGATGCACAGGCTTTGGTGAGGATCAGCTTGTTCGCCTTGGTCACTCGCAGCAGATAAGTTTCGCCCGCATGAGCGATGGCCAGCTCGCGGCGACCACCCGTCAGGCGCTTGAGGGGTGTTGCGACACTGCCTCCCTCCATGTCGCTGGGCGCAAGCGCCATAGCGCCGGCACCCGCCGGAGCCGCGTTGCCGACGACAACGCGCCGCTTGAGCGTCAACCGGGGCCTGGTGCCGCTGGCTTGCGGCCCGGGGGCGCCCGATGCAATCGTGGAGAAGGCTTCCGCCGCGTCGGCAATGGCCTGCTGGCTCGCAGCGAGATCGTCGTGTTTGTTGATTTTGGTCACCTCAGGTTCGCTGCATTTGCCAAGAATCGAATTCATGTGATAAATTTAACGTAAATGCGAATCGTTCGCAATATCTTACGTAACTAAACTTGCAGCAAGCCGCCACAATCGTCGCCATCACCCCACCTGCCACGGACCCATCATCATGCTCAACGTATTCGTCATGACGCTCCGCGAAGGCATCGAAGCCTTCCTGATCGTGGCCATCACGCTGGCCTACCTGAAGCAGACGCAGCGCCATGCGCTGGCCAGTGCGGTTTACTGGGGCACCGGCGGCGCCATCGCGCTCTCGGCCATTGCCTCCTACTTTTTCGCGCAGGCCGACAACAAGCCGCTGTGGGAAGGCATCCTTGCCACTGTAGCCGCGGTGCTGGTGATCTCGATGACCGTTTACATGCTGAAGGCGGCGCGGCACCTGCGCGCCAACATCGGCCGCGGCATTGAGGCGGCGCTGGCCAATCGCGACCGCGGTGCGGGATGGTGGGCGGTGTTCGCCTTCGTGCTGCTGATGATCACCCGGGAAGGCATGGAAACCGCCTTGGTGCTATCCACGCTGGCGATGGAGAAAGGGTCCGAGGCACTGCTCACCGGTGCCGTGCTCGGTGTCGCTGGCGCGGCAGCGATTGCCTGGCTGTGGGCACGCTACGGTCGGCGCGTCAATCTGGCGCGCTTCTTCCAGGTCACGGCGATCTTTCTGCTGATCTTCTCGCTACAACTGGTGATCTACGCCGTGCACGAACTGTCGGAGGCGAACGCGCTACCCGGCATCGACAACGAATGGCTGCATCTGGTCAGCGAGCCGTATGGTCCCGAGGGCTACTGGGGTCAGATGCTGACCTGGTCGATGGTGGCAGTTCCGCTGGCGTTTCTGCTCTGGGTCGGGCTGCGCGCGCGGATTGCACCCGCGGCTGCAACCGCTTCGGCGAGGCAATCATGATCGTCTGCATCTGCCACGGCATCAATGACCGCACGCTGCGCAAGGCCGTGGACGACGGCGCCAGCACGATGAGCGATCTGGTCAGCGCCACCGGCGTGTCGACCTGCTGCGGCTGCTGCGCCGACTGCGCGCGCGAGGTGCTCGACGAGGCGCTGGCTGAGCGTTTGCCGCTGGCGGCTTGAGCTGCAGCGGGAGTCTTGCGCGGCAGAGCTGTGGCGGGCTCCGCGCTCTACAGCATTTCAACGAAACGCCCACTTAATAAGGGCTCGCTGGTTATTTTGTGCCTTAGTCGACTATTGAGGTAATTGACCTGTAAGCCCAATTCGGATGAGGCTTTTCACGAAAAGCCGATAGCCTTGGCAGCGTGCTGGGCATGTGCTGGCTAAGCTACGATTCGTCTCACCCCAGTTTCAACGGGCAGCCACTCGGCAGCGCCCATCACGCAGGAGCTTCCCATGAAAGGCGACCCGCAGGTCATCAAGCATCTGAACAAGGTGCTCTACAACGAACTGATCGCGATCAACCAGTATTTCCTGCATGCCCGCATGTTCAAAAACTGGGGGCTCGACAAGCTCGGCGCCCACGAGATGCACGAGTCGATCGACGAGATGAAGCACGCCGACAAGCTGATTGAGCGAATCCTCTTTCTCGACGGGTTGCCCAATCTGCAGGACCTCGGCAAGCTGATGATCGGCGAGGACGTGAAGGAATGCCTCGCCTGTGATCTCAAAGTAGAGATGGCTGCGCACCCCGACCTGCGCGCCGGCATCGCCTGGTGCGAGCAGGTGCAGGACTACGTCTCGCGCGACCTGCTGCGTGAAATCCTCGATAGCGAGGAAGAGCACATCGACTGGCTGGAGACGCAATTGCAACTGATCGAACGCGTCGGCATCCAGAACTACCAGCAAAGCCAGATCGACGCCAAATCCAGTTCCTGACCCACCCGCACGGAACTTTGCGCGGCGGCCCAAACCCAAGAAGATCGCAGAAAACCACCGCGCCACTTTTGGCGTATCCGGCCCATCATGTCGCGTCGTTCGCTCTTCACCACCCTGCTCGTCGCCGCCGTTGCCGGCACCCTGCTTGCCGCCTGCACCACGCTGGATGACTTCCAGCGGCAGGTGATCTTTCGCCCGAGCAAGGAGGCGGGGCGCACGCCGACCGAATTCAATGCACCGTTCGAGGACGTGTGGCTCACCGCTGGCAGCCAGCCGGGCAAGCTGCACGCGTGGTGGATTCCGGCAAAGACGGGCGGCAAGGATGCGCCGGCAGCGCTTTACCTGCACGGCGCCGGATTCGGAATCTCCGCCAACCTGCCGCGCATCATGAAACTGCACGACGAAGGCTTCGCGGTGCTGGCGATCGACTACCGTGGCTTTGGCAGGAGCGAAGGCGGCCTGCCCTCAGAAGAAAGCGCCTATGAGGACGCCGATGCCGCCTGGGCCGAGCTGAAACGCCGCTCGCCGCAAGGTAAACGCTACATCTACGGCCACTCGCTCGGCGGCGCCATCGCCGTGCATCTCGCTGCCACGCCAGCCGCGCAGGATGCAGCAGGGCTGGTGGTCGAAAGCTCGTTCACCAGCGTGCGCGAGATGCAGCAATACACGGCGTACAAGTGGATTCCGCTGGCCGCAGTGCAAACGCAGTTTTTCGATTCACTCGCCAAAGCGCCCAAGCTCTGCATGCCGACGCTGGTGATGCACGGCAGCAACGATTACCGCATCCCGGTCGAAGTGGCGCAGAAGCTCTATGCTGCGGCGCCCGAGCCCAAACGCTGGCTGCTGGTGGAAGGCGCTCGCCACATCGACATCCCGACCCGCTACACCGCACAGTGGAGCGCTGCGTTGAATGATTTCCGCACGCTCGCGGCGCGACCGCGCGGCGCCTGCGCCAAAGCCTGATTTGCGGTAGCTCTTTCCATGTAGCTACTTGCCGGCAGCTGCCTCTGCCGCTGCGATGCGTTCGCGGGTGACGGGATGGGTGTGCATGTAGCCTGTCTCGCGGTCCTGTCGCCGCAGATCTGCAAGCTCGCTGTCTCGGCCTTCCAGCGCCTTTTCAGGGTTGTCGGTGCAGGAGTCGCTGATGCGCGCCCTCGCCGCCGGTTCATCGCTTCGGTCAACGCTCCCCTGCGCCTGCTTCAGGGCGTCGTCGCGGTACTTGGTGCGCAGCGCGATGCAAAGCTCCATCGCGTCGAACCGTCGCATGGCATCAGCGAAGTCTTTCGGTGACCTTCCACTGCGGCGCAGCAGATCAAACGCATACTGATCGGCCTCACGCTCCGACTCACGCGTGTAGTGCAGGGTCGAAAGCAGGATCGGTGCGTTCACGGTCAACGCTGAGACGCCACTGACATCACCCACCAGCGCGCCCACGATCAGGGCGCTCGCCGAGCCTTCCAGCAGATGCCGCAGCGAGTGGCGATGCTGGATATGCCCGAGCTCGTGAGCGATCACGGCCGCGAGCAGCCGCTCATCCGAGCGGAACAGTTTCACCAGCCCGTCGGTGACCACAATGGTGCCGCCTGGCAGCGCCAGTGCATTTGGTGCGGTGTCACGAAACTGCAGCACTACCGTATCGGCGAGCCCAGCCTTGTCAGCAAGTTCATCGAACAATCGCCGCACGCTCCACATCTCTGCCGCCTCAAGTCGCGAAGTTTTGAGCAGCCAGCGATCAAGCCCCTGCAAGGCGATGGTGCCGAGCGACTTCTCGGCGTCGCGCGGAATGCGGTGCGCCACCGCCTCTGCCGCTTTCGGAATCAGCGTTTGCCAGGCAAAGTACAGCGCCACGCCGAGCCCGACTATTGCCAGCACCACAAACCCGCTCGCGCGCTCCATGCGTGCCAGCCAGTGCGCAGCAGGCGCCAGGTGAAAGGCGGCTTCAACAGCGGCGTGATCGGCGGTAACCGCCAGCGCACCGTCAGGAAAGCTCAGCCGGTAGGGCGTGTTGCCGACGCGTTCGCTTACCCGCACTTGCGCGAGCGGCACCTGAGCGAGCACCGGCGGCGGCACGCCAGCGTCCGCGGCATCCGCCGGTGCAGCCTCGTGCGGCAATGCACATACTTCGACTACCGTGCCTGCGACTACCAGCTCAACGCTGGTTCGCCGCGCGCTATGGCCGTCAAACCACTGTGCCCGCAGGCGCTTTGACGTTTCCATGTCCATCACAGCGCCACATCAAAAGAGAAGAACTCGGTTGCAGCATCGGCTGCGGCACTGCTCGGCGGTACAGCGCCGGCGATGATGTCGTCAATGTCGCCACCCATCGCCAGTGCCGTTGTTTCCACCCGCTGCTTCGCCGTCCGTACTGCCGCCCAGGGAATCGCCAGACCGCAACTGAACAGCACGGCGAGCGTGTTGACAAAGTAGAGCTTCGCCATCGGCCAGGTGCGAATCTGGCTGAACACGCGCACATTGGTCGAGACGGTGGTCAGGTTGAACGTCGCGTTGATCACGCGCGTCTGCGTGAAAGCAAACCACAGCAACGCGGCGAACGCTGCCGGTAACGCCGCGACGAGCCCCATCACAACCGGCAGCCACCGGCTCTTTGCCATCAGCTCAGTCATCCAGACACTGAACACCGCTCCGAAGATCACTGCCGACAGCAGGCCCGCCACCAGCATCAGTCCGATGCCCACCAGCAGACCGCGCAGGTGAATTGCGTAAAACGTGCGGACACGCGTCGTACAGGCTATCGGCGCGAGGCCAAAACGCGCGTGATTGAGCAGCAGCAGGCGGAACGCCCCGCTCAGATAGGGATACAGAACTGCCAGCACCAGGGTGGGAAGCAGCATCTTCCAGTCAAATTTCGCAAAGTCGGTCGGATCAAATACCGGCGGATACATGAGCGTCAGCAGCGCAACGAGTGGCAATGGCCACAAGGCTCGCAGACCATCCTTTGCACTGCCCTCAAACCGGAAACGCAGATTGCGGTGACTTGTATTGCCCAGATTGAAACGCAACGAGCTGACCACCAGCCACGGCGCCAGCGTCGCAATGATCAATGCAATCCACGGCGCATAACGCGGATTGATTTCACCGGTGAACCAGTACGCGACGAAGGCTGCACCAGCAATCAGCCGCCCACGCAGAATCGGCCACGGCTCGGCGTGGTACTCAAAATTGGCGCCTGCGACCCAGGTGTGACGTAGAAAGAAGCGCCGTTTGCGAATCTTTGCCCACGGCGACCACAGGCCGCAAGTGACGATGACGAGGAAAGTATTGACGATCCAGATTCGGAAATACTCTCCGGCTTCGCCAGTAAATCGGAATGGCTCGACGGCTTCGCCGGGACGGGCGGCCGGAGCGAGCGTCATCAGGTTCAATTCGGGATTGGACTCGCGCCCCTCAGCAGCATTGGCGGGCACATCGTAGGTGGGCGGAATGCCCACAAAGACATCGGACATGAGGTGCAGGTGTAGCTTTGCGGGTTGAAGGGATCGGTAGCGACTGCGTGGGCAAGCGTAGCGGAGTCGGGTTGTTTCACCAAGGAAAGTGCGGCTGCGCGTCGCGCCGCGTTTGAATTTGACACTCGTTTCGAACGGGCGTTATAGTCCGCCGCGCATGTAAGGGGGAATGAATTGCACCGGGCTCTACCCGTGACGATTCAAGGTGACAGGTGACGCGCGGGGAGGCGCAGAACCGGTCGCTACAACAACTCCATCGAACGAATCTGCTGTGCTGCTACCAGGCGGCACGATGGCTTCGTGCATCCCCTTTGCCGCAACGACGCGCACCCTTCACAAGAGGGTCGCGCACCCATTCATGTTGTCGCGTACGAAATTCAACACGGGAGGAGATGCAATGAAATTGAAGCAATCGGGATGGCGCAAGATCGCCATGGGTGCCGCCGCAGCGGGCCTTGGTCTGGCAGCGCTGGCACACGCCACCAACTACACACTCTGGGTGAACGGTCGCACCGGTGGTGGCCAGCTGGGCAACTATGCCGACTTCACCTATTGGGGCCCGGCAGGCACCGCTGCTGGCGTCAACAAGAAGGCCGTCAACTGGGACGGCTACAACAGCATCTCCAACCAGAATTACCTGGTACGCAACGCGCTCGATTGCTACTGCACCGGCAGCAACTGGTGCTACATCGGCGCCCATAGCGCTGGCAATCTGCAGGTCGGCTACACCCTCGCGATGTACGGCGGATCGTCACGTACGATCACCAACGCTTCACCCAATTCGTCAGGCGTCTGCGGTGCTTCGGGCGCCGGAACGCAAACCGGCTGGAACATCAAATGGGTGGACATCGCCGGTGGCGCAGCGGGAGGGTCCGAGCTGGCCGACGCTGGCAGCTGGGCGCTGAGCGAGCCGCTGGTCAGCGATCTCAAGACATCCACCTCACGCGCGATGTACGACCATAACCAGACGCGCGGCAAGATCTTCTACATGTTCGCCGGCGCCAAGGGCACGCTCTACTCCGGCATCCTGCCGGGGCAGGACGATGAGGCGATTGCCTATCACTCCAGCGGCGGCGTATCGGGCTCGTCTGGCGGCAGCTACTGCAACGCGTCCGACTGGTTCTGCAATGACCTGACCATGGGCACGGCAGCCAACGAAGGTGGCCGCGCCAAGTGGACCAACCACAACGTTCAGTTCCGCGACAACAACGAGGCATACAACCACTACACCAACGGCGGCTGGGGCGGCATCGTGTCGCGCGCAGTGGCCGACATGGTGGCGAATGCCCAGTAGCGACAGCGCTGCGCGTCCCCGAGCCCCCCGCCGCTGGCTGATTGCCCTGCTGCTGATCGCAGCAGCAGGCATCGGCGGCGGCGTCATTACGCTCAAGCGGCTCGCCTTCCCGGAGCCACCGCAGACGAGCCCGGCATCGATTGCGGCACTGCCGCCCGGCGTCACCACCATCAACGGCGCGCAGATACAACCCCGGCACCCCGGCATGGCACAACCCGGTGGCCCGCAGGACCCACTTGCCATCGCAGCCGCCAATGGCGACCCGAAGGCGCAGGAGGCACTCTGGGCGCAGCGCCTGGCCCGTGCCACCGAAGTGCTTGACCACTATCGCGAGCACACCAAGTATCCGTTCGACTCGCGCCCGGCCCGCGAGCACGCCGACCAGATGTACCCGAACCAGCCAGTGCGCGAGGAAGGCCGGCTGGTCAATCCCGGGCAGAAGCCGGCGCCGAATGTGCGCATCGTCTCGTCACAGGAACGCATCTATGTAGCGGGCAACGAGACCGTGCTGTTCACCGTCAGCGCAGTTGACGACACCGGCTCGGCGTTGCCGCTACAGGTCACGCGCGCGGTCGCACTTGACCCGCCGAAGGATGGCAAGCCTTCACAACGCAACAGTGTCAATCTGCCGTTCAATGACGAAGGCAACGCCGGCGACGCTGCCGCTGCTGACGGCGCCTGGAGTGCGCGCCTGTCACCCGCCACGCAGGGCTTCGCCGGCCACTTTGGCGTGATCCGCGTCGAGCTCACTTTGCAAGTTGGCAACCAGACCGGCTTCAAGTTCTTCGACGTGTTCTACACGCCCGATTCGCCAGCGACCTGGGTCGGTGGCGTACGTGAGGCCGTCGAGGCCGGATCACTCAATTTCTATTTGAAGGCTGACGTATTGCGCCCCGGCCGCTATGTCATCACAGGGCGCATCGACGACGCCAAAGGCCAGCCGTTCGCGCTAATCAGCTTCAACCACGAGCTGGCCAAGGGCACGCAGGACATCAAGCTCAACCTGTTCGGCAAGCTGCTGGTCGACGAAAAGCCTGCGTTTCCGCTCACGCTGCGCGACGTTGACGGCTTCCTGCTGATCCCCGATGCCGACCCCGACCGCGCCCTGATGGCACGCAGAGAAGGCAAGCTGCACACCTCACGAAGCTACCCGTTGACCGCATTCTCCGAAGCCGAATGGGACAGCGAAGAACGTCGCCGCTACCTCGAAGAATATGGCCGCGACGTGGAGTCCGCGCGCGCGCATCTGGAGCATGTGCGAAGGTCGATGAAGCCCTGAGTACAGGGCTGTGAATGCGGTTCTCGCCAACTCGACGCGCTCCTGTCGCAAAAAGGCAGACTAAGTGGACGAGGGAAACTGCATTGACTCAGTCACGCAGCGCGCAGAACGCAGCGCCCTGATCTTGCCATCCAGCAGCGCGCATTCTCATTGTGATGGATTCATCTGCAACATACCGGTACCTTGCCGGCGCATCTGGTTTGTTGGACGACATGTACAAGCGACGCACGGGCGCGTAGTCGGCTGAACTGCAGGTCCACACACCATCGCTTGTAGCAATTGCCTTTGGCGCCATGAATACGATGCCGTCGTAGCTAAGCTTGCCTCCCGCGACTGCCATACTGCGGAGGTTTGCCACTTCCACTTCATCAGCTGTGTAAAGATGGGACGGCGTACCTGTTCCAACAACCCCAAAGAAGCGATGCACAGGCACGAGGTCGTCGCCGACACGCGGCAGCCGAAACTCATTCGACGTTGAAGACCAGCCACCCCCAACAAAGCCGCGCAGTACGAAGTCTGTATCAGCACCAACGGATGACAGGAAATACAACTGCTGATCGGACGTATTGGCGACCGTCTGCAACTCGCGCACCAACGTATATGGCTTCGGCTTGACGCCTCGGAAATCGCTTCGCTCCTGAACAATGATTTGCTTCCCCTTCGCACAAATCTTTTGTTCAAGTGCGGCAGTGGTGTAGTAGTCCACGCCCCACGAGCCAGTAACGCCCGGACCCAAGCGGCGCGTCCACACAGGCACACCATAAGTTTCCAGCGCCGTCCAGTTGATCACGTCCGAGACCCACGGTGCGTAGAAGTTGCCGTGACTGTCAATCTTGACTTCGACCCAAGCGATCAGCGGATTGTTGTCGGCCTGTTCAGGTGGCACCAGGCAACTCGGCAATTGAACGATTGCAGAATGACAAACAGTCGGCAGAGCGATGCAAGCCAAGATCATCGCTACTACCGTTTTCCACATCTTTCGCACTGTACTCATGGCAACTCCTATCCAATGACATGCGCACCGTAAGCGGTACAACACAGAATTGATGATCAATTCTTACATTGTAAGTCTATGTGGGAGCATAGTCACTTGCACGCGGTCTTGGCACCATCCTCGGCGACAAGGGAGCAACAGCGGAATCTGGCGAGAATCGAAATTACAACGCTAAGCGGCGCTATGAATACGCACGTTCGCGATCCAGCCACGCGCCCGACGCTGCAAGCGGACATCAACATCCTCGCCGTCAAACGAGATGATTCCGCGTTTAAGCATTGACGAATCGACGTTGTCCATCGCATTGACGCTCACGACGGCGTAGATTTTCCCGTCGATTTCGCTGGTCACCACGGGTGCGACACCGCAAGTTGCGCAGACGTGAAAGTCTGCCGTCTTGGTGCCGAAGTGGTACTTGTTGACACGCCTGGAGTCGCCATAGAGCACGGTCAGCAAACCGGTCGGGCACGACGTCCAGACTCCGCCGTGTTTGACGCAGAATGAACAGCTACACGCCCGCGCCGGAATCTCTACTGGGTTGGGCGTCCAGTCGAGTTCGTAGCGGATATTGCCACAGTGGCAACTGCCTTGAATCAACACTTGCGATCTCCAGACTGAGGCGACTTATCCACCGTCATTCGGCCGGCGAAGTGTCAACTGCAGCATGCCATCGATGACTTCCACCTTCTGCAACGCGAATCTGGCAAAGCTGTCTTTCAGCGTATTGCCACGGATCGTGTAGATCGGCGTCGTCTGCAACACACCACGCAGCAGCAACGGCCCGCGCAGCTTGACGAGTTCCGCAACTTCTGGTGACATCCCTTTCATCTGCAGCTCGTCTATGCGGAGATCGTCAACAAAGACTTTCGCCTCACCCGGCACGTATCGGGGCTTGCCGGTAAACGCCGCAACGCCGGGATATTGACGGCTGCCAAGACTGGCAAGCAGCTCCGAACGAATGCCGATGCGATCACTGCCTTCGCTGAGGACGACGCTGGCGTTCACGATTTCCAGACAGGCAACCACCAGCGCACAACTGCGCAGCGGAAGCTTGGCTGACACGCGAGACTGGATCTCACTCTGCTCGATATTGATGCGAAATTCCGGCGAACTGCGCCACACAAGAAAGCCAGCAACCACCAGTGCGACGAGGGTCGCCACACTGGTGAGGATGGCTCGTCGCTTCAGCATCCGTTAGCAGTCGCCACTTGGTTCAGAGACGCGCCTCAAGCCGCTTTCACTGCTTCCGCGCTGGCAATGCCAATCACCACTTTCGTCGCATCAAAATCCGCCTTCAGCTGGACCTCTTTGGCCTTGGCTGCCTTGACGTGACGCTCCTTGACATGACCGTAGCCGCGAATGTCTTCTGGGACGGACGCGAGCTGCACCGCTAGCGCGTGATTGTGCGGCGCCAGTTTGGCGACAACCTCTTCGATCAGGCGACGGTAGTCCACCTTCAGCTGCTGCTCCATGCGGCGTTCGTCGGTGTTCTTGAAGATGTCGAACGCACCGCCACGCAAGCCCTTGCGGGATGCGAGGAAGCGGAACGCCTTCATCATCCACGGGCCGTACTGGCGCTTCTTGAGTTCGCCGGTGACCGGATCCTTCTTGGCAAACAGCGGCGGTGCGAGGTGGAAGTTGAGCTTGTAGTCACCCTCGAACTCCCGCGCGACGCGGGCTTCAAAATCACCGTTGCTGTGCAGACGGGCGACTTCGTACTCGTCCTTCACGGCAAGCAGCTTGAAGTAGTAGCGCGCGACCGCTTCAGTCAGGGCGGTTTTGCCCGGCAGTTTGGCGCCTTCCGCCTGACGCACAAAGGCCACGAAATCGCTGTAGGTTTTGGCGTAGGCCGCGTCCTGATAGTCGGTCAGGAACTTGGTGCGGCGCTCGATCATTTCGTCGAGCGATTCGCTGAGCTTGATGGTAGATGCGACAGCAATTTTCGGTGCCGCAATCTCTTCCACGCGCTTCAGGTCCACGGCTGCGCGGCGGCCCCAGAGGAACGCGTTTTTGTTCATTTCGATGGCGGCGCCGTTCAGCTCAATCGCGCGCAGGATGGTCGCTTCCAGCACCGGAACCAGCCCTTTCTGCCACGCGTAGCCGAGCACGAACAGGTTGGTCGCGATCGAGTCGCCCATCAGGCGCGTTGCCAGCTTCGTCGCATCAAGGAACGACACCGCATCGGCGCCGCACGCCTCGCTGATCTCACGCTCCATGCTGCCCAGCGGGAACTTGAGGTCAGCATTTTTGGTGAAGGTTGCCGGCATTACCACCGCCGAGTTGATCACAGCTTTTGTCACACCAACGGCCATCTTTGCGAGCGAATCCTCCGCGGTCGTCGTCAGCACGTCGCAGCCGAGCACCAGATTGGCCTCGCCCGCCGCCACGCGGGTGGCATTGAGCATGGCCTGCGTCGGCGCAATGCGCACGTGGCTCATCACGCTGCCATTCTTCTGCGCCAGGCCCGACATGTCGAGAATGGTGAGGCCCTTGCCTTCGAGGAAGGCGGCCATGCCGAGCACCTGGCCAACGGTCAGCACGCCGGTGCCGCCGATGCCGGTAACCAGCATGTTGAACGGCTTGGTCAGTTGAGGAATTGCTGGTGTCGGCAAGTCACCAAAGTCAGCCGCAGCGTCGGCACCGACTTTCTTTGGCTTCTTGAGCGCGCCGCCCTCGACAGTGACGAAGCTCGGGCAGAAGCCATTGACGCAGGAGAAATCCTTGTTGCAGTTCGACTGATCGATGGTGCGCTTGCGACCAAACTCGGTCTCCAGCGGCATCACCGACACGCAGTTCGACTTGACGCCACAGTCGCCGCAGCCTTCGCAGACGGCCTCGTTGATGACCACGCGCTTGGCCGGATCGGGGAATTTGCCGATCTTGCGGCGACGACGCTTCTCGGCGGCACAGGTCTGGTCGTACACGATCACCGTACAGCCGGGTGCCTCGCGGAATTCACGCTGGATTTCGTCGAGCTTCTCACGGTGATGGACCGGCACGTTGGACGGCAACGACACGCTTTCGTACTTCTCCGGCTCGTCGGTCACCACAGCAATCTTCTGCACGCCCTCGGCGCGCACCTGATTGATGATGGACAGCGGCGACAGCGGACCATCGTGCGGCTGGCCACCCGTCATCGCCACGGCGTCGTTGTAGAGGATCTTGTAGGTGATGTTCACCTTCGCGGCAATGCTCTGGCGGATCGCCAGCAGGCCCGAGTGGTAGTAGGTGCCATCACCGAGGTTGGCGAAGATGTGCTTCTCGTTGGTGAATGGTGCCTGGCCGACCCAGGGCACGCCCTCGCCGCCCATCTGGGTGAAGGTGCTGGCGCGGTCCATCCACACCGCCATGTAGTGGCAACCAATGCCGGCCACGGCACGCGATCCCTCGGGCACACGCGTGCTGGTGTTGTGCGGGCAGCCCGAGCAGAAGTACGGCGCACGCGCGATGTTGATAGTGGTCTTTGCCAGCGCGCGCTCTTTCTCATTGATCCACTCAACGCGCTGCTTGACCTTGTCGCTCACGTAGAACTTGGCAATGCGGCCCGCGATCACCCGCGCAATCATGGCTGGGGTCAGCTCGAACGGCGCCGGCAGCAGCCAGTCACCATGCGGACGCACCCATTCGCCCTTGGCGTCGAACTTGCCGACCACCTGCGGGCGCACATCTTCCTTCCAGTTGTAGAGCTGCTCTTTCAGCTGATATTCGAGCACCTGCCGCTTTTCTTCGACGACAAGGATTTCTTCGAGGCCCGACGCGAACTCGTGCACACCCTCCGGCTCCAGCGGCCACACCATGCCGACCTTGAACACCCGCAGGCCGATGGCCTTGGCGAGCTCGTCGTCAATCCCCAGATCTTCCAGCGCCTGGCGCACATCCAGATACGCCTTGCCTGCGGCCATGATGCCCAGGCGCGGGCGCGGTGAATCGATCACGATGCGATTCAGTTTGTTTACACGGGCGTAGTGAATCGCCATGTAAATCTTGTAATCGTGCATGAGCTTTTCCTGCTCAAGCGGCGTGTGCGGCCAGCGGATATTGACGCCGCCTTCCGGCAACGGAAAATCATCCGGGATGATCGGCTTCACACGGTCCGGGTCCACGATCACGCTGGCGGTGGATTCCACGGTGTCCGTCACCGCCTTCATGCCCACATAGCAGCCGGAATAACGGCTCATGGCGTAACCATGCACGCCGAGATCGAGATATTCCTGCACGCCCGCCGGATACAGCACCGGCACCACCGCGCTGATGAACTCATGATCGGACTGGTGCGGCAGCGTGGACGACTTGGCGCCGTGGTCATCGCCTGCAATCAGCAGCACACCGCCGTGCTTGCTGGTGCCCGCGTGATTGCCATGCTTGAACACGTCACCGCAGCGGTCCACGCCCGGCCCCTTGCCGTACCACATGGCGAACACGCCGTCGTACTTGGCGTTCGGGTAAAGATTGAGCTGCTGCGTGCCCCACACGGCGGTGGCACCCAATTCCTCGTTGACGCCCGGCACAAACTTGATGTGAGATTTTTCGAGGTGCTTTTTCGCTTTCCACGCGTTCTGGTCAATCGCGCCGAGTGGCGAGCCACGATAGCCCGAAATGAAACCGCCAGTGTTGAGCCCGGCCCGTTCGTCGATCTGCCGCTGCAGCATCATCAGGCGCAGCAACGCCTGCGAGCCGTTCATGTAGACGCGCCCCGAGGGCAGCGTAAAGCGGTCGTCGAGCGCGACGTCCTGGATGGCCCGTTGCACGGCCTCCGGTAACGACTGGGTGGGAAGCGGGGCTTGCGACATCGGGGACTCTCCTTATGGGTTCGCACAACAGACGGGATCGCCTCTGCATGCTGGAAATGTGGCATTTAGGTCAATTTTGTTGACCTTTTTGCAATACCCGAAATTTACCCGTTTACAGCCGTTTTGTCTGCACGGGAAAGCATGATCGCCATGCCGCTAGCATTGCGGCATTACCACCCCACAGGGCCTGCGACGAACATGTCGGATTCCACCCCCACGCCGGAAGAAAGCGCCAGAACCTGGGACACCCGAATCGGCGCTTACGTCAACTCGCTGCCCATGGAGCTGCGCCGCGACGAGGCCTACCTGCCACAGGACGTGGCCGCGATGAGCGCCTCGGCAAAGGTCAAGCTGCGCCGCATCTACGGTGTGATGGACCGGTTGAGTGCCGCGACGGAAGGCTACGTCGCCTGTCAGCGCGGTTGCGCAGACTGCTGCCGCATGAATGTGACTATCTCCGCACAGGAGGCAAGAATGATTGCCGAAGCGAGTGGCCGTATCGCCGCACCGCTGGCGACGAGTCGCGAACATGACAACCGCGAATTTCTCGGCCAGCCCTGCCCGTTTCTGGTCGACAACGCATGCTCCGTGTACGACGTCCGTCCACTGGTTTGTCGTAGCCATTTCAGCTTCGATGCCACCGCGCATTGGTGCGCGCCGGAACGATCCACCACAGTACAGATGCAACTGCTGCGCTTCAGCGGCGCACGACGAGCCTACGACGGCGTCGTCGGCGATGGGCCGGCGACAATCAAGGCAGACATCCGCGATTTCTTCCCGCCGGCATAGCGTCAACCGCACTGACTCGGGCTAACAGCTTTTCAGCGAGATTGCCTGTCAATCGGGGCTTGACGCCCTATTTCGGTGAAAGTCGATCGGCATCGGTGCTTTTTGGGTATCGGGTGGGTAGGTGCGGTGCTGCACAACGTAGCATCACGTCATGGTTAACCGTTCCCAGTTTTCGTTCTTTCACCGCCTGCGCGTCCGTTGGGCCGAGGTAGACCTGCAGCGCGTCGTCTTCAACGGCAACTACTTGCTCTACTTTGATGTCGCCTTCACCGAGTACTGGCGCCACACCGGACTACCTGATCCTTTGGCGCAGCAGGCGGCGGGCGCCGAACTGTTCGTACGCAAGGCGCAGATCGAGTATCACGGGTCGGCCGGCTTCGATGACGAGATCGACATCGGCGTTCGCTGCGCCCGCCTGGGCCGCAGCAGCATGACCATGGCACTTGCGATCTTCCGTGGTGACGAGCACCTGATTGATGGCGAACTGGTCTACGTGTACGCCGACGCTAACGAGAAGAAATCGGTCGCCATCCCGGCGGCGTGGCGCGCCCGCATCGGCGAACTGGAGCGGGTCACGCCGGACGGCGTGTGAAAGAAGTTTGGCGGCAAGTCGCTGTTTGCCCATTGCCCAGCAGGTCGCAGGCGGGCGTGACTACACCCCCGCCGTCATGCCACCATCCACGTAAAGGATGTGCCCGTTGACAAAGTCACTCGCTGGCGCGGCGAGGAAGATGACGGCGCCTTTCAACTCTTCGACATTACCCCAGCGGCCGGCCGGCGTGCGCTGCTTGAGCCAGGAGGTGAACTCGGCGTTCTGCACCAGCGACTGTGTGAGTTCAGTGTCGAAATAGCCTGGCCCAAGGCCGTTGATCTGAATGCCGTGCTTCGCCAGCTCAACACACATGCCCTTGGTCAGCATCTTGAGCGCGCCTTTTGACGCGGTATAAGGCACGATACTGGCGCGACCGAGCTCGGCGTTGACCGAGCAGACGTTGATGATCTTGCCGCGACCACGCGGGATCATGTGGCGCACGGTTGCCTGCGACAGTGCAAAGGCGCTCTCCACATTGGTTTGCAGGATGCGCTGGTATTCGGTGAGCGGAAAGTCAACGAAGGCGCTGCGATGGGTGACGCCGGTATTGTTGACGAGGATGTCGATGGCACCGATGTCGCGCTCGATGGCGTCAATGTGCTGCGCGGCGTTGGCGGTGTCGGTCACGTCAAACGCCTGTACCGATCCCTGTTCTCCGCGCGCCACAAAGGCGGCGGCCACGCGCTCGCACTTGGCACGGTCGCGGCCGTTCAGGATCACATGCGCACCCGCACTCGCCAGCGCCTCTGCCAGCGCAAGGCCAATGCCCTGCGAGGAGCCAGTGATGAGGGCGCGTTTGCCGGAAAGGTCGAATAGTGGATGCGTGTTCATGGCGACTAGGAGGAGTAGAAGGCGTACGTTGTCGGACGGGCTGCTTGTCGTGCACTCGGCCGCCAGCAATAATACGGACAGATACTGTCGATGGGGAGCAACAGTTGCAACGTCAAATCCAGAGCCCAAGCGCGGCGTCGGTGACCGGGCGGCCATGCCCCAATCAATGGGCGTTGGCAAAACACCTGGTCAGCGTCGTCGGCGCGGCGTTTGCCGTGCTCGCGTCGCAGTCCGCGAGCGCCGCTATTGACGACATCGCAGCAGGTTACGCGGCGACGTGCATCGTGGTCGACGGCGGCGTGCGATGCTGGGGCAGCGGCGGCAGCGCTGTTGGCGCCTCGGACGGCCAGTCGACCGCGCCCGTGCAGATGATCGCCGCCAGCAGTGGGGCCACTCGCGTCGCTGTCGGGCGCGACCATGCCTGCGCGGTGGTGGCAGGTGGCCTCGTGTGTTGGGGCAACCAGACAGCCGGCGCCCTCGGCAATGGCGCGACTTCCGGCTACACCACCCCCGTGCAATCCGTCTCCGCCGGCGCGGGAATCACGGCGGTGGCAGCCGGCGACAGTTTCACGTGTGTACTGCAAGGCGGCGGCGTCCGCTGCACTGGCACGAACACGATGGGGCAACTGGGCGACAACACGGCCGCGTCTCGCTCTGCGTTCGGCGATGTCACGGGTATGGGTTCCGGCACCGGTTACGTCGCGCTGGCTGCTGGAGGCTTTCACGCCTGCGCCGCCACCAGCGCGAGCGGGGGGCTGTATTGCTGGGGGCAAAACACTTATGGTCAACTTTTTCGCAATTCGCCTACGACTGCGTTTTTGCCGTTCCAGGCGGACCTTTCTGCGCCGGTTAGTGCCGTCCGAGCGGGCACAAGTGCCTCGTGTGGTCTGCTCGCCGATACCAGCGTCTGGTGCTACGGCTATGCCGCGTCGGGACAGCTCGGCAATGGCCTCCTTGTCCAGACCTTGGCCCCTGCGATTTCCAGTGGAGCGTCCGACGTGTCGCTGGGTCTCGGTCATGCGTGCGCGATCGTGAATGGCGGCATCCAGTGCTGGGGAAACAACTTATCGTTGTCCATACTTGGCAACGATGTCACTGGTGGAATCCAGCCTTCTCCCATACAAGTGCCAACATTTCCTGCCGGGTCTGGCGCAACACGCGTCGCCGCTGCGACAGCACACACCTGTGCGATCGTGAATGGCGGGGTGCGTTGTTGGGGATCAGACGGCAGTTCACGTCTCGGCTTTTTCTTTGATGTCCCGGTGAACGTCAGCCGATTTGGGCCTGGGAACGGTACGGTCACCTCCCAAGGCGGGGAAGTCAACTGCGGCGGCATCTGCCGTGCATGGTTTGTCTACAACAGCAATGTGGTGCTCACTGCAACGCCCACGGCTGGCGCGACCCTCCTGCGGTGGGATGGCGTTACCTGCACTGAAGGGAACACCGGCCCGACGTGCTCATTCGCGCTCGACCTGCCTTCGTTCGGTCAGGCGAACGTACGCGTCATCTTTGGCAAGCCGATGCTCAATATTGACAACTCCGCCGCCGCGACTGCGGCAGACCCGGCGACCGACGGCATATTGCTGCTGCGCTACCTGCTCGGGTTCCGCGGCGCAACGCTGATCGCCAACGCCCGTGGCAGCGCGGGCGCCAGCCCGCTGCGCGATGCAACCGAGATCGAAGCGTATCTCGCCGCCAATCTCGGTGCGCTTGATGTAGATCGCGACGGTCAAACGCTTGCGCTGACTGACGGCCTGATGATTCTGCGCCGGCTACTCGGCCTCGACGGCGCAGCGGTAACTGCAGGCGTCAATCGTGGCCCCAACAGCGACGCGGATGTGCTGACCTGGATCGACGCGCTGAAGCCTTGATCGGGCGCTGAAGCCCTGACATCACGTCACGCAGCGACCAGACAGCAAGCCTGTATAAAACGACGGCTGCGGCGCCACGTCTGCCTCGGTGGGCAACTGCCTGGGGCCGAGGACGAAGGGACGAGAACATGTTGATGGCAATGCTTTACGGCGCGAAAGATTTGCGCCTGGAACGCGGCGACGAGCCGCCGGTGGGCGACGGACAGGTCAAGGTGCGCTTCGGCGCGGGCGGCATCTGTGGCAGTGACCTTTCGTACTACGGCAAAGGCCGCGTGGGAGATTTCGCGGTGATGCAGCCGCTTTGCCTTGGCCACGAAGTTTCCGGCGAGGTGGTGGAAGTGGGCGCCGGTGTTACCCGCGTGAAAAAGGGCGATCGCGTGGCGATCAACCCGAACCAGCCTTGCCGCATCTGTCGCACTTGCGTGGCTGGCAAAGGGCATCTGTGTCTGAAAATGAATTTCTACGGCAGCGCAGCGGTGTTTCCGCACATTCAGGGCGTGTTCCGCGAGGTGATTGTCGCCAGCGAGGCACAGTGCTTTCCGGTGCCACAAAGCTGTGACTTCCGCACGGCAGCGATGGCGGAGCCGCTGGCCGTGGCGCTGCACGCGGTACGCCGCGCTGGCTCGCTGGTCGGCAAGTCGGTGCTGGTCACTGGCGTCGGCCCGATCGGCAGCCTTTGCGTGCTCGCGGCGCGGCGGGCGGGCGCCGCCCGCATCGTGGTAACCGACGTTGCCGACGGGGCGCTGAAGCGCGCCGGGGCGCTGGGCATCGACGACGCCGTCAACGCCGTGAGTGCGCCCGAGCGCGTTGAGGCCTGGTACGCCAACAAGGGCAGCTTCGACGTGACCTTTGAATGCTCCGGCAATGCTGCCGCCATGACCACCGCCATTCAGGCCACCGCGTCGGGCGGTTGCGTGGTGCAGGTGGGGATGATCGCAGGGCCGACGGCCGACATCCCGGTCAACCGCTTCGTCTCGCGCGAAGTGGATCTGCTCGGCGCCTTCCGCTTTGACAGCGAATATGGGGCCGCAGTGCGTGAGCTGGCCACGGGCGGCATCGACGTGTCGCCGCTGCTAACCCATACCTTCAAGATGACCGCGGCCAACGATGCCTTCGCCGTCGCGGCAGACCGGTCACAAAGCATGAAGGTGCATCTGGTGTTCGGCTGACACCCCACCGGCGCCTTTAGCAGGGCGCGAGTGATCGAACAGTGCACGTCGTCGGGCGATTTGTTTCGCTGGGCGGAATTCTGCGTACACATATGTCAATGACAATGTACTATCCCATTGTCATTTTCATAAGCTGTACGAGGTGTTGCTGTGCTTGCAAATCGAGAACACTGTCATACTGAACGTCCTTTTTTGGCCGTTTGCGACCGCACATGGCGTTCAGCGGTGGCGTCTGTCATGCTATTGGCATCGTCGATCGCGTTGGCGGCACCGGCCCGCGACATCGTGATCGCACAGGTGGCGCCGCAAACGGGCGTCCAGGCCAGCTCGGGCAAGGCCTACACCGCCGGTCTGCGGCTGGGATTCACTGCCGCCAACGCGAACGGCGGCATCAATGGCGTCCCGGTGCGGCTGGTCACGGTTGACGATGCCTACAAGCCCGAAGAAACCGTGCGGCTGGCCAAAGAACTGCTCGCCAGGGAATCGCCGGTGGCCTTTGCCGCCACGGTGGGCACCGCCAACGCCGATGCCCTGATCAAGGCCGGCGTACTGACGGAAAGCGGCGTGCCGCTGGTGGGCCCGAGTTCCGGCGCCGGCAGCGTGATTGGCCAGCCGGGCATTTACAGCACCAAGGCCAGCTACGCCGATGAGGTGAACCAGCTCTTTTCCACGCTCAACAGCATGGGGCTGTCACGTGTGGCTGTGCTTTATCAGGACGACGGCTATGGCCGCGACCTGCTCAACAGCGCCAACGCACTGGCCCCGAAATACAAGATCGAGCTGGTGGCCCGCAGCCCCTACGACCGGATCACCGGCAACGTCGAGAAGCCGATCAACGACTTGCTCAAGGTCGATACGCAAGTCATCTTTCTCGCCGCCATTTCGGCGCCGGCAGCCAACTTCATCAAGGGTTACAAGCAGCGTGGCGGCACCGCCATGCTGATCGGCCCGTCGCCGGTGGATATTGCCTATCTGCAGAAGAACCTCAGCAAGGAGCAATTGCGCGGCTATGTCGCCTCCACCGTGGGGCCGATCGAAACCCGCACCTCGCTGCCCATCATCCGCGACTACCTGAAGCTCAAGGCTGCCAATCCCTCGCCAGACTACGGCATTCGCTCGCTTGAGGGCTACGTGACAGCGCGGGTGATCGTGGCTGGGCTGCAGCGCGGCAAGGCCACGCCCGATGGCCTGCAGCAGGGGCTGAAGTCGATCCGCGCACTTGACCTGGGCGGCGTCAGCGTCGACTACTCGGACTTGAAGCGCGGCGGCAGCAACTACGTCGATTTCGTCACCATCGACCGTTCCGGCTCGATTGTGCGTTAACAGCCATTCGCTGAAACCAGCATCCGAACTGGGCTTGGGTGCCGATTTCCCATAAAGTCGAGTTAGTGCAAAAACGTGCTTTAAGCCCAATTGAAATGCGGATTTTCATGAAAAGCTGATTGACCAGGCTGTGGCATTGCGTCCTGCCGACGCAAGCCGCCTGACGAAGGGAAGTTTCTCGCGTCCATAAAATCGGGCAATCGCGTCGGTAACGGCGCCCGCTTTCTGCCGCCCGCTCATGCTCGACTGCATCACCCTCGAACCCGACTCACCCGCCACCGCCTGTGTCATCTGGATGCATGGCCTTGGCGCTGACGGCAACGATTTCGTCCCCATCGTCCCTGAGCTGAATCTGCCCACCGGGCACGGCGTGCGCTTTGTATTCCCCAACGCACCAACGATGCCAGTCACCATCAACGGCGGCTATGTCATGCGCGCCTGGTACGACATCATCTCTGCCGAGCTGGACAAACGCGCCGACGAGGGCGGCGTGCGCCGCAGTCAGGCGCTGATCGAGGAACTGATCGCCGACCAGCGCAGCAAGGGCATTGCCGCTGATCGCATCCTGCTCGCGGGTTTCTCACAGGGTGGCGTGATCGCCTTGCAGACGGGTTTGCGACACCCGGACAAGCTCGCCGGCATCATGGCGCTCTCCACCTATCTGGCCTGCGCTGACTCGCTCGGGGTTGAGGCTTCGGCCGCCAACCGGCAGATTCCGCTGTTCATGGTGCATGGTTCGATGGACCCGGTGATTCCGGTCGCGCTCGCCAAGCTGTCGAAGGCACGACTGGAGACCCACGGCTACAAAGTCGAATGGCATGAATACGGCATGCCGCACTCAGTGTGCGCCGAGGAAATTGACGACATCGCGGCGTTCCTGAAGCGCGTGCTGGCGCTTTGATCCGGCTTCATTCCATCAACAGCATGCAGCGTTGCGCATCGTGGCGGTGACGTCCTGCCCGTCGCCGCTCGACGCGCTGCTTGATGAGCTGCACGATGCGGACGTACGCCGCCTCGCCTGGAGCATCGGCTCGCCAGCACTGTTCGACGCCCGCCGCCCCGAATGGCAAGGCCGGCTGCGCGACGATGACTGGTCGCAGCAAGAGCTGACGCGCTGCCACGAATGGCTGCTCGCGCTCGACCGTGATCCGGCGTCGCTGTACGAGGCGCTGGGCGACCCGACAGTCGCCACGCCGCTCGGCCATACCTTCGAAAAGTTCGTGCTGTTCTGGCAGGCGGCGCGACCAGATGTGCGCGCCGCGACGCGCGGCCTGATCGTACGTGAGGGCGGGCGCACCCGCGGCGAATTCGACATCGTGCTGTTGCGCCACGATGGCGTGATTGAAACCCTGGAAGTGACGGTCAAGTTCTACCTGAATCTGCGCCCCGATCTCGGTATCGATGGCTGCATCGGTCCGCGCGCCTTCGACCGCATGAGCGACAAATACGCCAAGATGACCACGCGGCAGACCGATCTCGGCCACACCGACGCCGGGCGCGCCACCATCGCACGCTGGCTGGAGCAATGCAGTGGCGAGACGGTCGACGCTGATGCGCTGCTTGTGGAAAACCACGCCCTCGCCAGAGGCTATGTGTTTCACACAGCGGCAGACGTGGCGATACCGGTCGAGCTGTCACCCGTCCACAACCGCGGCCTGTGGCAGACCGACGAACAGCCGCTGCCAGACGTCGTACCGGACCAGTGGCGCCTGCTCAGTGGCCGCGAGTGGCTGGGCAACTATCGCGGCAACCCGCAGGAAAGCGGATGGCCCATTGATCCGGCAATGCCACGACTATTGGCGCAGGTCGCGGGCGTTGGCGAAGACGCCACCGTGTGCGAGGTTGCGCGTCGCTTTGTCGTGCGCGCAGACGCCGGTCTGCTCAAATCGGTCTGAAATGACGATAAACGACCGCCTGCCGGCAGCCACCGATTACCGGGCCGATATCGACGGACTGCGCGCAGTCGCCGTCCTGTCGGTGATGCTCTATCACCTGAGCGCACACTGGCTGCCCGGTGGTTTTGTCGGCGTTGACATCTTCTTCGTCATTTCCGGCTTTGTGGTGAGTGCCTCGCTCACCCATGCGCCGAGCGACCGCTTTCACCGCTTCGTCGCCTTTTTCTATGCCCGACGGCTGCTGCGCATCGGCCCGGCGCTGGTGCTGGTGTTGCTGACCTCGGTGCTTGCGGCTTCGCTGTTCATTCCACGCGCGTGGCTGAGCGAATTCAACGAACGCACGGCGCTGTACGCGTTCTTCGGTCTCAGCAACTGGGTCTTGCAAACCAACGCAGACACCTACTTCGCGCCTCGCGCGGAGTTCAATCCTTACACCCACACCTGGTCGCTTGGCGTGGAAGAGCAGTTTTATCTGGCCTTCCCCTTCCTGTTTTTCGCCTGGGTCAAGCTGCGCGACAGCAAGCGAGGCCGCGTTGCGGCAACCGCGGCGCTGGCGCTGCTTGGCGCTGCATCGCTCGCAGCCTGCGTGTGGGCGACGAAACAGATGCCAGCTGCTGCCTTCTACGGCATCGCGTTTCGCTTCTGGGAGCTGGCCGTTGGCGTGCTGCTGTTTCAGCTGACCGCGAGCAACAGCAACGCAGAAGCACCCGATCGTCGCAATGTGTCGAGGTGGCTGGCGAGTGCCGGACCATGGCTGGGTGCTGCGGCTATTGCTGCCAGCTTCGCGTTGGTCGACGCCACGGCGTTCCCGTGGTTCTGGGCGCTGCCACCGGTGCTGGCGGCGGCAGCAGTCATCGGGGGTTGCAACGCCAATGTCGAACATCCGGTGCGCCGCCTGCTGGCTCATCCGATGGCCGTCTGGATTGGCAAGCGCTCCTATTCGCTCTACCTCTGGCATTGGCCGGTGTTTGTGCTGTTGCGCTGGACCATGGGGCTGGACGACTTCGCCACCCGTGCTGCAGCCCTGCTGTTGTCATTTGTGCTGGCCACACTCGCCTACCGATGGGTTGAATTGCCGGTTCGCCAGCACCGCGGCCTTGCCCGACTATCACCGGCGATGCGAATCGGCGTGCTGCTTGCCATGATTGTGCTGGGATGGGGAGCCGCCCGCCTGATCCTGACCCAGCAACGGCACCTGAGCCTCAGCACGGTGGCACGCAACGCCGACGAGTGGTACGTCACCAGCCGCATGCCGGTGCAACTGATGCCACCCGAGACAAGTACGCGGCACTGTGAGGTTGGTGTCCGATATCGTGCACTGGCCGGTGGTCAGGTCATCTCATTCGAGCCCGCCCGCTGCCCGAATGTGCCCAAACCTCTGAACGGCAAGCTCAGCGTGATTGGCGACTCGCATGCCACCGCCTACTTGCCGCTGTTCGATCAGTTGAGCGCGGAGCTGGGCGTCAAAGTCAACGTCTATACCTACCCCGGTTGCGCGTTTGTCGACCTTCGGATGCCGATGAACATCGGTCGCGGACCAGGCTGCGTTGCATTTGCCCGCGAGGCAGCGGCCGAAGTAGCACGCGACGCAAGTCCCTCGGATGTACTGTTCCTCGCCTCCCTGCGGCAGCCGCGTTTTGCCGATCAATGGGCGGCGTTTGACCAGAGCGAAGTGCTTGCCGTTGCCCAAAGCGATACGCTGCGGCAGTGGTCACGTGAAGCACGCGATGAGGCGCCGGTGCTGCTGCGACCGGTGCTGGCGGCAGGCGTGAAGGTGCTCTTCGATGCACCAAAACCTGTGTTCTTGAGCCCGACCTTCCGCTGTGCAGACTGGTTCAATCGCGGCAATCCGGTGTGTCGAGGCGGCCTGCAGCAAACGCGTTCCTCGCTGGAGAATCTGCGCGCGCCGGTTATGGACAGCATCAGCGCTGTCGCCAGCGGCAATCCCGCGATTGCTGTGTGGGACAGCTTGCCGCTGCTGTGCCCGGAGGCGACCTGCAGCGCCCTGCAGGGGCAGCGCCCACTGTTCTTCGATGGTGACCACCTGAGCGCTTATGGCAACGCACGGCTCTATCCGGCGTTCCGCAGTACGGTGACGGCGCTGATGACGACGGGACGTTAAGCGCCCGGCCGACGCGCAGATTGGCGAGGATGCGGCCGGCAAGCGAGAACGAAGCGATGGCGAATTCGTCAGGCGGCCATACGCTAGAGTTGCGTGATGTCTGCGCCCTGCATCGATATCCACAGTCATTTCTTCCCGCGTAACGCACCCGACTTCGCCCGGAAACTCGGCGCCGGATCGGGGCCGTGGGTGACGCTGCACGACCATGGCGATGGCACCGGCATGATGATGCTTGGCGACAAGCCGTTCCGACCGGTGCATTCGGCGTTGTGGGACACGGCAGCGCGGCTGGTCGAGATGGATGCCAGCCACGTTGAAACGCAAATCATCTGCGCGACGCCGGTGATGTTTGCCTACGACGCGCCCGCCGTGGAGGCAGCTTATGTCGCTGCCTCGTACAACGACCTTGCGATCGAGTTCTGCGCACCTTCAGGCGGGCGCATCCGCGCGCTCGCACAGGTGCCACTGCAGGACGCCGACCTTGCCTGTGCCGAGCTGACCCGCGCGATGCGCGCAGGATGCGTCGGCGTGCAGATTGGCAACCACGTCGGTCCGCGCGAAATGGACGACGAAGGCATCGTGCGTTTTTTGGCGCATTGTGCGCATGAGGGCGCTGCCGTGCTGGTGCATCCCTGGGACATGATGGGCGGCGAACGGCTCAAGCGCTGGATGAGCGCCTGGACTGTCGCGATGCCAGCCGAGACGCAATTCGGCATCATGGCAATGATTCTGGGCGGCGCGTTTGACCGGCTGCCGCGTGATCTCCGCATCTGTTTTGCGCATGGCGGCGGTGGTTTTCCGTACCTGCTTGGCCGCCTGGAGAATGCGTGGCATCGCCGTGACGTCGTGCGTGGTGATTCGAAACATCCGCCGAGTCACTATCTCGACCGTTTCAGCGTCGACAGCGCGGTGTTTGACCCACGCGCGCTGCGGCTGCTGATCGATACGATGGGCACAAATCGCATCATGGTTGGCAGCGACGCGCCCTTCCCGCTCGGCGAAGAGCACATTGGCGATCTGGTGCGCAATCAGCCGGACGTTAACCCCGCTGACCGGGCCGCAATTTTGAGGGACAATGCAAAGACCTTTTTCCGGCTCTGAGTCCACGTGCGTTGGACGCATGCCGGAAACCGAAAATGCACTATGTTGCATTTTTTGTGGAAATCATCTAGATTCATACGCAAATCTGCGGCCACTCAGGCTGTTCTGCACGTAAACGGAGGAACTATCATGCATAAACTGGTCATCGCATTGCTGGCTGCCGGCATTGTCTCGGGGGCAGCGTTCGCGCAGTCGTCGCCACTAAAAATCGGCTTCGTGGCCGAACTCTCCGGCCCGCAGGCACCACTCGGACAGGACCAGTACGATGCGCTGATGCTGGTGATTGAGCAGAACGGCGGCAAGCTCGGCGGTGTGCCGGTGCAGGTCATCAAGGAAGACTCGCAGCTGAAGCCCGACGTCGCCAATCAGGTGGTCGACAAGCTGCTCGAGAAAGACAAGGTGCCGATCATCACCGGCGTCACCTTCTCGAACATCATGATGGCCGTGCACAAGAAGATCACCGACAAGGGCGTCTTCCTGATCGGCTCCAACGCGGGGCCATCGCCGGTGGCTGGCGCACAGTGCTCGCCGTATTTCTTCAGCACCTCCTGGCAGAACGACAATCAGGCTGAGGTCGTCGGCAAATACGCCAGCGACAAGGGCTACAAGAACGTGATCGCCATGGCACCGAACTATCAGGCCGGCAAGGATTTCGTAGCCGGCTTCAAGCGCTCGTTCAAGGGTGGCACCATCACCGACGAGATCTACACGCCGCTTAACCAGCAGGATTTCTCGGCCGAGTTGGCACAGGTCGCCAGCAAGAAGCCCGACGCGCTCTACGTGTTCTATCCGGGCGGCCTCGGTGTCAATTTCGTCAAGCAGTTCCAGCAGGCTGGTCTCAACAAGAGCATCACCGTCATGAGCACCTCGACCGTCGATGGCAGCACTCTGCCTGCGCTGCGCGACGCTGCGATCGGCATGCTGTCGGGCACCTTCTGGGGCCCTGACTTCCCGAACGAAGCCAACCAGAAATTCGTCGCGGCCTTCGAGAAGAAGTACAACCGCATTCCCTCGCAGTATGCGGCGCAGGGCTATGACGCGGCGCAACTGCTCGACAGCGCGATCCGCAAGGTCAAGGGCAAGGTGGAGGACAAGAAGGCCTTCCACGCAGCGCTCAAGGCGGCCGACTTCAAGTCGATCCGCGGCAACTTCAAGTTCGGCAACAACCAGTTCCCGGTGCAGGACATGTACATGTTCGACGTCGCCAAGGACAGCAAGGGCCGCGTGAGCCTGCGGACCGTCGCCAAGCCGCTGGTGAACCACGTCGATGCCTACGCGGCGCAGTGCAACATGAAGGCGCTGTAAGCGAAGCCTTCGCCGAAGTGAAGGGCGAAATCGCGATCAGCTTTGGCATGAAACGTATATTTCATGCGGGCTGGCGGCGCTTTTTGCCTGATATCGACATAACGCGTCAATGGCGTTCAGGCCCCGATTGAATGGGGTTTTTGCAGAAAAGCTGTAAGTAACTTTTCAACGTGGATTGCCGCCTGGGCGGAAGTCACTGAAACCGGTTTGCGATCATCCGTGGCGTCATGACTGCTCAACTTGCCTTCTCACAACTGCTAAACGGCTTGCAACTTGGCGTGCTGCTGTTCCTGCTCGCGGCGGGGCTTACGCTGGTATTCGGCATCATGAGCTTCGTCAATCTCGCGCATGGCTCGCTCTACATGCTGGGCGCGTATTTCGGTGCCGCAATGTTTGCGCGCACCGAGTCGTTCCTGCTCGGACTGATCGCGGCGGTCGTCGGCGCCGGCCTGGTCGGCCTGCTGCTTGACCGCTTCGCCCTGACCAAACTCTACGAGCGCGATCACCTCGATCAGGTGCTGGCAACCTTCGGGCTGATCCTGTTTTTCAACGAACTGATCCGCATCATCTGGGGGCCGTCCTCAGTCTTCATGCAGGTGCCCGATGCCTTGTCGAGCACCGTGGAAATTGCCGGCTTCAGTTACCCAAGTTACCGCCTGGCAATCATCGCCGCCGGGGTGGCAGTGGCGCTCGGCCTCTGGCTGCTGATTCAGAAGACGCGCGTTGGCATGCTGATCCGGGCCGGCGCCACCAATGCCGGCATGGTCGCCGCACTCGGCGTCAACATCAAATGGCTCAACACGCTGGTGTTCGCGCTGGGTGCTGCGCTGGCCGGTCTCGCTGGTGTGATGGCAGGACCTATCGTGTCAGTGCAGCCTGGCATGGGTGAGCCGGTGCTGATCCTCACGCTGGTGGTCATCATCATCGGCGGCCTTGGTTCGATTCGCGGCGCGTTCTACGCCGCGCTGATCGTGGGTGTCGTCGATACGCTGGGCCGCGCCTTCATGCCGACCATCATGCGGACGCTGTTCGAGCGCAGTACCGCCGATGCAGCGGGCCCTGCGCTGGCGTCAATGCTGATTTACCTGTTCATGGCCGTGGTGCTGGCGTTGAAACCGCAGGGCCTGTTCCCGGCCAACGCAGGAGCAACGCGATGAGCGGCAATACATTGTTTCCCGTCAGCGTTGGCTGGGGTGCGCCACGGACAATTGCCGCAGTCGTGGTGCTGGCGCTGCTGGCGCTCTTGCCTTTCATCGCCGGAAGCATCGGTTCCGACTACTACGTCGGCTTCGGCACACGAGTGCTGATCTATGCTCTCGCGGCGATCGGGCTCAACTTCATCCTCGGCTTCGGCGGCATGGTGAGCTTGGGACACGCGATGTACGTGATGCTGGGCGCCTACGCGGTAGCGATTCCGTCAACGCATGGCATTGTCTCCGGCTGGCTACATCTCGCGGTTGCGGTTGCAGCTACTGCGGTACTCGCTGCCGGCGTCGGCGCCGTTGCCTTGCGCACCAGCGGCATTGCGTTCATCATGATCACGCTGGCGTTCGCGCAGATGCTTTACTTCGGTGCGGTCGGACTGAAGGACTACGGCGGCGATGATGGCCTCACCGTTGCCGAACGCAGCATCGCCGGGCTCTACGACCTGTCGAATCCGACCACTCTCTACTACGTCGCGCTGGTGACCGTGCTGCTTGCGCTTTACCTTTCCTGGCGCGCTGTATTGAGCCCGTTCGGGTTGGTGCTGCGCGCGACCAAGGCGAACGCAAGACGCGCAACGGCGCTCGGGCATCCAGTGTTTCGTTACCAGTTGACGGCTTACGTCGTCTCTGCCGTAGTCTGCGCGGTGGCTGGCGTGTTGCTGGCCAATCTGACCAAATTTGCCTCGCCTTCATATGGCGCGTGGACGCTGTCGGGCGAGCTGATCGTTATCGTTATCCTTGGCGGTATCGGAACGGTGTTCGGCCCGGTGGTCGGCGCCATCATCCTGCTGGTGCTTGAAGAACTGTTGCCCAGCCTGGTGGAAATGGTGACACCCGACTACAAAGCTAACTGGATGCTTCTCCTCGGGCTGTTCATCTTTGTCGTCGCACTCGTGCTCAAACGTGGCGTCTTTGGCTCGCTCCCCGACATCGGCAAGCATCGCGGTGGGCAAGGATGAGCGCCGGATTGAAGGCACCGCGATGAGCGCTCTTGTCACCCAATCACTGGTCAAGCGTTTCGGCGGCGTGCTGGCGACCGATCATGTGTCGCTGACCGTCGAGCCCGGTGAAATCCACGCCATCATCGGCCCCAACGGTGCTGGCAAGAGCACGCTGATTGGGCAGCTCGCGGGCGAGATCGCGTCCGACGAAGGTCACGTGCTGATGTTCGACGAGGACGTCACCCAAGTACGGACGCATCAGCGCGCGCAGCGCGGTCTCGCACGAACCTATCAGGTCACGCAGCTCGCCAGGGAATTCACTGCGCTCGACAACGTGCTTCTGGCAGTCAACGCCCGCGAGCGACACAACTTCCGCTTCTGGCGCAACGCACACGATGACGCGACCGCGATGGCCAAGGCAACCACCGCGCTCGCCACGGTCGGCCTGGGTGCCATGCATCACGCAACGGTCGGCACCATGGCGCACGGCGAGCAACGGCAACTCGAAATCGCGATGGCACTGGCGACCGAGCCGAAGCTGCTGCTGCTCGACGAACCGCTCGCCGGCATGAGCCAGGGCGAGTCGGCCGCGATCGTGGCACTGCTGCAATCACTGCGTGGGCGCTATCCGATGTTGCTGGTCGAACATGACATGGAAGCCGTTTTCGCGCTGGCCGATCGCGTCAGCGTACTTGTCTACGGTCGCATCATCGCCACCGATACGCCGGACGGCGTGCGCAACAATCCGGAAGTGCGTGCCGCCTATCTGGGAGAGGCTGCATGAGTGAACTCCTGCAGGTGAGGCGTCTCTGCGCTGGCTACGGCGCCAGCAATGTACTGTTCGATGTTGATCTCACCATCCGCGAAGGCGAAGTTGCCACCCTGCTTGGACGCAACGGCATGGGCAAGAGCACGCTGGTGAAGTGTCTCTGCGGCTGGCTCAAACCAAGCTCTGGCAGCATCGAGTTCAATGGCAAGCCGGTGGCTGGCGCCCCTGCACATGTGATTGGCAAACTGGGGCTCGGGCTGGTGCCGGAAGGGCGGCAGGTGTTTCCGACGCTGACTATCCGCGAAAATCTGGTTGCAACCGCAAGACCGCCGCAGAGCGCCAGTGCAGCGCCATGGACTATCGAACGCGTTGTCGCCTTCTTCCCGCGTCTCGGTGAACGCATGAACCAGATGGCCGGGACGCTCTCCGGCGGTGAGCAGCAGATGCTTGCCATCGGTCGCGCGCTGATGACCAACCCGCGCCTGTTGATTCTGGATGAAGCGACCGAAGGACTCGCGCCGCTGGTACGCATGGATATCTGGCGCGCACTCGGCAAACTCAAGAGCGAAAAGCTGGCGATGCTGGTGATCGACAAGGACCTGCGTGCCCTGCTGCCGCTGGCCGATCACCACACCGGCCTGGAAAAGGGCCGCGTTGTGATTGCTGGCTCGTCCAGCGAAGTATCGGCCCAGCAGGAGCGGCTGCACACGCTGATTGGCGTCTAGGAGTCTGTCGGGCTTTGCCTGCCGCTCCAGACGCCGCACCAGCTTCGGCATAATCCTCGCCATGGCGCACTACGCATTGACGTTCGGCGATCCGGCCGGTCACGTTCTCGACATCGAGATTTCCTTCACGCACCCTGCGGCCGAGCAAAAGCTGGCGATGCCCTCATGGATTCCGGGCAGCTATCTGATGCGGGAATTTGCCCGCCACGTGATTGAGCTCACGGCCGAACAAGATGGACAGGTTGTTGCCGCCGGCAAGATTGACAAATCCACGTGGTCGCTGCGCGCCAACCCTGATCTGCCCCTGCGCGTCCGTTATCGCGTCTACGCCTGGGATCGCTCGGTTCGCGGTTGCCAGTTCGACTCCTCGCGTGGCTTCATCAATCCCGCCGCCTGTCTGCTGCAAGATGTTTCCAGTCCCGACGGATCGTGTGTGCTGGACGTTCACGCGCCAGCGTTTGCCGGTAGCGAGCAATGGCGCTGCGCCACCACGATGGCACCAGTCGCGGTCAGCGAGCGTGGCTTCGGCCGTTATCACGCGGCCAGCTACGACGAGCTGATTGACCATCCGCTCGAGTGTGCCAACTTCGACGAATTCAGTTTTGTCGCAGGTGGCGTGGCGCACCGCTTCGTGGTGACCGGTCGCCATCGTGGCGACCTGCAACGGCTGCAAACCGACGCCCAGAAGATTTGTCAGGGCCACTGCGATCTCTTTGGTGGACCCCCGCCATTTCCATCGTACTTGTTCCAGTTGCATGTGGTCGACGACGGCTATGGTGGCCTCGAGCATCGCTCAAGCACGGCCCTGATCATGCCCCGCAACGATTTGCCGGCGGCGGGCGACAGCACGATTTCGGAGGGCTATCGCGAATTACTGGGGCTGATCAGCCATGAGTATTTCCACGCATGGAACGTCAAGAAAATCCGGCCGGCCGCCTTCGTAGGCCAGCACGGCTACGACACTACGCAAGAGGCATACACGCGTCTGTTGTGGCTGTTTGAGGGCTTCACCAGCTACTACGACGACCTGATGCTGAAGCGCGTCGGTCTGGTGACGGACGCGGACTATCTGAAACTGATCGGGCGCCGTTTGACTCAGCTGCTGCGCTCACCGGGCCGACAGCGGCAGTCGGTTGCCGACGCCAGTTTCGATGCCTGGATCAAGTATTACCGCGCCGACGAAAATGCAGTGAACTCGCAGTTCAGCTACTACCTGCGCGGCAGCTTCGTGGCAATGGCACTTGATCTGATGCAACGGGCTGCGGGCGAGGACGCGCCGACGCTGGACGACCTGATGCACGCGCTGTGGCGTGAATTCGGGCAGACCGGTCGTGGCGTCCCGGAAAACCCGGAAGCATTCTTTTCACAATGGGCGCAACGGGATCTCGGGCCGTTCTTCCAGCAGTACGTGAATGGCACCGAGGATCCGGACTGGGCCACGCTGTTCGCATCGTTCGGCATTGTCTACCGAACGCGCCCTGCTGCCACCGCCGCCGACCGAGGCGGCCGTGACGAGTCAGACATCGCCACCAATGCCCGTACGCTTGGCATGCAGATCGGCGACGGCGGCGCGTTGCCGGTGCTCAAGCACGTGCTTGCCGGTTCTTCCGCCTGGCGGGCGGGGCTCAGTGCCGGTGACACGCTCATTGCCATCGACGGTCTGCGTGCCGGCAGTGCAACGCTCGGCAAGCACCTCGCCCGGTTCGGCAAAGGGGACCGGCTTGAGATGATGTACTTCCGGCATGACGAGCTGCGAAGTGCGACGATTGAGATCCCCGAGCCCCCGCTCGACACAGCGTGGCTTGAGGCAAAGAGCGACGATCCGCTTTGCACCGCGCGGCGGGATCGTTGGCTTGGCTCCGCTACTGCGCCGTAACTCCGGCGGAGTTTACGACTCAGTCGCTGGCAACGACCGCGCGATTCTTGCCGCCCTGCTTGGCGGTGTATAGCGCCGCGTCGGCGCGGGCCAGCATCTCGGCGAAACTGCCGTCTTCGGCGACGGACGCGGCGAGCCCGACACTGCACGAACCATCCGCGAACCCGGCGTCGGCCAGACCATCCACGATACTTTGCCGCAACCGCTCGCCCATGTTGCGTGCCGTCGCAAGATCGGCCGAGTCAAGCAGCACGATGAACTCGTCACCGCCCCAGCGGCCCAGCCGATCGCGGGTACGCAAGCCGCGGGCGATGACCAGCGCAACCTCCTGCAGCAGTTCATCACCACGGGCATGCCCGAAGCGATCATTGACGGGCTTGAGGCCGTCCACGTCAAACAGCAGTACCGCAAAAGGCCGATTCTCGATCCGCGCCCGACGGAAGCGCGCGACGGCAGTGCCTTCAATTGCCGAGCGCGACAACACGCCCGTAAGACTGTCGGTATCGGCGCGGCGGCGGAAGCGGCGTGCACGCTGCAATTGCCACACCGCGACAGAGCCAGCCAGCAGTGCAGCCAGCGCCACGACAGCAACAATCAGGCGCTGATTGAGCAGCCGCTGCTCGGTGGCCTCCAGCTGCGTTTCGCGCAGACGCGCCTCCTGCTCCAGTTGCTTTTCGCGAAACTCGCGTTCGCTGAGCCGGTGCAGATCGCCTTGCGCGGCCAGCACACCGCGCTGCAACTGGCGTTCGCTCTCGACGCGCAGGTTAAGGGCGTCACGCAGGGTATCCACCGCCTCCGCGCGCTTGCCCTCTGCCACCAGCACATCGGCGTCGGCTTCCCGCAACATGGCAACCAGCCAGATCTCGGCGGACGGTGCCAGCGCGTCACGCGCCCGCACATAGGCTTCGCGTGCTTTCGCCGGCTTGCTCTCCCTCGCTGCAACGCGGGCATCGGCAAGATCGAGCCGGCCGCGCAGGATCGGGTCGTCAATTGCGTCACGCAATGGCATCGCCCGTTCGATCCACTGCCGCGCGATGTCAAACTCCTGCTGCTCGATGGCCAGATTCACGCGATCCAGCGCCGTAAGGAATTGACCGAGCGGATCCGCATATTCCTTAGCCTGCTGGTGACTGGCCTCCAGCAGTTGCGCCGCGCGGGACTTGAGCCCGACCGCGCGACTGGCTCGCGCGACTGCGTGTTGCGTGGTTCCGATGAACTCCGGGTTGCCCGAGGCCGCCGCGCGATCGAGCAAAGTCTCTGCCGCAGCCAGCGCCGAAGCAGCATCACCGACCGAACGCAGCAGCTCGACGCGGCCATAAAGAACCGCAAACGTAACCGTGTTCATCTTCTGGCCACTGCCTTCAACGATCACCATTGCCTCGTTGGACAACCGCATCGCCGCAGCGTACTCGTCCGCTTCCTGCAACAGCGTCGCGTAGGCGCTCAGCTGACGCGCCAGCTCAATCTGGTTGCCCGCTGCGCGCTGCATCTGCAGAGCCCGCTCGATCCGTTCACGGGCCGAAGTTGGCGACTGGCGCCGCAGGGCAAGCAGCATCTGCCCGGCGAGTGCATCGAGCGACGCAATACGCGACGCGTCACCAGTCTGACGGGCCAGCTCCAGCGCCGCCTCCACCGCGGGAAGCGCAGATTCACTGCCGCCCTCGGCATAGCGGAAGTCACCGAACTGAAAGATGAGTTCAGCGATCAGTTTGGGCGGATCGCTGGCGTCGAGCCGGTTGATCGCATCGATGAGATTGGAGCGCAATGTCTGCGCACCCGCGTCACGCTGCTGCCGCAATCCGGCAAGCTCGGCATCGGTAATCGCCGCATGCACCACACCGGCAAGCGTGGTCAGCGCGGCCAATACAAGCAGCAACACAGCATGTCGCCACCAACGTTTCGTGACGACGTCATGCGCGCATGACTTCACCATTGCCAGCCTCATGCCGACGTCATGCGAAGCGGGTGACGTCTGGCTGCGGGTCATCCCATCAGCCAGCAGCCACCCATCGCGTCGTCCCATTACTACTGCCACCTCTTGTTGCCAACATCGCGAGCCGGAAGCTCGTCGATGGACGCTACTTTTTTCCAGGCCCGCCACCTACAGCCGCCGCGCCCGTTGGCCCCAACGCGCGGGCTTGCACCACCAGCTTGTTGTGGGCATCAAGGAAAGCCGCAGCAATGACCTTGCCTTCGTTGGTAATCCCCCATCCGGCCGCACCGCCAAGCACCTTGCCAATCACAATGCCACCCACGCCAAGATCGGTTGCCCGTGCCGCACCGGTCGCCGCCGCCAGCTGTTCGGTCGTCTCGTTGTCAGTCAGAAGCAGAACGACCTGCGCTTCCTTGAACTTCACACCGCTGGCCACACCCGCCCAATCGCGAAGCGCAGGAATCATGCCAAGTATTGCGGCGATACCACCGCCCGCGTTGTTCTCGCTGAAGGTCAGCGAAGGCGTCAGGGTCATGCGTGCGCCGATACCTTCGCCCTTCTTCGGTACGGTCTCCGCCTTGAGGATGCCCGCATCCTTCAGTTCCTGCTCCTGGATCGTGCCACGCAAACCGGCGGCGCGATCAACCACCCGGAAGCAGCCCGACTGCTGCATCATCACGCGGATCAGCGGCAGCGGCGTCGGCGGTAACTGGTACTGCGAGAGCACGGTGTAGCCGTTCGGGCTCTCGGCGAGTGCGATGGTGGCAATCGGTGCGTCGCAGGTCACCAGTTCCTTCGCGGCATCCTTCGGCCCGGCAGGCCCCGCCGAGCCCGACACTTTGCTGCCACCTTCGCCAAGATCGGTTTGCCGGCACGACGCGAGCGCAACGACGGCAATGGCCGCAAAAGCGATAAGCAAGACGGGGCGGGACGGCATGGCAGGCAAGCAGTTACGATTTGCCCACATTTAACCCGAATACGCCGTCGCTGCGGAGCCGAATTGTCCGCACTGGCGGCGCCATCAAACGGATATCACGTCATGCTGAAACTCTGGGGCCGCGTCAATTCATCCAACGTCAAGAAGGTGCGCTGGACCTGCGCCGAGCTGGACATTCCCTACGAACGCGTTGACGCCGGGCTGCACTTCGGCGTGGTCAACAGTGACGAGTACCGCGCGATGAACCCGAACGGCATGATCCCGGTGATCGACGACGATGGTTTTGTGCTGTGGGAATCGAATGCCATCGTGCGCTACCTGTGCGCCAAGTATCCCAAGGCCCCCTTTTGGCCGGATGACTTGCATGTTCGTGGCGCCGCGGACCGCTGGATGGACTTTCAGCAAGGGACTATGGGGCCTGCATTGGGGCCGCCGTTCATGCAACTCGTCCGTCAGCCCGAACGTGAGTGGGACATGGAAATGATCCGGCGAAACGTCGCGAAGTCTGGCGAAATTTGGCAAATCGTCGACCGCCAGCTCGGACAGACGAAGTGGCTGGCCGGTGACGAGTTCACGATGGGCGACGTGCCGCTGGGCATTCTTGCCTACACCTGGATGGAACTGCCGCTCGGCAAGGTCGGGCTGGAGCACTGTCGACCGAAGCTCACCAATGTCTGGCGCTGGTACGACCAGTTGCAGGCGATGCAGAATTACCGCGATATCGTGGTGATCGGTTTGACCTGAAATCTCGACGAAGTGCGCTGCGATCGGCACAACGGCGGTACTATCCAGAATCTCCAGGACATCTGAGCCGCCATGCAGCCCACTGTCACGGCCCCGACATCGCAATTCGAACGACTGGCCAATGTCGTTGCGCTGCCAATCGGGCGCTGGGATCGCAATGCACGCCTGATTTTCTGCAACACGCCCTACCTCGCGTGGGCGGGGCGTCGACAAGAAGAATTGCTTGGCGGCACGCTGACCGCACTGTTCGGCGAAGCAGCATGGCAAGCAGCGCGCCCGGCGTTCGAGCGCGCCTTTCAGGGCGAGATCAGCAGCTACGAGCGACTGCTGACGCACGCGCCGCATCCCGAGCGCTGGGTCCGCATCCAGGTGTTCCCCGAGGCCGGCTCCGATGGCACCGTCGCGTCGGTATTCACAATCGCCACCGACATTCATCAGGATGTGGTTCAGCGCGACGCACTGATCGCCGCCCGCAAGCGGCTGGACCGCTTCACCGACAACATCCCGATGCCGCTGGTTTATCTCGACGTCGAGTGCCGGCTGCGCTTTGTCAACCGCGCCTGGCGCGAAATGGTGGGCGATGCCAGTGAAAACGCCCTCGGCCGCCACGTCAGCGAAGTCCGCGGCGAAGCCATCTGGCTGGAGCAGAAACCGTACTACGACAAAGCACTGGCCGGCGAGCCGTCACATTTCTCGCGATTAGTGCGCCGCATTGTGGGTGGTCCGCGCTGGATGCGCACCAGCTACTACCCGGACTTCGACGACGGCGGACACGTCGTGGGCATCTACACCCTCTCCACCGACGTGCATGAGCTGACCTCGACGCAGGAGCGACTGCGCCGGAGCCTGGAGCGCGACGCGCTCACCGACGCCCTGAGCCGGCAGACGATGATGTCCTGCATCGAATACTCGCTGACCGACACCAAGCAGGAATACGCGCTGTTCTTCATCGATCTCGATGGTTTCAAGGCGGTCAACGACGAAAAGGGGCATCACGCCGGCGACCGTCTGCTGGCGGCTGTCGCCGCCGCGCTGCGCGGCGCGGTTCGCGCTGAGGACGCCGTCGGCCGTTTCGGTGGTGATGAGTTTCTGGTGCTCGCGCGAGGCTGCGGCCGCGCCCAGGCGCAGGCGCTGGCGGAGCAACTGCGGCGCACTGTGCAGGCCACCGCAACGGCCGCTGGCGTGAACGTCAGCGCCAGCATCGGCTTCGCCATCGCGCCGACCGACACCCGCGACCCGGTAGCGCTGTTGCAATATGCGGATGCCGCCAAGTACAGCGGCAAGAATCGCGTGATGCCCTTGGGCAAGCCAGGCACGGACGCGCCCGGATAGCCGCGCGCCAAGCGACCGCGGACCGATCTGCTCGTCGCTGCAAGCCCGGGAATCACATCAGCTATTGTCCCAAACCGTTTATGTACAGGGCGTGGAGCCCGATTTGATAAAAAGTCGACTGAGAGACTATTTTCCTCTTTAGCCCAATAAGAATAAGGGTTTCGCGCAAAAGTCATAGACATCCAATCGGTATGTGCCGGATCGTCACTGCTACCCATCCCGGCAATCAATACACTGTGCGCCATGCAGTCCGCCACGCCCCCCCTTCCGCCGCTTGAACAGCCCTACCTCGACCTGCTGCGCCAGGTGCGCACGCAAGGCGCGACCAAAACCGACCGCACCGGCACCGGCACGCTGTCCACCTTCGGTGCGCAGCTACGCTTTGATCTGCAGCGCGGCTTTCCGCTGATCACCACCAAAAAGGTGTTCTGGAAGGCGATCGCCTACGAATTGCTCTGGTTCCTGCGCGGGGACAGCAATGCCAAGTGGCTGCAGGAACGCGGAGTCACCATCTGGGACGAATGGGCCAAACCCGACGGCGACCTCGGCCCGGTTTACGGCGTGCAATGGCGCAGTTGGCCCACGCCGGATGGTGGACACATCGACCAGATTGCTGAAGTCGTCAAGCAACTGAAAACGACCCCTGATTCGCGCCGCATCATCGTCAGCGCGTGGAACGTGAGTGAACTCTCGAAGATGGCGCTGATGCCCTGCCATGCGTTCTTCCAGTTCTACGTCGCCGACCCGGTCGCGCCCGCAGACCGCGCACGCGCCGCACGCGAGGGCCTGGCCGACACGCTCCCCAAGCCGCGCCTCTCCTGCCAGCTCTATCAGCGCAGCGCCGACCTCTTCCTTGGCGTGCCGTTCAACATCGCAAGCTACGCGCTGCTCACCCACATGCTCGCGCAGCAGTGCGACCTCGACGTCGGCGAATTCATCTGGACCGGCGGCGACTGCCACATCTACCAAAACCACTTTGAACAGGTCGATCTGCAACTGACCCGCGCGCCGATTGATCCGCCGCCGACGCTCGTCATCAAACGCAAACCGGCGTCAATTTTTGACTACGAATACGAGGACTTCGAGATCGCCGGGTATCAAAGCCACGCGGCGATCAAGGCGCCGGTGGCGGTGTAGGCTATGCCCAACAACAGCAGTCGCTGCCCCGTATGCGCGTCCGTTGGGGCGAAGATTCAGCCAGGCGCACTTTTCAAGCGCACAACCTGTGCGCAATGCGGTGAATTTGACATTCTGGTTGACGCCGCCAATCAATTAGCGCAGGAAGACGCCAAAACCCGAGCACACTTGTCAGCTTGGATCAGGCAGTCTGGCAAACGACTAGTACGCACTGCGGACGTCAACGCGGCAGCGGTCTTGCGACGACCGAGTCTATTGCGACGCGCCGACGCAATGCTCCGGTTTGTCTCGCAACGAGTGCGTCTAGGTGAATCCTTTCAATACGGCACTTTCTCACATGTAGTCCCCGACGGGGTGGGGGGTGCAAGTCGACCGATAGCAAACCCGCTGTTGGCAGTCGGCTGGAATTTGGACGAAAGCGAAGCACGGTACATGCTGGGCGATGTCCTATGCGAAGAAATGCAGTTGCTGAGCCTTAGACCGCAGGGAGACTATTGCATTAGCCCCAAGGGCTACGTTGCACTCGAATCGAACTCAAGTACTGCCGCTAATGTTGCGTTTTGCGCCATGTGGTTCAACGAAGAAATTCGATACCTCTTTGATGAGATCATGAAACCTGGGATAGAGGCGGCAGGATATGAGGCATTTCGCATCGATCAGAAAGAGCACAACAACAAGATTGACGACGAAATCATCGCTGCCATACGCTCGTCACGGTTTGTCGTAGCCGACTACACCGGCGAGCGTTGCAACACTTACTACGAGGCCGGATTCGCTCATGGACTTGGCTTACCGGTCATTTTCATGGTGCGCGACGGGACACCGTTGCACTTTGATACGCGGCAGTACAACATGATTTTTTGGACGCCGGACGACCGCGCGACTGCATCCGCTCGTCTGAAAAGTCGCATACTGGCAACTCTCGGTCGTGGCCCGTTCAACCTCGAAGCTGGCGACTAGATTGTCCATCCGCGCGATCATGATCCACGCCTCCGATACCGCTGAAGCAATGGCGTGGTACGCCCGCGCCTTTCCGCGAGCGGAGCCGAAGCGCATCGTCTGGTCGGGTGGCGAGTTCGAGTGTCTGGAGATCGACAGTGTCCAGATCGAGTTTCATCCGGCCGACGAAAAGGTCACCGCCGGTGCCGCTGGCAGCGTGGTGTACTGGGCCACCGACGATTTCGATGCGACGCTCGCGCACCTGCAATCGCTCGGCGCCGCGCTCTATCGCGGCCCCGGCCGCATCGAAAACGGCGAACAAATGTGCCAGGTGCGCGACCCGTGGGGCAATTGCATCGGGTTGCGCGGGTGAGCGAGTAGACAGACAGTTTGTTCGCGGGCAACGCGTTGCCCATCGTGGGAAGGCGTGCAGCTCAACAGAAATTATTACCGGCGATGAGCGTTTTCAGCGCAACTCCGTGCGTTTGAAGGTGACGCACTGCGCCCTGCGTTCCCGTGGGCGCGGCGACGGAAATCCATCACACCCGGAGAACCCCATGTTCCAACCCAGCTCCCGCAAAGCGCTCCTGCGCCGCGCCGCCACACCCGTTTTCGCCTTGATACTCGCCGTCGGCACGGTTGGCGCCCAGACGCAACAAATCGTCACGACCACCTACCCAGGCATTTCGATCACCACGGGGAACCCAACTGGCACTCAGCTATCGGCGGTTGCCTACCCAATCACCGTCAATACGACTGGCACGCTGGATGTGGAATTCACCACCAGCCCGGGGCATTGTTCGAGTATGTTCATTCGCTTTGAACTGGACGGCAACACCGCAACGCCGGTTTACACCTCTCCGGCCGTACTGGCGGCCAATCAGAGTACCGGCTTCGTCACGCTCGGTCCGGTCTCAGCCGGCACTCACACGGTTGCGATTCGTGCAGAAGGCACGGTGAACGGCTGCAACTTCGGCACATTGGTCGGCTGGGCCGGCACCGCCCGCGTGCGCACATCACAGGCGATCTCGGCCGAAGCACCCAGCGTGGTGCCAACGCTCGACGGGCGTAGTATCGGCCTGCTGGGCGGATTGATCGGGATCGCCGCTCTGTTCGGCCTGCGTCGCCGCTGGGGTGCATGATGCCGGTCTGGGCTTGCACTTCGGCGCGACGCAGTGGCTCCCGTCACTTGTGCTGGGTTGGTGCGGCGACATTCGCCGCTGCCCTGTCAACCTCGCACGCAGCGTGCCCGCCTGCCGGTGCGGAGTACGTGATCAAGGGCTTTACCGGCGACACGCGCGTGACGGCGCGAGGCACCCCGCCTGACAAGCGGGGAGGCTGCTTCTGGAGGACCGAGGACGGCCGCGACCTTTGGTGGAATATGGGTAGCGATGTCAAACCGGCACCGCCGCGCCCTGCCGGCTACTCTGCGACTGGCAAAGGTGCGCTGAGGCCAGGCAGCGTCTATCGGTGCACGTTGCCCGGTATCGGCATGTTCACCGGCGCCTATTTCGGCATCGTCGATGGCAGCACCTACCGCAACTTCGACGGCAAACGCGGCACTTACACGTTCGACCAGCGCACGGGCATCCTGCGGCTCGTGTCTGGCTCATCGAAGGGACTGAGTTATCAAAGGCAAAGCGAGGGCAATTTCCGCGTACTGGACGAGCGCGGCAGGATCACCGGCGGCAACTGCGCACTCAACGAGGCATTGTCAATCAATGGGCGGTGGTAGTCCGCTCGCGTCGCCAGCGTCCGATGCGTTGCGGTGCCAGCGTTGCGGTAGCGCGGGTGAATTGCGACACGCTCCATCGCCCACGCCCACGTCCGGTATCTGGTGCGCGGCCTGTCATCAACGCTTCCACCTGCAACAGCGCCGATGGCATGGCGCCGTTCAGCTGCTTCCGTTTCTGGCGATCGTGATCGGCGTGCTGGCGGCAGTGCTCCGGCAGCGCTACTGAATCTTGCGGAGCTTATCGGCAATCAGGGTGCGACGACGCACTTCCGACGCGGCGAGCGTACGCTTCGCCGCAGCGACATCGATAATTTCCAGTGCGTTGCGATACGCCTTGTGCGCCTTCGCGGCGTGCGACTTCGGCAACAACAGCGCATCACCGAGCAGTTCGAATGCCTCGATCAGACTGTCCTGAAAACGGGCGTTCGGGTGCGTCGCGACGAGCGCCTGCATCTCGATGATGGCGGTGTTGAGCGCATGCCGCGCCTCCGCCCCGCGTCGCGCACCCACATGTGCGCGTCCGGCGTGCATCAACGACAGCGCGGCTGCCGCCGCGTTCTCCGGTGCGGTGTCCCGAAACTTCATCTGCATCGCCCGCGCCCGCATGTGCGCTTCCGCTGCAAGATCAAACTGATTGCGGCCAAACGCGAGGTTGCCTGCGCGCCGGTGCGCCAGCGCCAGAGTTGCCTGCGCATCCACGTCGCCGGGTGCCGCCTCGAGGCGCTCTTGAGCCATTTTCATTTCGATGCGTACATAGGGCTCTGCGTCATCCAGGCGACCGGCCTTGATGAGCTGCCGCGCCGCCCACCCCGCCGACGACGTCACGCCCGAACGCATCGCCTCGTTGCCGGCGTCGGCCGAGAGCATTTTTTGCATGAGCTGGGCCGCGTCCACCGCCGCCGCGACCGACGCGTCGAGTCGGTCCACGGCCTCGTACGCAGGAACCAGCCGCGTCAGCACAATGGCCAGTTCGCGCTGGCGATAGCTGTTGTTCGGTTCTGCGGCAGCCAGGCGCCGTGCGCGCGCCAGCGCTGTTTCGTACAAAGCCACGGCGTCAGTCTTGCGACCCAACGCCCAAGCACTCTCGCCGTCGCGCAAGTCGCTCTCGTACAGCGCCGACTGCAGTCCTGGAAAGTCCGGTGCGCTCTTCGCGATCTCAGCGCGGATCTGGCGAGCCTCCGCATACAGCGCAAGGGCAGCGGCAGGATTCGACATGCCTTTGCCACCGTCGCGCCCGAGAAAATCCCCGTGGGCATCGAGCGCGGCGGCCAGGTTCAAACGCGCCTCAGTACGGCGCGGTTGCGACCCACTGGCCTGGCGCCATGCTGCGACTGCAGATTCGTATCTTCCGCTCGCCACCGGCAAATCGACGCGCTGATACGCCAAGTGCGCCTCTTTCAGCAGCAAACTGGCACGCGCTTCGGTCACGGCCTGCGCTTCACCTCCCGCACTGACGGCAAGCTCCAGCAGGTTGTTGGCGGTACGGTAACTCCCCGCGGCCCCGTCAAAATCTCCCTGGTTTGCCTCGGTAAAGTTGCCCTGAATGTCGCCGATCCGGGCGTAGGCGTCCGCGAGCTCAATCAGGAGTTGTGCGTCGTGCGCATTGCCGCCAGCCTCACGGCGCAGGGCTGACAGGTATTGCAACGCATCCTGCACGAGCTGCCGCTGAACCGGCAGCGAACCAGGGAGCGATTTGATGCCATCGTAGTACGAAAAAATGAGGCGGTTGGCCTGCTGTCGCACGTCACCAAAGCGTCGTTCAGCAACGCTGCGTTGCGCTTCAGCCACCTGCCCTTGCCAGAGCGCGACGGCGACAGCACCCACAACGGCCGTCAATGCCGCAGCACTCACCGCCACCGGCCAGCGGTGGCGTGCCACGAACCGGCCTGCGAGGTAGCGCCATGTGCGCGGCCGGGCAGCGACCGGGCGCCCCGCGAGCGCAGCACGCAGATCATCGCCCAATGCCCGGGCCGATGCGTATCGCGCTTCGGGCCGCTTGTCGATCGCGCAAAGAATCACGTCATCCAGATCGCTGCGACGAGCCAGTAGCGCAGTCGGGCCGCCGCCGGCTGAATGGGTCGCAGCGGTCGCACTGGGGCGCGCCGGTTCTGACGTTACCAAATGATGCAGCACCTGCAGTGCCGTGTCACCGGTTTGCCGGTAAGGATGGCGTCCAGTCAGGACTTCATAAAGGATCACGCCGAGCGCATAGACATCGGTCGCAGTCGTGATGGGGCCACCCTGCAACTGTTCAGGCGCAGCGTAGGCTGCGGTGAGCGGCGCACCGGCGTCGCGCGTCAAGTCATTGCTGTCGGAGTCGAGGAGCTTTGCGACCCCAAAGTCGAGCAACTTGGGTTCACCCAACTCGTCGATGAGAATGTTCGCGGGTTTGAGATCACGGTGTACCAGGAGACTGCGGTGCGCATAGTCAACGGCATCGCACACCTTGATCATCACCGTCACTACGTCGGCGAGTGTCTGATGCGGTCGGCGCGCCCATGTGACCAGCTCTGTCCCTTCGACATGCTCGAGGACGAGGAAGGGCTGTCCATCCGGCGTCGCGCCCGCGTCATACAAGCGTGCGATGTTCGGATGATTCAGGCCGGCGAGAATGTCGCGTTCTCGCTGAAATCGCGTGTGAAAGTCTTTGCCCGACACCGTTCGCAAAATCTTGATCGCGACGGTCTGTGTGAAGTCGCTCGCCCGATGCGCACGGAAAACCACACTGCTTCCGCCCTCCCCGACCAGTGCGTCCAGCACAAAAGCGCCAACGGTCTGCCCGGCTGAAGCCGTCGCAAACGCGCGCGCGACGGTCACTGCGTCTGGCGCATCCGGCATGCGATCCTCTGCGGCAAGGAGCGCCTGCAAGAGCTCAGCGGTGGGTACGTCGTCGCGCGCAATGTTCTGCAGCGCCAATTGCCGGCCTGCGGGATCGAGTGGCAACAGCACATCGAGCTGCGCCTGCAGGGCTTGCCACTGGGCCGCCGTCATCGTCGAACTCATGGCGCGAGCGCCCGGCCAAGCCAGAGTTTGGCCATGGTCCAGTCCCTGCGAACCGTCGCGTTCGAGATGTTGAGTAACGCGGCAATTTCATCGACATCCATGCCGCCGAAAAACTTTAACTCGACGATCTGCGCCTGCCGCGCGTCAAGCGCCGCGAGCGCATCGAGCGCATCATGAACCGCGAGCAGATCAACGCCACCATCTGTCGCCACGCCGCTGGCGTCCGCTGCGGATAGCGTCAGGATCGCAGCACCTGAACCGCGCTTCTGCGCGTTGGCCTCGCGAGCGTGATTCACCAGAATCCGCCGCATCATGGTGGCGGCCAACCCAAAGACGTAGGCACGGCTGCTCCAGTCAACCTCTCGCTGACCGCAGAGTCGCAGGTACACCTCGTTCACCAGCGCCGTGGGTTGCAACGTGTGGCCGGGTGTCTCGCGAGCCAGGTAGCTCCGGGCAACGCGACGCAACTCCTCGTAGACGACTGGATAAACACGATCGAGCGCCGCACGGTCACCGCGCCGGCACGCCGCGATATCCTCCGCTGCGACAGTAAACTGTTCAGACACGCCTGCTTCAATTGTCAGATCGTTTGTCAAAAGCATATCAAGCCTCGCCCAAACGTTCGAAGCCGCATCCTGCTGTGGCGGATGCTGAGGCTTTCCTTTCCGCTCGCGGCTGGACGCCATTCCCCTTCCAGCGCGACGCTTGGGCCGCCTACGCGCAAGGCAAGAGCGGGCTGATCCACGCGCCGACAGGATTCGGCAAAACCTACGCCGCGTTTTGTGCAGCGTGTGCGCTGGGGCCAGCGGGTAACGCCCGTGTACCCTCCCCCCCGGTGGGGGAGGGTGCCGCGCAGCGGCGGGAGAGGGGGACGGTGGTGGGGGCCGCAGCGGTTGCTGCTACTGCCACCTTGACTGCCAAAGCAAACGTCACCCTCTCCCCCACCCCTCCCCCCTCAAGGGGGAGGGGAGAAAACGCGTCACCGCCGATCGCCATCCTCTGGGTAACTCCCCTAAAAGCCCTCGCCGCTGATACGACACTGAGCCTCAAGGAAGCGAGCGCCGCGATGCAGCCGACGTGGACCGTCGGGCTGCGCACGGGTGACGTGTCGAGCAGCGAGCGCGCGAAGCAGGATCGTCGTTTGCCGACGGTGCTGGTGACCACGCCGGAGTCGCTCGCGCTGATGCTCGCCCGCGCCGATTGGCGCGAGCGGCTTGGCACACTGCGTACGGTGATCGTGGACGAATGGCATGAGTTGCTGTCGTCGAAGCGGGGCGTGCTGCTGGAGCTGTGTCTCACGCGCCTGCGCGGCGCCAACCGTCAGCTGCAAACCTGGGGCATGAGCGCCACGCTGGGCAATCTGGACGAAGCGATGCGCGTGCTGATCGGCCCAGACGCGGCGCTGGCGCGGCAGGGCGTGCTGATCAGCGGCAAGATCGACAAGAAGATCGTGATCGACTCGCTGCTGCCGGCGACCATTGAGCGCTTTCCGTGGGGCGGGCATCTCGGCGTGCGCATGGTGCGGCCCGTCGTGGAGCACGTCAAGCGCGCGAAGAGCACGCTGATCTTTACCAACACCCGCTCGCAGACCGAGCTCTGGTATCAGGCGCTGCTCGACGCCGAGCCCGACCTTGCCGGCCAGATCGCGCTGCATCACGGCTCGCTGGACCGTGAGACGCGTGAGTATGTGGAGCAAGGCATTCGCAGTGGCGCCTTGCGTGCCGTGGTGTGCACCAGTTCGCTCGATCTTGGCGTTGACTTTCGCCCGGTTGAACAGGTGCTGCAGATCGGCTCCCCCAAAGGCATCGCGCGCATCCTGCAACGCGCCGGGCGTAGCGGCCATCAGCCGGGCGCGACGAGCCGTGTCACTGTGGTGCCGACACATGCGCTGGAGCTGGTCGAGGCAGCAGCATCGCGGCAGGCAGCGGACGCACGGCACATTGAGTCGCGCTCGCCACTAGGCAGCGGTGGCACAGGTAACCTTGGCGCCAGCAAGGCATGGCGACCACTCGACGTGCTGACGCAACATCTCGTCACCTGCGCGCTGGGCGGCGGCTTCGATGCTGACGAGTTACGCGCTGAGGTGGAGAAAAGTTTCACCTACCAGAACCTGAGCGATGCCGAGTGGCAATGGGCGCTCGACTTTGTGGTTCGCGGCGGCGCGTCGCTATCGGCTTACCCAGACTTTCACAAGGTGGTGTTTGACGACGACACCAGGCGTTACATCGTGAAGGACCGCCGCATCGCGCAGCGCCACCGCATGAACATCGGCACCATCGTGTCGGAAGCATCAATCACAGTGCAGTTTCAGGGCGGCGCGCGGTTGGGTCATGTCGAGGAAGACTTCATCGCGCGACTCAACCCCGGTGATGCCTTCATCTTTGCGGGACGGGTGGTGGAGTTCATCCGCGTGCGCGAAATGACCGCCTATGTGCGTCGCGCGACGAAAAAGCGCAATCTGGTACCGCGCTGGGCGGGCGGCAAGATGCCACTCTCCACGCAGCTTGCGGGCGCAACGCGCGAGCTGATCGCCGAGGCGAAACATTGCGCTTACACCACGCCCGAGATGCGGCTGTGTGAGCCCATCTTCGCTTTACAGACAAGACTTTCGGCGTTACCGGACATGAAGGAATGGCTAGTCGAGTCGCTGAAGAGCCGCGAGGGCTGGCACCTGTTCTTCTACCCGTTTGAAGGACGACTGGTTCACTTGGGGCTCGCCACGCTGTTCAGCTACCGCCTCGCGCAAAAGCACCCGGAACTGGGTAAAACCTTCTCGATTGCGATCAACGATTACGGCTTTGAGTTGCTGTCGCCGACCGAGGTGCAGATCAACGCACGCGAGTTGCGTGAGCTGCTTGATTCACGCCATGTGGAAGCCGACATCCTCGCCGGTCTCAACGCGGCAGAGCTGGGCAAGCGCCAGTTCCGCGAGATTGCGCGCGTGGCCGGGCTGATCGACCAGGGCTATCCGGGACAGAACAAGTCGAGCAAGCAGTTGCAGGCATCCAGCGGTCTGCTCTATGACGTGTTCACCACCTACGACAGCGACAACCTGCTGCTCAAGCAGGCCGTTCGCGAAGTGATGGAGCGGCAACTTGAGGCCTCGCGCCTCGCGGCTGCACTGTTGCGACTGCGTGGCAGCAAGGCGCTCCTGATGGCATGCGAACGGCCAACACCTTTCTCGTTTCCGCTGATGGTGGAGCGCCTGCGCGAGAAACTCTCTACAGAGCAAATTGAGCAGCGAGTAGCGCGGATGATTGCAGAGATTGAGGGCCAGTCGATCTAGCGAAGTCTTGTAGCCCGGCTGCTCGCAGCCGGGGATTTGAATCACGGGAACCCGGTTGCGAGCGGCCAACGCATGGGGGCTACGCTGGCGCGCCCATCCGCTTTTCGCCAAACTTGAACCAGCCGCGGCCGATCCGGTCTCCGCTCACTTCGTACATCGCAATCATCTCGATCGTGCCGAGGCCTTCGGGGAAATTGCGGGTGACGATTTCATGATCAATCACGAGGTTGCCCATCACCGTGCGCCCCAGCAAGCGCGCGTGCAAGTCGGGCTCCTGCAAGCGAATGCTCAGCCGTGCGCGCACATCGGCCGTGCCTTTTGCAACCAAGGTAGACGGGAACTCAAAGTGCTCAACGTCTTCTGCGTAGGTGGCCATCAGCGCGTCAAGGTCGCGTGCGTTGTAAGCATCGAGCTGGCGTTGAACGATGGAGGCGGGGTCGTGGCTAGCGGGCATGTTGGACATTCGCAATAAGTAGCCTCGGTGCAGCAACGCGGAATCGAGGGTGACGGTGGCTGGACGAAAAAATGCCTCGATTCCGCTGCGCTGCATCGAGGCAAAGGGACAACGAATCTACGCCCGGATCGCCTGCAATGCTTGCCGGATAGCGGACGGGATTGGTACGCTGCGGTTTGATGCGCGGTCAACGAAGACGTGCACAAAGAAACCAGTGGCACGCGGTTGCTCATCGCCCTCACCGAACAGGCCCACCTCGTAGCGTACCGAGCTATTGCCCAGCTTTGTGACGCGCAACCCCGCGTGGACCGGCTCGGGAAAAGAAAAACTCTGTTTGTAGGTGCAACCCGAATCCACGCAGAAACCAACGATGGGCGCGTTGTGAATGTCCAGCCCGCCGGCGCGGATCAGGTACTCGTTGATGACGGTGTCAAACCAGCTGTAGTAGACGACGTTGTTGACGTGACCGTAGATGTCATTGTCCATCCAGCGGGTGGGGATGGTGAGAAAGTGCTTGTAGTCGGCGTGGCTCATCGGCGCATTGTAGGAGCGGCGCTTATCGGTGCTACGCGGCAAGCCGCTCGTCAATCAACTCGATCCAGTGCTTGACCGGCAACTCGGTGCCGCTTTGCAGATGCGTCATGCAGCCGATGTTGGCGGTGGCGATCTGCGCGGGCTTGCCGGCCACAAGATTGCCCAGCTTGCGATGCTTGAGCTCTCCGCTGATTTCGGGTTGCAGCACCGAGTAGGTACCCGCCGAGCCGCAACACAGATGGCTATCGGTCACGGGCGTCAGCGTGAAGCCCGCATCACGCAGGATACCCTCAACACCGCCGCGCAGCTTCATGCCGTGCTGCAGCGTGCACGGCGGGTGGTAGGCAATCGCCGGCAGCGCATCACGGATGGGCTTCAACGATGGTTTGAGTTGCACCCAGGCGTCGGCAATCACTTCGGACACATCCTTCGAGATCGCCGCGATGCGTGTGGCTTTCTCCGCATAGACCGCATCGTGCTGCATGAAGTGACCATAGTCCTTCACCATCACCGAACAGCCGGACGCGGTGACGACAATCGCTTCGGCACCAGCCTCCACCAGTGGCCACCAGGCGTCAATGTTGGCGCGGACACGGGCGACTGCGGCATCGTGCTCGTTCAGATGATGGCTCAGCGCACCGCAGCAGCCGCCGGCAGCGACGCGTTTGAGCGTGATGCCAGCGCGATCCAGCACTCGTGCGGCCGCTGCATCGATAGACGGTGCCATCGCGTCCTGCACGCAGTTGTCGAGCAGCAGCATCGTGCGCGCATGTTGCGCAGCGGACCAGCTGCCCGGTGCGCGGAGCGGCTGCACCTTGGCCTTGAGCGAGGTCGGCAGCAGGGGGCGCGCCGCCCGGCCCAGCGCGAGTGCGGCAGCAAATGCCTTCTTGCTCAGCAGGCCACGATGCAGTACACGCCGACGCAAACTGTCGCCTGCACTGCGTCCGACTTTTTTCTCGACCACCGCGCGCCCGATATCGACCAGACGACCGTATTGCACGCCACTCGGGCAAGTGCTTTCGCAGTTGCGACAGGTCAGGCAGCGGTCGAGATGCTGCTGCGTCTTCGCGGTGGGCTCGGTGCCTTCCAGCACCTGCTTGATCAGGTAAATGCGGCCGCGTGGCCCATCGAGTTCGTCGCCAAGCACCTGATAGGTTGGGCAGGTTGCCGTGCAGAAACCGCAGTGCACACAGGAGCGCAGGATCGCGTCTGCCTCCAGGCCCTCGGGCGTGTCCTTGATGAAGTCAGCGAGGTTGGTTTGCATACGTCAAGACGGGATTGTGGGCGCGGTTCTACCGCGACGTGTGAGGGTCCGCCTGCACTGCGGTCGCGGTAGAGCCGCTCCTACATTGCGGGGAAGATGTTGTACGGATCGAAACTGGCTTTGATCTTTTGCTGCACGTCACTCAATGCAGCGGCCATCGGAACGACGCGCTCGGCGTCGCTCGTTGCGCCACGAAATACATGGGCGTTGCCGCCTTCCACCCGCGCCCATTCGCGGATGGCGGGTAGCGCAATCGCCTGCGTACGCAGCCAGCGCTGTGCGCCACCCCAGTCGATCGCCTGCTGGTCCGCCCCATTGGCAAGATCACCAAGCGCTGCAGTGGACTTGCAGGACACGCGGATCAGCGGGTTGCTTTCATCGACACCGGCGAAGTACCCGTGCTGCTGTTCGCGCCACGCCCGCCACCAGGCAGCGTCGTCAGCAAGCAATTCCCCGCCGAGCCTGCTTACCGCAGATGCCACAGCGGACTCAGCACCGGCGAGACGCAGATAGAGCCGACCCGCCACCCAGGTACTGGCAGTGACCGGGTTGGCCTCGGCGTAGCAGCGGTTCATGGCGGTGATCGCAGCGGCCGCATCGAGTTCGAAGACTCGCGTCTGTTGTGCCGTGTGCAGAGGCAGGCATTTGAACGCGACCTCGGTGATCATGCCCAGCGTGCCCATCGATCCGGCGAGCAGGCGAGCGATGTCAAAGCCGGCGACGTTCTTCATCACCTTGCCTCCGAATGACAGGTAATCGCCCTTGCCGTCGACGACTTTGGCGCCGAGCACGTAGTCACGCAGCGCCCCAGCGTAAGGGCGGCGCGGGCCGGAAAGGCCGGTGGCAAGTGCACCGCCGACCGTGGCCCCGGCCCCAAAGTGTGGCGGCTCGAACGCCAGCATCTGCCCAGCTTCGGCCATCACCCGCTCCACCTCGGCAAGCGGTGTACCGGTGCGAACGACGATGACGAGCTCGTTGGGTTCGTATTCGACGATCCCGGCGTTGACGCGCGTATCAAGCGTCAACGCGTCCTGGATGACCGGAGGCGCGCAGAACGATTTGCTGCCCGAGCCGCGAATGCAGATTTTTCCGCCCCGCGCCGCGGCTTCCTTGATTTGCGCTTGCCAGATGTCGATGCTCATCTTGTCGTCGTTCGCAGGCTTACGCCTGCTTCTCGTAAATGAATTCCGGCTCTTCGTGATCAACGACTTGCGGCTCTGCCCTGGAGTCAGCGATCCATTGCTGCATCGACGGATGTGCGAGCATCGCTTTCACGTAGCTCGCGACCACGGGCGAGCACTTCACGCCATAGGTGTTGAAGCGGAACACCACCGGTGCGAAGTAGGCGTCGGCATTGCTGAATGTGCCGTAGAGATAAGGGCCACCCGCGCCAAAGCGGCTGCGTGCCTCTGTCCACAACGCCTGCATGCGATCAATGTCCTTCTGCACGTCCTCGCGCGGCGTCGCAACCGGATAGCTGCGGCGCACGTTCATCGGCATCCAGTTGCGAAGTGCGCCAAAGCTGGAGTGCATCTCCGCGCAGGCGCTACGGGCATGGGCACGCGCAGCGGCATCAGCGGGCCACAGGCCCGGATGACGTTCGGCGAGGTATTCGGCAATGGCGAGCGAATCCCACACCTTGACATCACCGTCAACCAGCACCGGCACGCGGCCATTGGGCGAGCGTTTGCGTGAACTGATCTCGGCAGCGAATTCGGGTGTCTCGAAGAGATGCTTCTCTTCGGCAAATGCAATGCCCGAGGCATGCAGCAGCAACCAGGGACGCAGGGACCACGACGAGTAGTTTTTGTTGCCGATGAGCAGGGTATAGGCCATGACTGTCTTTGTTGGCGAGTTGGAGGGCCGATTAATTTATGGGATCACGATTGCGTGTGTTTGAGGATTTCGCTGGCTAGGCTGCGTTCCAGGCGCGTGGGCAACGAGTTGCCCACCCTAAGGATCAATGCAAGGTCGCGCACGACGCTATTGCATCGGGATCGTCTTCCCCGGGTTCATGATGTTGTTCGGGTCGAGCGCCTTCTTGAGCGTGCGCATCACGTCAACAGCCTCGCCGTGCTCTGCCTTGAGCGCGTCGAGCTTGTGGATGCCGATACCGTGCTCGCCAGTGCAGGTGCCGCCCATGCCGATCGCGATATGGGCGATGCGGTCAGCCGCAACTTCCGCGCGCTGCCGCTCGTCCGCGCTGTTGGGGTCGAAAGTGATGAGCACATGGAAGTTGCCGTCGCCGACGTGGCCCACGATCATGCAGACGAGCCCACTCTTCGCGACCTCGTCCTTGGCGGCCTTGACGCAGTCCGCCAGGCGCGAGATCGGCACGCAGGTGTCGGTCGAGAACGCCTGCTTGCCCGGCACGTAGTTCATGCCCGCCCAGTACGCATCGTGGCGTGCTTTCCAGAGCTTGCTGCGGTCCTCGGGCTTGTCGGCAAAGCGATAGTCGCTGGCGCCATGTTCGGCCGTGATCGACTTCATCAGCTCAATCTGCTCGCTGACGTAGGCGTCGGTGCCGTGGAATTCCATGAACAGCGTCGGCTTGACGGCGAATCCGTCGAGCTTGCTGTACTTGATCGAGGCATCCATCTGCACCTCGTCGAGCAGCTCGATGCGTGCCATCGGGATGCCCAGCTGCATCGCGGTGATCACCGAGTTGACGGCCGACGGCAGGTCCTCGAACTGGGTGACCGCAGCGCTGATGCGCTCGGGCACGCCATAAAGCTTGAGCTGGATTTCGGTGATGATGCCGAGCGTGCCTTCGCTGCCGATGTAGAGTCGCGTGAGGTCGTAACCCGCGCTCGATTTTTTGGCGCGAGTGCCGGTCTTGATGATGCGGCCGTCGGGCGTGATGACGGTGAGCCCGAGGATGTTCTCGCGCATGGTGCCGTAGCGCACGGCGTTGGTGCCGCTGGCGCGCGTCGCCGACATGCCGCCAATGCTCGCGTTGGCGCCCGGATCGATCGGGAAGAACAATCCCGTATGACGGATGTCGGCATTGAGCTGCTCGCGGGTGACGCCCGCCTGCACGCGGCAGTCGAGGTCTTCAGCATTGATCTCAAGCACCCGATTCATGCGCGAGAGATCGAGGCAGACCCCGCCGTAAAGCGCTTTCAGATGGCCTTCGAGCGAGGTACCCGTGCCGTAAGCGATGACCGGGATGCGCGCCTGATTGCAAAGCTTCAGGATGCTGGCAACTTCCTCGTTCGACTCGGGGAACACGACCACATCGGGCAAGCCTGCGTCCTGCATGCCCTCGCCGTGGCTGTGGTGCTCGCGCACCGACTGCGAGGTGACTGCGCGTTCGCCGTAGGTTTTGCAAAGGGTCGCGACCGCAGACGACACGGTAGCTTCAGTTGGACGATCAAAGGTCAGCATCTGGTTCTCCTTGGGCGCTCACGTCAATGTGTGCCCGCCTTTCCTGTTCACCGGGCGAGCAATGCCCGCCCTACCAATCGAATCAAAACCTCGGCAAGTCCGCAAAAGGCATCGGCTTACCCTTGCCAACGCGCATCTTTCCAAATTCGGCACAGCGGTGCAGCGTCGGTACCGCCTTGCCGGGATTCAAGAGGCCGTGCTCGTCGAAGGCGTGCTTGATCTCGTGCATGCGCGCCAGTTCCTTCGGCGAGAACTGCACGCACATCTGGTTGATCTTTTCGATGCCGACGCCGTGCTCACCGGTGATGGTCCCGCCCACCTCGACGCAAAGCTCGAGGATTTCGGCGCCGAACTCTTCGGCGCGTTCCAGTTCACCGGGCACATTGGCATCGAACATGATCAGCGGATGCAGATTGCCATCCCCCGCATGAAACACGTTGGCGCAACGCAGGCCGTATTTGCCCGACAGCCGCTCGATCTCGTTGAGCACGCGCGGCAATTCCTTACGCGGGATGGTGCCGTCCATGCAGTAATAGTCGGGCGAGATGCGACCCGTCGCCGGGAAAGCGTTCTTGCGGCCACTCCAGTAGCGCAGGCGCTCGGCCTCGTTCTGCGAGACCTTGATGTCGGTGGCACCTGCCCTGCGCAGCACGTCCGAAACGCGCGCCATCTCGTCTGCCACTTCATCCGGCGTGCCATCGCTTTCGCAGAGCAGGATCGCCGCAGCCGTGAGGTCATAGCCTGCGTGCACGAAACCTTCGACGGCCTCGGTCGCGATGCGGTCCATCATTTCGAGACCGCCGGGGATGATGCCCGCCGCGATGATGTCGCCCACTGCGGCACCCGCCGCCTCGACGCTGGCGAATGAGGCCATCGCAACCTGAGCCAGCTGTGGCTTCGGCGTCAGCTTGACGGTGACCTCCGTCACGATGCCGAGCAAGCCTTCCGAGCCGATCATCAGCGCCAGCAGATCGTAGCCACCGGGCGAGGCTTCGTCCAGTGAATCAGAACCGACGTCGACGATATCGCCTGTCATCAGCACCACCCGCAGCTTGCGGATGTTGTGCACGGTGAGGCCGTACTTCAGGCAGTGCACGCCGCCGGAGTTTTCGGCGACGTTGCCGCCTATCGTGCAAGCGATCTGTGATGACGGGTCGGGTGCGTAGTAGAGGCCCAGCGGCGCTACCGCCTCGCTGATCGCGAGATTGCGCACGCCGGGCTGCACGCGGGCCGTGCACGCGAGCGCATCGACATCAAGGATGCGCATCATCTTGGCAGTGGACAGCAGGAGCGCGTTCGGGTCCGGCATCGCTCCGCCCGAGAGCCCGGTGCCGGCGCCGCGTGCCACGACCGGCACCCGGTGGGCGTGGCACACCTTCATCACGGCAGCAAGCTGTGCCTCGTTCTCGGGCAGCGCAACGCACTTGGGCAGCGCGCGATACATCGAGAGTCCGTCGCATTCATAAGGCCGCATGTCTTCGGCGGCCGTCTTCAGGCAATCTGCGGGCAGGATGTGGGCGAGCGCCTCGAAGAAGGTGGCCGATTGCATGTTCATGCTCCCTGAGAAGTGGTTGCGGCACGCCCGATGAGGCGCACCAGCACTCGGTCCAGCGCGCGCTGCACATGCGCCTGCGCAAGCGTTTTCGCCTGCACGGCGTCCGCGGATTCAATGGCCTGCAGGATCGCTGCGTGATCACCGTGGCCAACCTCGGTGATGCCGACGGCGTAACCGGTGCGGTCCCAGGTCGCCTTGCGAGAGGCCGAGAACTGTGCGCCGAGAAACTCGACGAAGCGCGTGATCTGCCTGTTGTGGGTTGCTGCCGCGATGGCGTTGTGAAAGCGGTCGTCAGCGTCGGAGCCGTCGGCGCCGGTCGCAAGCGCTTCGCCCATGTCCGCCAGCGCAGCACGAATCGCCACGAGGTCTGTGTCGGTCCGTCGTTGCGCCGCCAGCTCAGCGGCACCTGCTTCGACAATCTGCCGCAGTTCTAGCAGCTCGCGTTCGGCGGTATCGGCGATGTCAGATGCCGTGGCGGGTAGCGCATCACCGAGCTCGCTGCCGCTCGCCGTCACGCCGGATTGGAGTCGGAATGCAGCGATCTTGTTGCGCTCGGCGACGAAGGCGCCAGAGCCCTGACGCGACTCGATGCGACCATCTGCCTTGAGCCGCGCCAGCGCCTCGCGCACGATCGGGCGCGACACGCCCAGCGAATCGGCCAGCGCTTTCTCGGGCGGCAACTTGCTGCCAACCTTCCAGAGGCCCATGTCAAGCTGCAGCAGAAGCTGCCGGTGTGCCTCATCAGCCAGCGACTGCGGGCGGGCCACCGTGTTCAGCGCGGTGCCAGTGATCTCACCAGTCGCCGCATCCAGCGCGGCCGTCAGCGCACGGGCGGCATGCGTTAGCGCAGACGATCGCACGCCTTGCGCAATGTCCAGACTTGCATCCTTGGCAGTCGAAAAGTTGTCAGACAGCATGACAACATTGTAGGTACCTCAGGCAAAGGTCTTCTGCTGGTTTTCCCGGAGTCAACGAGCAGCTTTCTCTGCGAACGCCCATTCGATATGGGCTAAGCGCCTCTTTTTGGCAAAGTCGAGTTCTATTGAATAGCCCTGCTAAGCCCTTTTGCGATGGGCCGTTCAACAAAAAGCCATATTGAGAAACTCACCCCGAACGGACTGCTGAAAATGAAAAGAGCGCAGTCAGACCGCGCTCTTGATGCGATGCCAGTGACGTGTTCGCCGCCAGCTGCGTGATGCACCTAGCTGCCGCAGCCGCCTCCGCCGCAGCCGCCACCGCCGCCACAACCGCTGCTGCCACCATCGCCGCAACTGCTGCTGTCGGAGCAACTGGACGAATCGCCGCTGCTGCCACCGCCGTCACCCCCGCTGCTGGACGCCATTTGGTCGTGACGCTTTTGCATGCGCGCAAAGTCATCCTCGGCGTAGCTGTTGCCGCCCGCGATCCCAAGCTTCTGGTCGATACCGAACAGATCCCTCGGCGACGCAATCGCCGCCGCTGCGAGGCCGCCGGCCATGCCTGCCGCCAGCGCGCCGGAACCGAACAGTCCGCTGCGCGTGCCGTAGGTCATCGCCAGCCCGTCGGCTTCTGCCTTGGCGTTGCCATCGTGCGGGACATGGTGCAGGAATTTGCCAAACGCCTTCTCACAGAACGCTGAGTAGTTGTGTGTCATCAGGATGAACTCATGCCAGGCCGTATCGACCGCCTTGCTGGGCATTCCAAACTTGGTGTTCGGATTCTCCGCAATCAGCATGAACCAGGCGCGCAGCCCTTCAAGGATCAGGTTGACCTGCTCTCCGGAGAGATCGGGGTAAGCCTGATCCAGCTTGAATCGCAGCCCGGACGGGAAGCGATAGCCGCAGATGAATTCCGCTCGCTCGCGCCGTACGCGGTTGTTGCGGCGGGACAGGTAAAACGAACCGCCAAGAACGGTCACCAGCACAATGATGCCGAGAATTGTTGATGTCATCTTTATCTCCTCTTTTACTTATCGTTGTTGAGTAGCGATGCTTCTTTTGCCCACATTGATAGACGATCTGTATGACTGGATTGTGACAACCTGATGCGATTGTGACAGCACGATAATGACGGCACGAAAGGGACAACCATGAACCAGATAGACCTCAAGGGCCGCGTGGCCGTGATTACTGGCGGCGCCCGTGGCATAGGTTTCGCCTGCGCGCAGCGTTTCATCGACAGCGGTGCCCGCGTAGCGCTGTGGGACCTCGATGGGGATGCGATCACAGCCGCCGTTGCCAGCCTTGGAGCAGCCGCGAGGGGCTTTGTCGTTGACGTCGCCAACGAAGGCGGAATCAACGCGGCGCGGCAATCAACGCTCGAAGCGTTCGGCCAGATTGATATCGTGGTCAACAACGCCGGCATCACCGGCCCAAACGTGAAGACCTGGGAATATCCGCCGGCCGATTTCCGCCGCGTCGTCGAGATTGATCTGGTGGCGCCCTATCTGGTGTCACGGGCGCTGGTGCCGCACATGATCGAGCGCGGTTACGGCCGCATCGTCAACATTGCCAGCGTGGCCGGCAAGGAGGGCAACCCGAACGCGCCAGCCTACAGCGCCGCCAAGGCGGGGCTGATCGGCCTGACCAAGTCGCTCGGCAAGGAGCTGGCGACCAGCGGCGTACTGTGCAACTGTGTGACGCCCGCCGCCGCAGAGACTGACATCTTCAAGCAGATGACCGAAGCGCACATCGCGTTCATGAAATCAAAAATTCCGATGAACCGTTTTGTGCAGGTCGAGGAAATCGCCGCCATGGTGGCGTGGCTCGCGAGCGAGGATTGCTCGTTCACCACCGGCGGCGTGTTTGATATTTCGGGCGGGCGGGCCACGTATTAGTGGCGTTCCGCCACAGGACGAAAGACGAATGACGAAGGACGAATGCTGAGAGGCAAATGGCGAAAGACGAACCCAGCCATCTCGTCACTCGTCTTTCGTCATTCGTCCTGCGGCGATAGCCGCTAGTCAGCCTTCGCCCCCGAGGCCTTGACCACTTTCGCCCATTTGTCGATCTCGGTCTTGATGTGGGCGGCGAACTGCTCGGGGGTATTGCCGACGCCGTCGGCGCCCTGACTCGCGAGGCGCTCCTTCATCTCGGGTGTCTGCAGCATCTTCTGGATCTGTGCGGAGACCTTCTCGACGATTTCCTTCGGCGTGCCGGCAGGCGCCAGCAAGCCGAACCAGGAGCTGGCTTCAAACCCCGGCAGGCCGCTCTCGGCGATGGTCGGCACGTTCGGCAAAGCTGGCGCGCGCTTGCCGCTGGTCACGGCAATGGCTTTCAGCTTGCCGCCCTTGATGTGCGGCATGACTGATGGCGCATTGTCAAACATCACATTGACCTGACCACTCATTACATCAGGCAGCGCAGCAGAAGAGCCCTTGTAGGGCACATGCGTCATCTGCACGCCGGCCAGTTGCTTGAACAGCTCGCCAGACAGGTGAATCGAGGTGCCGGAGCCGCTGGACGCGAAAGTAAGTTTGCCGTCCTCCTTCTTCGCCAGATCAATCAACTCTTTCACACTGTTGACCGGAAACGATGGCGTGGCGACGAGGATGTTCGGCACTGCGGCCACCAGCGACACCGGGGCGAAATCCTTCACCGCGTCATAGGGCATCTTTGCATAAAGCGCCATGTTGATCGCGTGGGTACCTACCGTGCCCATCAGGAACGTGTAGCCGTCCGGCGCAGATTTGGCCACCGCGTCGGCGCCGATGTTGCCGCCAGCGCCAGCGCGGTTCTCCACGACGACCGCCTGTCCGAAAGCCTTCTGCAGGTCCGCCGCCACGGCGCGCGCCATGATGTCAGTGGTGCCTCCTGCCAGGAAGGGCACAATGATTTTGATGGGCTTGTTGGGGTACTGCGCAAAGGCGGCAGCGCTGAGACTCAGCGCGCCAAGGCCAGCCAAAAGCGCGCGTTTGCAAAGTGATGTCATAACTCCTCCTCGATAACGACTCATTGTAGGAGCGGCTGCGCCGCGACTGCACAACAGATGTTGAGGCGGCCACAGCGACGTGGCTCACGGTCTGCCGTCGCTAAACCCGGCGCGCACTCTGCACGCCCTTGACCTGCGCCACTTGCACCAGGGCCGCACGCAATTGGTCCATGCTGCGCACTTCGGCGGTGAACTTCATCTTGGCGACGAAGTCGCGGGTGAGTGTGTTCACCGCAGTCACGTTGATTTTTTCGCGTGCCAGCACGTCAGAAATGTCACGCAGCAATCCCTGACGGTCACTGGCGATGACGTCAATCTGCACGCTGAACAGATCGTTCTGCGCGGCGTCGCCCCAGTCAGCATCAATGATGCGGTTGGGCTCGCTGGCCATCATCCGCTGCACATTGCTGCAGTCAGCGCGGTGGATCGTGATCCCCTTCAGCCGCGTGACGAATCCTACGATCGGATCTGGCGGTACCGGCTTGCAGCACTTGGCGAGCCCGGTCATCAGCTTGTCGACGCCGACCACCAGGATGCCGCCACTCTCCGCTTTGGCGCGACTGCGGCTGGTGTGCACTTCGCCACGTGACGCAGTTTCTGCCGCCTCATCAAGCAATCCAGCCGCCTTGCGGATAGCGATGTCGAGATCGCGGCTATTGACCTCGGCGCGACCAACCGCAGCAAAAAAGTCGTCCTGCGACTTGAAGCCGGCTTCGTGCGTGAGCTTGTCGAGATTGAGCGCCGTCTGGCCGTGGCGCTGCAGATCCTTCTCGACCACCGCACGGCCATGCGCCAATGTCTCCTGCAACTCGAGCGTGTTGAACCACTGCCGCACCTTGCCGCGTGCGCGGTTGCTGCGGATATAGCCGTTGTCCGGGTTCAGCCAGTCGCGCGACGGGCCGCCCTCCTTGACGGTGGTGATCTCGATGCGCTGGCCGTTCTTCAACGGCGTGTTGAGCGGCACCATCACGCCGTCGACCTTGGCACCGCGGCAGCGATGGCCAAGACCGCTGTGCACGGCATAGGCGAAATCGATCGGGGTGGCGTCCTTTGGCAGATCGATAATCTTGCCCTGCGGTGTCAGCACGAAGATGGTTTCTTCGAACAACGATGACTTGAAGCCCGCCAGAAACTCGCCGGGCGAGCTGACATCCTTGCCCCACGACAGTACCTGGCGCAGGCTCGCCAGCTTGCTCGCAAATCCCGTGTCCCGGGCGGCATTGCCACCCTCCTTGTAGTTCCAGTGAGCGGCGACGCCGTACTCGCTGGCCTGATGCATTTCGCGGGTGCGAATCTGCACCTCCAGCGCACGCTGCTGCGGCCCGATCACACTGGTGTGCAGCGAGCGGTAGTTGTTGGCCTTCGGCTTGGCGATGTAGTCGTCAAACTCGCCCGGCACTGGCTGAAACATGCTGTGTACGATGCCAAGCGCGGCATAGCAATCCTTGACTTCGTCCACCATGACACGCACCGCGCGAATGTCGTACAGCTCCTCAATGCTGCAATGCTTGCGTTTGAGCTTCTCGTAGATTGAATAAATGTGTTTCGAGCGGCCGCTGATCTCGCAATCTATCCCTGCAGCGGCCAGGGCATCGCGCAGCAAGGCCTTGGTGGTGTCGATGTAGGCTTCGCGCTCAATGCGGGTTTCATCGAGATAGCGGGCGATCGAGTGATATTGGTGCGGCTCCAGCAGGCGCAACGAGAGATCTTCAAGTTCCCACTTGAGCTGCCATACGCCGAGGCGGTTGGCGAGCGGCGCGAACACTTCCATGACCTCGCGGGCTTCGGCCTGGGCGCTTTCATTGCGCCGCGCCTCGGTCGATAGCGCGGCGCTGCGCAGCGACACCAGCCGTTCGGCGAGCTTCAACAGTACGACGCGCACGTCGTCCACCATCGCCAGCAGCATCTTGCGCAGCGCCTCGGTCTGCTGCGCCTGTTGCGCAGCGGTCGGCGGTGCCGTGGATGCTGATGTACCCGCCCCCCGCTGCAGCCCCTGCATGGTAGCCATGCGGTGAACACCAACGAACAATTGCCCGATTTCGGCGCCGAACTGCTGTTGCACCGCCTGCTCCGTGTCGGCGTCGGCGGGCAAACCAATCAGTCGCGCGGCAGCAACGCAGTCGTCCCCCATACGCAGGCGTTCCATCAACACCGCGGCGGCTTCGCCACGCGCCGCAGCTGCTTCGCCGGCGCGCGCCGCCACCCAGACCGAGACGTCATTGCGCACGCCATTGCCTTCCGCTGACGACGGGACAACAATAGGCTCGGAAACGGGCAAGTCGGACATCACCGGATTATCGCGTCACTCGATCCACACGAAGGCGGCCATGCGCCCGGTCGTGCGGTCGCGACGATGGGAAAAAAAGCGCTCTGGTTCGCTGTAGGTGCAGGCGTCGCTGCTGACCACCTCGGCGACGCCCAGAGCTGCCAGCCGCTGGCGTGCTATTGCTGCGAGGTCGCAAAGAAACTTGGGAGGTGATGGCACGGTGTCCGAGTTTGGCAACTTCGGCAGGGCGTAAAAATGGGCGGCCGCGTCAGAGTCCTGCGAGACAAACGCAGCGCGCACATCTTCGCCCACCTCGAAGGCTTTGGGGCCGATGCACGGACCGAGCCATGCCGTCACCCGCTCGCCTGTGACGCCCATCGTGCGCAGCGTGTTTTCGACAACACCCGACGCTAGCCCTCGCCAGCCAGCATGGGCTGCTGCTACCACCGACCCGTCGCGAGCGGCCAGCAGCACCGGCATGCAGTCGGCGATCTTGACGCCACACACCAGCCCGGGGGTGCGGCTGACAATCGCATCGGCCTGAATTTCGGTGCCACCCAGTGGCGCATTGACCGGCAAAGATTCAGCATGCCGTACCTCATTGCCATGCACCTGATACACCCAGCGGATGGCCTCCGTATCGACACCCAGTGCCTGCGCAGTACGGCGTTCGTTCTCGATCACATTGTCGCGCAGATCAGCCGTCGAGTAACCGAGGTTGAGTTCGCCAAAAGGTGGCGGACTGACGCCGCCAATCCGCGTAGTCATCGCTGCATGAACGCGGGGCGATACGCGCCACTCGGGATGGATGAGCACCCGTCAATCCCTCACGTAAATGACTTCGACACCATCATCATCAAAGTCCTCGTCGTCATCGAAACCGTCATCCAGCGTACGATTGTCGCGCTGCGCACGAAGTTCCTTCAGCAGATGCTTCATGTCCTTCGCCATCGGTGCGATGAAGCGGACTGTTTCACCGGTTGCCGGATGCGCCAATGTCAGTCGCCAGGCGTGCAACGCCTGCCGATGGAACATCGAGTCACCGCGCTTGCCGTAGGTCGCGTCACCCACCAACGGGTGCTTGATGCTCGCCAGATGTACGCGAATCTGGTGCGTGCGGCCGGTCTCGAGCTTGCATTCGAGCAGGCTGTAGTGTTTGCCGAGCATGGCAGCACCGCCGAACGATTCGCGCAGCTTGTAATGCGTCACCGCCGGTTTGCCACCGACGACCACCATTGCCATTTTGGTGCGGTCGCGACCGTGGCGTCCGATCGCGCCCTCGACGGTGCCCGATTTGCGCACGGCACCGTGCACCAATGCCACGTACTCACGTGACGCTGCGTGCGTCTGCAACTGGCGCACCAGATGCGTCTGCGCCTGCGGCGTGCGGGCCACCATCATGACGCCGCTCGTGTCCTTGTCGAGCCGATGCACGATACCGGCACGCGCCACGTTGGCAAGCTCCGGGGCATGATGCAGCAGGGCGTTGAGCAGCGTCCCTTCCCGGTTGCCGGCGCCCGGATGCACCACGAGGCCAGGCGGCTTGTTGATGATGATCAGGTGCTCATCTTCAAAGATGATTTCGAGCGGGATGTCCTCCGGCTGGGCATCGGTCTCCTGCGTCGCCTCAGGCAAGGTCGCGGTGATCGTTTCATTGCCTTCGAGCCGCTGCTTGCCTGCCCATACTGCACCGTCAACGAGGATGTGCCCGTCGTCGAGCCAGGCCTTGAGGCGGTTGCGCGAATGGTCCGGGAACAAGATGGCGAGCGCGGCATCGAGCCGGGTGCCGGACATCGCCATCGGCACCGTCACTGACTGTGTCATGGATGCACAGCCCAAGCGATCACAGGTAGCCACTTGCAAAAGCCGGCAACGCCGGGCCGCAGGGCGCTCAGGGCTGCGCCACCTATAATCGATTTTCTGTATCTGGCGCCAGGCACTGGCGCTTCGTGACGACCAAGGATTGCCATGCGCCTCACCGCGAAATTACAAAGTCTCGTTCTCATGCTTGCGGCCAGCGTGCTGCTGTCGGGGTGCGGCTCGTTCAGCGGAATGTTCGCCAAGACCGAAGACCCGCAAAAGATGGCCGTCGAGGGATTGTATCGGCGCGCCAAAGATGCCCTGCAGGGTGGCAACTATGCCGAGGCGATCAAACTCTACGAAACACTGGAATCGCGCTTCCCCTACGGCGTGCAGTCGCAACAGGCAATTCTCGATACTGCTTATGCGCAGTACAAGCTGGGCGAGCGCGCTCAGGCCATCGCTGCGGCGGATCGTTTCATCAAGCTCTACCCAAATCACGAGAACGTCGACTACGCCTACTACGTCAAGGGCCTGGCCAATTTCATCGAAGATCTGGGCCTGCTGTCGATCTTCGCTTCGCAGGACCTCTCCGAACGTGACCAGAAGTCGGCCCGTGAGGCCTACGTCACCTTCAAGACGCTGGCCGAGAAGTTCCCGCAGAGCCGATACAACGCCGATTCGCTGCTGCGCATGCGCTATCTCGTCAATGCGCTATCACAGAACGAATCGCACATTGCCCGCTATTACTACAACCGCGGCGCCTATCAGGCTGCCATTAACCGCGCGCAGTCCTGCATTACCAACTACCCGAATACGCCCGCCAACGAAGAGGCGCTGCGCATCATGGTGCAAAGCTACAAGGCGATCGGCAACGCCCAGCTCGCGGCCGACACCGAGCGCATCTACAAGGCAACCTTTGCCCGCGCGTCGAACGCCAGCGACAGCCCGTGGTGGAAGTTCTGGTAGTCGGGAACGCGGAGCGCCGCTAGCCGGCGCTGATTTCCTGCCGGGTCAGCGTGTAGGCTGACCGATAACTGGTGGCGATGACCTGCGTCGCACCGCGCTGCTCCAGTGCGGCGCCAGCCAGCTCTCCTTGCGCCAGACTGTTCACCGCACTCTCCTGATAGCCCGTCACCAGCAACGCCCAGTCAACGCCGGCGTCGGCACCACGGATGCGCTGCTCCGACGTCATCGTCGCCGTCAGTCCGCCTTGCAGCAGGTGAATGCTGCCGAGGCCGGGGCGCATGCAGAGCACCGGCATCAATTCGTCGCCCAGCCATTGCAGCAGCGATGCCTCAGACTCCTGCACCAGTTTGAAGCGAAGCTGCAGCGCGTAGTGACCCATCCCCAGCCCGCAACTGCGAATCACCCTGCACAGACCGCGCGACATGCCACGGTAGTGCGGCATCATTTTCTGCGTCCACGGGGAGGGATTGTTGAGCCGTGCCAGATAAGCCTCGGAAGCCAGCGTGGCGAGCTGCTCGACCTCGTACAGCACGCAGTACGCGGGCCCGGCGCTGGTCGCAGCCCAGCGCGTGCCACGCAGGAATCCAGGGATCGACAGCCGCTCGGGCAAATGCTCGTGCGTGTGCCAGTCGTCGTGTTCGGCGACTGCCTCCGGCACGATGTCGAAATTGAGCAGCATCGCTGCCTGGCCGAGTAATGGCATGGTATTTCCTGTGCTGAGTACCGATGCCGACGTGTCAACGGTTGGTTAATAGTTGATCGCACGCCTGCAATCGAACCTATTGTTCAACAGCGACCACCTCGTGACCGGCAGTTACGAGTGAATGAGAGAAGATGCGATCTACAGCTTTTTTCGCTATCGACCTTCGCATGGGGCCTCATAGCCAGAAAATGCCTGAATCGACTTTATCAAAAATACCACCCTGAGCCCAATTCGGATAAGGCTTCCGTCAAAAAGCTGCTGACCTGATCAACGCTTGCACGCATCCCATCAGCAGCCACCGGGCATCACTGCGAAGCCTGCCACGCCCGTTGCGACCCAAAAAACGCCGCAACGTCCTCACGTTCGCGGGTGAAGGGCATCGGCGGCAGGCTACTGCGCAGCGTCTTGCCGTAGCCTTTGGTCACCAGACGATCATCGCAGATCGCCAGCACGCCGCGGTCAGTCTCGGAGCGGATCAGCCGGCCGGCGCCCTGCTTGAGTGAGATGGCGGCTTGCGGCACCTGCCAGTCCATGAACGGGCTGCCGCCCGCTTCCTCCAGATGCTTCATGCGCGCAGCCAGTACCGGATCGTCCGGTGGCGCGAACGGCAGCTTGTCAATCACCACCAGCGACAGCGCATCGCCGGCGACGTCCACGCCTTCCCAGAAGCTCTGCGAACCGATCAACACGGCATTGCCCAACGTTCGGAACCGGCGCAGCAGTTCGCCTTTCGGGGCCTCGTTCTGGGTCAGCACCGGGAAATCCAGATCGCGCTCGCGCAACAGGCGTGGCAGCGCTTCCGCACACTGCCGCAGCGCGCGCAGGCTGGTGAACAGCAAAAATGCCCGGCCGCCGGACAGCGTGACCAGCTCCAGCGCCTCGTCAATCACGGCACTGGTATGTTGCGGCGAATTTGGCGGCGGCAGGTTGCGCGGCACATAAATGCGGCCTGCGCTGGCGTAGTCAAACGGGCTCGCCCAGCTCTGCGAGCGCGCCGCCTCGAGCCCAAGCTGACGGGCAAACAGCGAGAAATCGCCGGCGACCGACAGCGTGGCGCTGGTGAACACCCAGCTCCGCGCACTCGATTCGGTCTCCTTGCGGAAGATTTCGGCTACCGACAGTGGCGTCGCGTGCAATTGCCAACCGCTGGTGGTCACGTCCGCCCAGCGGATCAGGTCGCCGCGCGAATCGTCGCGCCAGGCCGAAAGGCGATCTGCCGCTGCGGTTGCACGATTGTGCAGTGCGGGCAGCTCTTCGCTGCGGTCACGCTGCGCCTCGATTTCATCAGCCAGCGTGCTGGTCTCCTCAATCAAACGATCCAGCGCATCGAGAAACTCGCGCCGGGCCAGCGCATCGCTGCGCAGAAGTTTGCCTGCGCCGGCATCGAAGCCAAGCCGCACCGCGCGCGCCGCCATGCCCACGGCCTGCGCAGCATCGAGCAGCGCCTTCGCGTCGGCCGCCTTGCGCCGCTGTTCGAGTTCGGCGTCGCGGGCAAGCTCGGTCAGCTGCAGCATGCTGGTCGATTCGCCAAAAAACACCGTGGCCACGTCGGGCGCGCGATGTGCCTCATCAATGATGACGGTGTTGCAGGCGGGCAGCAGCTCGCCAAGGCCATCATCCTTGAGCGCGATGTCGGCGAACAACAGGTGGTGGTTGACCACCACGACGTCAGCGAGCAATGCCTCCTTGCGCGCCTTCAGCACGAAGCACTCCTTGTAGTGACCACACTCGCTGCCCAGGCAGTTGTCCCGCGTGGACGTGACCAGCGGCCACACTGGAGAGCTCTCAGGCACCGTCTCGCAATCGGCACGGTCGCCAGTGACGCTGCGTTCGGCAAAAGCGGCCACGCGCTGCACGTGCATGATGTGGTCGCGCGCCGTGAAGCGCCCCTCGCTGCGGGTGCGCGCCAGGTGATAGTGGCAGACGTAGTTGCTGCGCCCCTTGAGCAATGCGCTCTCCACCGGCAGCTTGAGGGCGTCGCGAACGCGCGGCAAGTCGCGATCAAACAACTGATCCTGCAGCGTTTTGGTACCGGTCGCGATGATGACCTTACCCCCCGAAAGCAGCGCCGGCACCAGATAGGCGAAGGTCTTGCCGGTACCGGTGCCGGCCTCGGCGAGCAACTGACTGTTGTCGGCGATGGCCTCCGCAATCGCTCGTGCCAGCTCGATCTGCTGCGGTCTTGCACGGAAATTGGGCAACGCCTGCGCGAGCTGGCCATCGGGGCCAAAAATGCGTTCGAGTTCTGGGATCACCGGGCGATTGTAGGCGGCGACCACCTGCCAGACCGACGCGGTGCAACCTGGCTGACTCTGTGTCAACTCGCGAATCGTGCCGGGCGCCTAAAATCATTGGTTCCACTGAATTCACCGACCACTCACGTGCTGAAATCGCTTTTCGCGGGTACGCCGAAATGGCAAAGCCCGAACGCCGACGAACGGCTGACCGCTGTTGCAGATCTTGCAGCAGATGATCCCGCCCTTGCCACCCTGATCGCGTCCGACGCTGATGCACGTGTGCGTGCCACCGCTGTCGGCCGCACGGTTGATGTCGCCTCGCTGAAAACGGCGCACAACGATGCCGATGCCAGCGTGCGCGCTGCTGCGGCGTCGCGCTGGGGACATCTTGCCGCCGGTGGTGCACCGAGCGACGATCTGCCGCTGGCGGTGATTGCCGCTGCGCTGCGGGACGATTCGTCAGACGAGTGGAAAGCCGCCGCCGCGAAGGCTGCGTCAAGCGACCTTACCGCGTGGCTTGCGTCAAGCGCAACGCTCGGCAGCAAGCTCGATGCCATCAATGCAGCCACCGACGTCGCCCTGCTCGACAAATTGCACCTCTATTGGCGCGACCACGACAAACGGCTTGGCAAGGCCTGTCATGACCGCATGGAAAGCCTGCAATCGCGGGACAAGGCCGCGCAGGAAGCAGACGTACTGCTGGCGCAGATGCAGAGCTGGTCGGATGCCGACGAAGTGCCGCTGACCCGGCTGGTCGACACCCAGCGGGCCTGGGCCAAGCTGAGCGTTGACAGTGAACGCAAAACACAGTTTGACACCCTGCTCGCGGGATTGCAGCGCAAGATGCAGAACGAAGCTGTCGCGCGCCGCATGCACGAAGCGCTCGCCATGCAGGTAGCCGGGCTGTCACTCAAGAGCAAGAAGGCCGCTGAGCTCGGCAATGATGAGCTGACCGCGCTGGCGACCGAAGCTACCCACGCACAAAGCTCACCTGTACTCGATGCTGGCCTCGCGCAGCAGCTGCAACAGGTTCATGCTGCCATTGCCGCCGAACAGCAACTGCGCGAGCGCAATACCGCCGGTGAGGCGCTGCTGGCGGCGATGCCGGTGCGTCCGGCTCCGGTCAAACGGGCTGACAAGCCCGCCGCGAAAAAGGACAAGAGCAAGGCTGACGCGCCGGTGGCGGTCGAGACGGTGGCAGCAGCGGAACCCACGCAAGCAGAGGCGGAAACCGTTGCCGAACCCGGCGCTGATGTTGCAACACCCACCGCCACCACAGTGGCAGCGTTGCCTGAGACTGCGGCAGACACAGCTTCCGAGCCCGCAGCTTCGACCACCGAGGTCGCTGCAACCGAACCGATGGCAGCGAGCACGACAGATGCGCCTGTTGCCGCTGCTGCCACCGAAGCGACTGACACCGCTGAATCGGCTGCTGCTGGTACATCCGTAGCGTCGGAGCCATCAGCAGAAGAGCAGCATGCTGCGATCGCCGCCGCCCAGCAGCAAAGCGCCTATGAAGCAGCGCACGCCGAATGGAAGGCAAAGTGGGCAGCCTGGCTCGCCACGGTCGATGCCACCACGCGCGAACACTTCGAGAAGCGTCTGCACGCGCTGGAAAAGCCGGCTGCCGCGCCCCGGCCTGAGCGTACGGTGGTACCGCGCGCAGAGGATGCCGATCTTGCCGCCGCCAATGAGGCATTGACCAAGCTGGCCGAACTGATTGCCGCGGGCGATGTGCGTGGCTCCCGTCACGCTGCGACCAGGCTGTATCAGCAGTTCACTGCCAAACGCTTCCCGAAACTCGAAGAGCAGCGCCTCAACGAACTGGACGGTGAGGTCAAGCGCCTCGAAAGCTGGCTCAAGTGGAGTGATGGGCAGGCGCGTGACGGCCTGATGGCCAAAGCCGAGGCTCTCAAGGGCTCGCCACTGCCGCCTGACCAGTTGGCGAAAGAAATCCGCGCCATCCAGGACGAATGGAAAGCGCTGGACAAGAAAAATGGCGGCGCGCCGAAGCCCAAGTGGGACAAGTTCAACGCAGTCTGCAAGGAAGCCTACGCCCCGGCCAAAGCCCACTTCGACAGTCTGCGCAAACAGCGCAACGAGAACGCATCGGGTCGTGAGAAGATCATCGACGCGATGGCTGCACTTGGCGATGAAGCCGCCGCCCCCCTCACCGAGGGGCAAACACGCGACTGGCACGATCTGGAAAAGCGCAAGTCAGCCCTCTTCGACCAATGGAAGAAAGGCGGTGGTGTCGCCAACGCCGCGTGGAAGGCGCTGGACGAGAAATTCGATGTCGCCCTCAAAAAACTCGACAGCGCCCTCGATGGCGCGCGCGAGCCCGAGATTGCGCGGCGCAGGCGCCTGATCGCACAGGCCGAGGAATTAGCCAAGGCAACGCCGTCGCGCGAGACCACCGACGCCACCATCACGTTGCAACGTCGCTGGGCTGCCGAACGTCCGCAGAACCTGCCACATCTGCGCCGCAAGGACGAGCAGAAGCTGTGGGACGACTTCAAAAAGCACACCGATGCCGTGTTCAAAGCGCGTGACGCCCAGCGCGACCAGGTGAAAGCGCAGTTCAGCGAGGCGACCAAGGCACGCTACGCCGTGATTGACGAGGTCAAGGCGCTGGCGAATGGCGATGACGCCAAGGCGATTGATGCTGGTATTGCTGCCACGCGCACGAAGTGGCGCAATCTGCCCTTCGTCGAGCGCGAAAAGGCGCGCGATCTCGACCGCAAATTCGACGACGCGCTGGTGGCGGCGAAGAAGCGCGCCACCGTGCTGTCGCGCGGCAGCGTGATCGAGGCGATGAAGAACACACTCGCTGCGATCACTGCCACCGAAGCCGCCGACAAGACTGCGGCAGCGCTGGTGATTGATGCCGAGCTGATCGCTGGTATTGATTCACCTGCCGAAATCGCCACCGCTCGCCGCATGCAGCAATTGCGCTGGCTGTCGGAGCGCCGGCAACTGCCGACCGCGCCTGACGCCAAGATCACCGCCATCCGCACGCTGCTTGGCGCCTTCAACGCCACTGGTGCCAAGATCACCCTCGGTGAACGTGAGCGGTTGACGCGGGCGATTGAGGCGGTAGGCGCCGCCTGACGCGCCGTCCTGCCCTTGGCCAACGTCTTACTGCTGCCCGGAGCCTTGCCTCATGATCAGGCAACGCTCCGCGCCTTGACCGAGGGTTTGCCACCGCATCCGGCCCTTGCTGCAAAGTTGCGCGGCGCCAGTGTCGCCAAGCTCGAAGGCTCGTGGAGTGATGCGGAACGCGCGGCGGGCAGTTGCACCGGTGATTTGCCTGGCGGGTTGCTTTTGCACGCCGCTACCGTCAACACGTTCACCAACACCGCAGCCACGCTTGCAGTTGCATCACCTCTGTCTGCGGCGCTGGGTCTCACCGATCTAACGCCACTGGATCCTGGCACGCTGCAACTCACGGACGCGGAAGCGCGAGCGCTCTGCGATACCTGTAGCGAACACCTGCGGGCAGAAGACATCGACCTGACTTTCGTCGATGCCCACCGCTGGCTGATAAGCTGCAATCACCCCGTCAATGTATTGACCGAACGTCCTGACTGGCTGATCGGGGAGAACCTGCGCCCCAACCTGCCACGCGGCACTGACGCCCGTCTGGTGGAGCGCTGGATGAATGAGCTGCAGATGCTGCTCTACACCCATCCGGTGAACATCGCCCGCGAGGATCGCGGCCTGCCACCAGTCAATGTGATCTGGCTCTGGGGTTTCTCGTCAACGTCGGCCACTGGCACCGAGGCTACTGAACCGTACGTAGCCATCACGACAATTGCAGACTTCGCAACGGCGTTGCGCAACGGTGATCTGACCGGCTGGCAGCAGGCATGGTCTGCCCATGCAGAGGCCATTCTCGACGCCGACCAGATCATTTTCGGTGACAACCATCCACTGTTGAGAGTCACGCCGAACAAGCCGGGCATCATGCACAGCCTGTTCGCCCGCTTCGCTCGACCACCCGCGCTCGCCGGAACGCTTGCAAGTCTGCGCGAGCAAGTTGCCGAAGTCCGGTCATGACAGCCCATACCGGCAGCGCACCCTCGCTGCGACGACGACCAATTGACACCGAGGCCGAGCAGTCACTGCGCACGCAGGGAATTTCGCCACTGTTTTCACGGCTCTATGCGGCACGCGGCATTGCCAATGCCAGCGATATCGAATGGAAACTCTCGCAACTGCCGCCGCCCAACTTGCTCAAGGGCATCGACGCCGTTTGCGAGCGTCTGCTCCGGGCCATCGGCCAGCGCGAACGCATCCTGGTTGTTGCCGACTACGACGCTGATGGCGCCACCGCCTGCGCTGTTGCCCTGCGTGGCCTGCGGGCGATGGGGGCCGAGGTTGGCTACATCGTGCCCAACCGCTTTGAGTATGGCTATGGACTGACGCCGGAAATCGTGGCGCTCGCGGCGCAGGAATCGCCGCAGGTTATTGTCACTGTCGACAACGGCATCGCCAGCGTCGAGGGCGTCGCAGCAGCGCGCGCGCTGGGCATCGACGTGGTCGTGACCGATCACCATCTACCCGGCGCGACGTTGCCCGACACGCCGACCATCGTGAACCCGAACCAGCCGGGTTGCACTTTTCCGAGCAAGGCCATCGCCGGTGTTGCCGTGATGTTCTATGTGCTGCTGGCTTTGCGTGCGACGCTTCGCGAACGTGGCGTGTTCAACGCTGACACGCAGCCCGACCTGAATGGCCTGCTCGACCTCGTTGCGCTTGGCACGGTAGCCGACGTGGTGCCGCTCGATGCCGTCAACCGTCGGCTGGTCGAGGCAGGGCTGCGCCGGATGCGCGACGGCAAGGCCTGCGCCGGTGTCAACGCGCTGTTCGAGGTCGCCAAGCGCGATGTGACACGAGCAACCGCCTATGACCTTGGCTTCATGCTCGGTCCACGGGTCAACGCAGCTGGCCGGCTTGACGACATCTCGCTGGGCATCGAGTGCCTGACTACCGACGACCCCGCCCGTGCCACCGAAATTGCTGGCGAACTTGACCGCCTCAACCGTGAACGTAAAGGCATCGAATCCGGCATGCGCGACGAGGCGGACCGCATGATCGCAGCCAGCATCGACGCCACGCAAAAGAGCATCGTTGTCACCGATCCCACCTGGCATCAGGGCGTGGTGGGCATCGTCGCCGGACGGCTGCGCGAGCGGCATCATCGGCCCACCATCGTGTTCGCACCGGGCGACGAGGGCGAACTGAAGGGCTCGGGCCGGTCAATCCCCGGTTTTCATTTACGTGATGCACTTGACCTCGTATCCAAGCGCGCGCCGGCGGTGATGCGCAAATTTGGGGGCCACGCGATGGCTGCGGGGCTCACCATCGCCCAGGCCGATTTCAGCGCTTTCGCAATGGCTTTTGAGCAAGTCGCGAATGAGTGGCTCACTCCTGAACAACTGGAGCAACGGGTCGATAGTGACGGGTCGTTCGATCTCGCAGAGTTTGACTTTGACACCGCCGAAGCCCTGCATCGTCATGTCTGGGGGCAGGCCTTTCCGGCGCCGATGTTCGATGACGAATTCGCCGTGATGGATTCGCGCATTGTCGGCCTCAAGCACACCAAGCTCAGGCTCAAGCGCTCAACTGCGGGCGGCCGTAACGCACCGGCGCGCATCTTTGATGCAATCCGCTTCAACACCACCGAGCCGCCACCGCAGCCAATGCGAGCCGCGTACCGCGTGTCGCTATCGGAGTATCAGGGCGCGCAGCGGCTGGAGCTCATCGTGGAGCATTGGTGGCCTGCAAATCAGGTCTGAGCGGCCAGTTTTTTCGGGGCCTTTGCCAGCCAGGCCTGGCGGATCAGTTGCTGCACGACTTCGGGGTTTGCATCACTTAGTCTGATACGCACGCCAACGACCTTACCACCCCACAACAGTTTCTCGACGAACTCGGGATGCAACGTCAGCGCAACCTCGCGCGCCTGATCCGGCACGAACACATGAATGTGCGTCTCCTCCGGCGGGATGGTTACAAAGATCTTGCCGCAAACGCGGAACGATGTGTAGTGGAAATGCGGCTGCTCTGCCACTTCGGACAGCGACAACGCAAATAGACGCACAGCAGCGATTGGCATCATGCCCGGACATTAGCCCCCGCGGCATGCAATGGCAACCATTGATGTGTCGTGCGAAACGACAGATGTCTTGGTAGCAATTCAGAGCAAAGGTCAGAAAAAGCAGCTTGGCGCTTATCTGAACAGGCCGTGGCGACGAAGCTCGCGGCGATAACTTCTGAAGTGCAGGTGAAATTGCACGCCGTCAAAATACTGTATAAAATTACAGTTATGAAGGCGCAGTTTTTCACTCAACTTGCTGCTAGTCACCCTGTACTGCGCGATCATGTGCGATTGGGAGCAGAGACCTCCACCAGCACAGCGAATGGCGCGGTATCAGGCAATAACGGACTCAGGGGCGTAGCCAGCAGCTTTGCTGTACTGGATGCCTATCTGCCATGGCAGGGCTGGCCTGCGGGCGCGATGACCGAAATCATGACCGACGCATCCGGGTGCGGTGAACTGTCATTACTGCTGCCTGCAATGGCGCGGTTGACCCAGCAAAAGCGTCCAATTCTTTGCATCGGCGCGCCTCATGAATTGTTTGCACCGGCTCTGGCGCAGACAGGTGTTGACCCGGATTACGTCACGCAAATTCATTCAGCCAGCTCATCATCAAAACACTTCAAGGAGAACTTGTGGTCCGCCGAACAAGCCTTGCGAACTGGGCTACCGGGCATAGTGGTGCTGTGGACTCCTGCGCACTCGATATTGACACCGGAAATCTTGCGACGGTTGCATCTGGCGAGCCTGGCGGGCGCAGGCAATGCGCCTGCTGCGACGACGCCCCCTGTACTGATTCACTTCCGTGGCGCCTCATCCATGTCGCAGCCCTCACCGGCCTGGTTGCGCTTTGGCTATGCGGCGGATGATGCACATATTCGTCTGCAAATCATCAAGTGCCGGGGGCGTGAACTGACGCGACCACTTATTACGCTGGATCGTGCCGCAGTGCAGGCCAGACTTTATCGGCAAAGGGTCGCGTCACAGCTGCTCGATAGCACTGTCGAATTTGGCATCACGTCCCTACCGCACATTAACGCAGCAACCCAATACGCCTCAACAACGTTCGCAGTCATTGCAGCAAACGCAACACACGAGGCGAAAGAAAAATCGGGCCGGGCCAACACGCAGCCGAGCCATTCCGAAGATCAGCACGCTACACACCCACCTATTTCCACCAGCACGGCGCACTAGGGCGTGTTAAGCAATGTGGCTGGCGGTTCACGTCCCTCATCTGCCTCTGCAGGCACTGTCGGACTCTATTCAGCAATCGGTCCCAGCCCTGATTTTTGACCGGGTCGGGCGACGTGATGTCGTAATCGCCTGCACCCGTATCGCCGCAGAACTTGGCGTCAAACCCGGGCTGCAACTGGCTGAGGCTCACGCACTAAGCAACCAGCTTGTGGCCCTGCCCCGTAATCCAGGACGCGAGACGGAATGCCTGCAACATCTGGCCAACGTACTGGCGGTACTGACGCCCAACATCCACATCAGCGATGACTTTGGCCTGCTTCTTGAAGTTGGCTCTTCGCGCGCACTATTCGATGGCTACGAGAAGCTTCTGCGCAACGCCATCGTGCTGGTTGATGCCCAACGCCTTCGCGCGAACCATGTGCTTGCGCCAACCGCTCGTGGCGCACGCTGGCTGGCAAAAGCACACCGGGAACTGCTGATCGAGGAGCAGATTGACGAATGGCTGGACGATCTGCCAGTCAGGTGCATGGATATCAAACCTGATCTCATCAAAGCTCTCGGCGAGCTCAATCTGCATTTCCTGTCGTCAATCCGCCGTATTGAAACTGCCGAACTTAACCAGCGTTTCGGCACGGAATTGACAATGGCACTCGATCACGCCTACGGCAAAGTCTCATGGTCGTTGCCATTCTGGAAGCCTGCACAGGCCTTCCACCAGTATGTCGAATTTCTGGAGCTTGTCACCGACCAGCAGCACTGGTGGCCTGGCGTCTCCGTTCTTCTGCATCAATTGCAGGAGTTCCTGCGACTGCGTTCGCAAGCAGCAATATCAGTTTTGTTTTCATTTTCAAACGGTCGCCAGCAGACGAGCCAGCTGAGTTTGGCATCAGCTCATGGCATTCATCTGGCCAGCGAATGGTTGCGGCTGCTGCAAGCCCAGCTTGAGCGCAGTTCAATCCATCATGAAATATCGCGAATTGATCTGTTCTGCAGCGACTCAAAAGCATTGCAAGTCCAGGCGCTGGATTTGTTCGATCAGCATAGAAATCGGCAACAAATATGGCAATCGCTGCTCGATCTGCTGACTGCGCGTATCGGAATGCAGTACCTGCTGCTGAAACCGCGCAACCATCAAAGCGCGCTACCGGAATCCAGAAGTATTGCATCAAGCCCGCCCTCATCCGGCAATGCAACTTCACTGCGACCCACCTGGCTGATCGATCCGCCGCGTCGCCTGTACGGCGACACATTACGCCGTTTACGTCACTCACTGGTACTGCGACAGCCAGAGCGCATCGAGACACTGGATGGCAACACCTCAGCTGATCAGGTCAACGCGGTTCATCGCGACTACTACATCGCCATCGCTGAACGTCATAGCTACTGGTGGGTGTATCGTGAACGGGCGACAGATTGCTGGTTTTTGCAGGGCATCTTTGCTTAGGCAAGCACAACGTCCCGGTATCAGGCATTACCGATGAAACCTGTCTATGCGGAGCTTTTTTGTCGCTCCAATTTCAGCTTCCAGCATGGCGCATCCCACCCGGAGGAGCTGGTTGAAACTGCGTACGACCTTGGCTATGGTGCCCTTGCCATCACTGACGAATGCTCGCTGGCGGGTGTAGCGCGCGCCTTTACCTCATGGCGAGATGCCTGTGAAAAGAGAGGGCATTCAATTGAAAGCTCTCCGCTGCGCCTGATCGTTGGTGCCTGCTTCCGCTGTGATGACAGCGAGATCATCCTGCTGGCGAAAACCCTCAGCGGCTACGAACATCTATGCCAGCTTGTGACCCGGTGTCGGATCGATACCGACAAGGGCACCTATTCCTTCGATCCGGGCGAGCTGTCAGCAATCAGGCAATGCTGTGCAATCATCATTCCCGGTTCATCCTCAGAAGTGCTGGGCACACTAATAGAGAAGACCAGCCAGCTTTCATGCGCCATTGGCTTCGTGCGCAAATTGACCGCAACCGATCCCCTGCGCTTCGAGCATGCGCTTTCTGTGGCACAGAAGCACACCCTGCCTTTAACCGCTTGCGGCGATGTACTCATTCATGACAAATCCCGACAGGGTTTGCGCGACATTTTGTGCGCAGTCAGGAATCACACCACAGTGGATCAATTGGGCGAACTTGCCGAACAAAATGCAGAGCGTTGTCTGAGGCCGCTCACCGCGCTGACACATCTCTACCCCGCTGAATTGCTGTTGAACAGCGTGGCAATTGCGAGGCTTTGCACTTTTACGCTGGCAGAGCTTCGCTATCAATACCCTGAGGAGTTTGTTCCTGCGGGACTGTCTGCAGCAAGATACCTTCGCAAGTTGACCCGCCTCGGTGCCAACCGCCGCTATCAAAACCACATTCCATCGAAAGTCAGAAGCCAGCTGAGGAAAGAATTCCGACTGGTCACCGAGAAAAAGTATGAGGCCTATTTTCTGACCGTGTACGACATCGTGCGTGAGGCACGGCGTCTGGAGATTCTTTGTCAGGGCCGTGGCTCTTCGGCGAATTCCGCGATCTGCTATTGCCTGCACATCACGGAACTTGATCCCGCACGATGTCATCTGCTCTTTGAGCGCTTCATCTCCAAAGAACGCGACGAGCCGCCGGATATCGACGTCGACTTCGAACACGAGCGAAGGGAAGAAATCATTCAATACGTGTTCAAACAGTACGGCCGTCATCGTGCAGCGCTCTGCGCAACGGTCATTTGCTATCGCACCAAGGGCGCAATCCGTGATGTCGGCAAGGCGCTCGGGTTTTCTGAAGATCAGCTTGACCGCATCAGCAGGAATCTCTCGTGGTGGGACAAAAGGTCTGAACTGCACCAGCGGCTCGCCGAAATTGGCTTCGATGCTCAGGTGCATCGCGTTCAGCAGTTGCTCAAATACACCGCCGAGCTACGCGGTTTTCCCCGACACCTCTCGCAGCACCCGGGGGGCTTTGTGCTGGCCGAGCACCGGCTCGACAAGAAGGTCCCCATCGAAAACGCAACGATGCCCAACCGCACCGTGATTCAATGGGACAAGGATGACATTGAAGAGCTGGGCATGATGAAGGTCGACATCCTCGGGCTCGGCATGTTGTCCTGCCTGCGCCGCTCCATGGCACTGGTCGCACAGCAGACCGGTCAGCCGTTCACCATGCACGATATCCCGAAGGAAGATCCGGCTGTGTACGAGATGCTTTGTTGCGGCGAGAGTACGGGTGTCTTCCAGGTCGAATCTCGCGCGCAAATGAACATGCTGCCGAGGCTGAAGCCAGAAAATTATTTCGATCTGGTCGTACAGATTGCCATCGTTCGCCCCGGGCCGATACAAGGTGGCATGGTTCACCCCTATCTCAAGCGTCGCCAGGGGGTTGAGGCTCAAAGCTACCCTTCGTCGGCCGTCGAGAGCATCCTGAAACGTACGTTGGGCATTCCGATTTTTCAGGAGCAAGTCATGGAGCTATCCATGAAAGCGGCCGGTTTTTCAGCCGGTCAGGCCGACAATCTGCGCCGCTCAATGGCAGCCTGGAAACGCAAGGGCGGCCTGGGTCATCTGAAGGAGAAATTGATCAATGGCATGCTTGAGCGCGGCTATACCTCCGAGTTTGCGGAATCCATTTACAGACAGGTAGAGGGCTTCGGCAGCTACGGCTTCCCGGAATCACACGCAGCGAGCTTTGCCATTCTGGCCTACAACTCGGCATGGGTTAAGTGCCATCATCCTGCCGCCTTTTGTTGTGCCCTGCTCAACAGTCAGCCGATGGGCTTCTATTCGCCATCACAGTTGATACAGGACGCGCAAAAGAATGGCGTACAGATATTGCCCGTTGACATCAATGCGAGTGACTGGGATTGCGCACTGATCTTTAATCATCCGGATCCAGAAAAAAGAACCGCAGGCAAAACCATGCTGCGCCTCGGGTTACGCATGGTTAGCGGCATCAGCGAGACGGTCGCTGGTGACATCGTCAGGCTACGGCAGGAGATTCCGTTTTCGAGCATTCGCGACGTTGTGCAGAGAACGGGTATTGGCACCAAAGTCATCAACGCACTGGCTGACGCCGACGCTTTCAGGCTACTGGCCGGTAACCGGATCCAGTCAAAGTGGATGGCCGCCGCTTCGAAATTGCCCGATCTTCCGGCGGCACCATCAGACATCAGCAACGCAGCAGCGCCGCTCAAGCCCCTCACGCTTGGCCAGGAAGTCATCGCCGATTACCGCAGCACCGGACTCACACTGCGCGTGCATCCCCTGAAACTGCTGCGCGGTCTGCTGGCTGGCACCCAGCAGGCTGCGAGTCTCAAAAAGATTCCCTCCGGTCGCAATATCCGTGTGGCAGGGCTTGTTACCTGTCGCCAGCGCCCCGGCACAGCCAGCGGCGTCACCTTCGTCACGCTGGAAGACGAAACCGGCAACACCAACGTCATCGTCTGGCGCGATCTGGCCGAGAAAGAACGACGTGCGCTGATTGCTTCCCGGCTGATGATTGTCCACGGCAAGCTTCAACATCAGGGCCCAATCAGCCATCTTGTTGCAGCGCACATGGAAGACGCCTCGCATCTGCTTGCTGATCTTGCCGTGGCCTCGCATGACTTTCACTGAGTCCGCCATTGCGCATTGCACAACAGAAAAATGGAACCTGTTTTCAGCCAGCTACGGGTAAGCCCTGAAACAGCATGTTGAGGCGAGTTTCAGAATTCTATTGCCGCCACTGATCGTTTGCGTCGCCTGCGAAACGCAGGACTCGTAAGAAATTGCGTTGCATGCGCCCAATGGCCCGAGCGCTTCCGGCTCGACACTTACTCAACAAGGTCCACTGCGGATCTGCATACAAGGAGGCTCCCATGTCCGATGAAACAACAATTGATCGCCGCAAGTTTCTGAAGTCCGCCACCATCGTCGGCGGTGCCGTCGTGGGCGCCGCGCCGATGGTCAGCGTCGCACAATCGCCGATCACGTTCCGCTGGCAATCCACCTGGCCCGCGAAAGATATCTTTCACGAGTACGCGCTCGACTACGCGAAGAAGGTCAATGACATGTCGGGGGGGCGCCTCAAGATCGACGTGCTGCCGTCAGGCGCCGTGGTCAAGGCATTTGACCTGATTGATGCCGTATCCAAAGGCACGCTCGATGGCGGTCACGGCGTACTCGCTTACTGGTACGGCAAGAATTCCGCCATGGCGCTTTGGGGCTCCGGCCCGGCATTCGGCATGGACGCCAACATGGTGCTTGCCTGGCACGAATACGGCGGTGGTCGTGCTCTGCTCGACGAAATCTACAAGGGCCTCAACCTCGATGTGCAGTCGTTTGTCTACGGCCCGATGCCAACACAGCCACTGGGCTGGTTCAAGAAGCCCGTCACCAAGGTTGAAGACTTCAAGGGCCTGAAGTACCGCACGGTCGGTCTCTCCATCGACATTTTCACTGCGCTTGGCGCAGCCGTGAATGCACTACCAGGCGGTGAGATCGTGGCGGCGATGGATCGTGGCCTGCTCGACGCCGCCGAGTTCAACAACACCAGCTCCGACAAGGTGCTCGGCTTCCCGGATGTATCGAAGGTCTGCATGCTGCAGTCCTTCCATCAAAGCGGCGAACAGTTCGAGATCCTGTTCAACAAGACCAAATACAACGCATTGCCGGCTGATCTGAAAGCGGTAGTCAGCAATGCTGTACAGGCAGCCTCGGCCGACATGAGCTGGAAGGCCATCGACCGCTACTCGCAGGACTACATCGAGCTGCAGAAGATGGGTGTCAAGTTCTACAAGACACCCGATGCCATCCTGCAGGCGCAGCTCAAGGCCTGGGACGACATCACCAAGAAGAAGTCGGCCGAGAACGCGATGTTCAAGAAAGTGCTGGAATCGATGGAGAAGTTCGCGATGCGCGCCTGCCGCTGGCAGAACGACACCAACGTCGACTTCAAGATGGCGTTCCGCCACGCCACCAGCAAGAAGTCATAAATCACGGCTCACGAATCAGCCCCCGCAGTGCAAGCACCCCGGGGGCTTTTTTATGTCGGGCGACCGCCAAGTCGCCGGAAATACTGCGGTCAGCGCAATTGCAGTGCACCGTGTCCGAGGAGATCTGAATGCAATCCGTTTTGCTGTTGGTCGACAAAATTTCGACCCGCGTGGGCCAACTCGCTGCGTGGAGCATTGTCGCGCTGACCCTGCTCATTGGTTGGGAAGTGTTCTCGCGGTATGTATTGTCAAATCCGCATCCGTGGGTGATGGATGCGAGCAACATGCTTTACGGGGCGCTGTTCATGCTGGCAGGTGCCTACACACTGTCGAAGAACGGCCATGTGCGAGGTGACGTCCTGTATGGTTTCTTCCAGCCACGCACCCAGGCATTTTTTGATCTGATGTTGTACCTGCTGTTTTTCGTCGGCGGTATCGTGGCACTGGTCTATGCCGGCTGGGATTTCTTCACTACCTCGCTGGCGCAGAACGAACGTTCGTCGATTGCCGCCGACGGCCCGCCGATCTATCCGTTCAAGGCAATCATCCCGGCAGCGGGCCTGCTGCTGCTCATTCAGGGTCTGGTGGAGATCGTTCGCTGTGTGATCTGCCTGAGAACAGGCGACTGGCCCTCGCGCGAGGAGGACGTCGAGGAGGTCGATGTCGACAAGCTGAAAGCGATGGTCACGTCACATACCAGTAGTACCGACGCCGGCGCACAGGGAGCACGGTAATGTTGAAACTGCGCAAGGAACTCTGGTTCGGGCTCATCATCATGGCGGCCATCGCGCTGCCCACGCTGATCCTCATGCCGTGGAGCAGCATGACCCTGGGCCACTATGGCCTGATGATGCTGGCGCTGGTGGTGGTCGCCATCATGCTTGGCTTCCCGACGGCGTTCACGCTGATGGGTATGGGCGTAATCTTCGCTTTCATCGCCTACTTCGCCCAGAAAGGTGGTGACCCCAATGTCGCCGTGAAGCACACGCTGGACCTGATGGTGCAACGCACTTACGGCGTGATGACCAACGAAGTGCTGATTTCAATACCGCTGTTTGTTTTCATGGGCTATCTGGTTGAACGCGCCAACCTGATCGAGAAACTGTTCAAATCACTGCACCTCGCGCTGGCCCGTGTACCCGGTTCACTGGCGGTCGCCACACTGGTGACCTGCGCGATCTTCGCCACAGCGACGGGCATCGTCGGCGCCGTCGTCACTTTGATGGGGCTACTCGCGCTGCCCGCAATGATGCGCGCTGGCTACGACATGAAGCTCTCCGCTGGTGCCATCACGGCCGGTGGCTGCCTTGGTATCCTGATTCCGCCGTCAGTCATGCTGATCGTCTACGGCGCCACGGCAGGCGTGTCGGTGGTCAAGCTCTACGCGGGTGCATTCTTCCCCGGCATCATGCTCGCGGTGCTCTACATCGTCTACGTGATGATCCGTGCGAAACTCAATCCGAAGCTGGCGCCGCCGCTGTCGGCCGAAGACCGTGTGGTGGCGCTTTCTGCAGTACCGGCAGCTGTTGCCACTGCGCCGGGCCAGCGAGCGCTCCCGGCGCTGCTGACCGCGGTTCGCGGACACCGTGCGGCAGCCATCGGGCGCAAAAGCCTGCTCAAGGAACTGCTGGTGGCGCTGTTGCCAGCCATCGTATTCGGCCTGTTGCTGCTGGCAATTCATCGCGCCGTGACCACGGAACCTGCCGCCGTCGAAACCACTGGTCTGGTCGAAATGGGCAGTGCGAGCGACGCCGCGAAGACCAACTCAGGCAACGATGCGGCGGGCAGCAACGAACTCAAGGAGCCCACCGCCGACGGTGTCAAGGAACCGCCAGCGGCCTCCTCCCTTTCGGAGCTGAAGGAGCCGCCCGCCGACCTCAAGGAACCGCCCACCGATAACGGCAAGGAGGCCACCGCCAGCACTGCCGCCATGAAAGCCGCCACCGATGGCACCAAGGCGGGCAGCGACGCAAGCCGTGCCGTGTCGGCGCCAGCAGCGGAGGGCGCGAAAACAGTTCCCGCTCCTGGCTGGTTCTGGTGGACGCTCGGCATCGTGGTCGCGGCGCTGGTATTGCTTTACGCGGTGCTCGACTGGCAGCGCTACGAAGTCTACAAACTGCTGCTGGCCTCGTTCTTTCCGCTGGCGTTCCTGATTCTGGCGGTGCTCGGCACCATCGTATTTGGGCTCGCCACGCCGACCGAGGCCGCTGCCGTCGGCTCGATCGGTGGTTTCGTACTCGCTGCAGCCTACCTCGCCATCGCGCGCCCCGCAGCCGAGCGGACGAAGATACTGCGCCTGTGGCTGCCACTATGGGCCGTGGTGCTGGCCGCCGTGGTCTGGTTTGCGCTGCTGAAGTCCGAGTTCATCGTCAGTCCGGTACCGATGTGGCTGGGCTGGCTGTCGATGACCGCCTTTGTCGTCTGGTGCGCGCTGGCGACTGTTCAGGTAAAGCTGCAAGGTGTGCTGTCGGAATCGGTATTCCTGACCGCCAAGACGTCGGCGATGGTGTGCTGGCTGTTTGTTGGCTCATCGATCTTCTCGGCCGCGTTCGCGCTGCTGGGCGGGCAGGAAGTGATCGAAAAATGGGTGCTTTCGCTCGGGCTGACGACGACACAGTTCATGCTGCTGTCGCAATTCATCATCTTCATCCTCGGCTGGCCGCTTGAATGGACCGAGATCATCGTAATCTTCATGCCGATCTTCATCCCGCTGCTGGCCAAGTTCAACGTTGATCCGCTGTTCTTCGGGCTGCTGGTCGCGCTCAATTTGCAGACCGCATTCCTGTCGCCACCGGTGGCGATGGCCGCCTTCTACCTCAAGGGCGTAGCGCCACCGCATGTCACGCTGAACCAGATTTTCGCGGGCATGATGCCGTTCATGGTGATTCAGGTAATCGCGCTGCTGCTGCTCTACATCTTCCCGGCGATCGGTCTGTGGCTGCCCGAGGTGCTTTACAAGTAGTCAGGGTCAGCAGCTTTTCCACACAACGACCGTTGGTTGAGGGCGTAGCCGTTATTTCTGGCAAAGTCGAGATTTGGTCGAAAGGAGCCTGGAGGCCTCGTTGAATAGGGCGTTCAGCAAAAAGCTGATCGCCCCGGAAAACTCGGTCTGCGGCGATTCGCTCGATCAGGATCTTCGTGATCGCGCCTGCGGCCGCGCGGCGAGCGCCAGTCGGATCAGTTCGGCGGCACCGCAGCCGCAGCAGACGCCTTTGCCTCGTGCCTGCGCGCCAGCCGCATCCCGAGCAGAAAGCCGGAAAAAATGATCAGCATGACGAAGGCGCCCGCCCACAACTCCTTGCCGTCGGCCCAGGCATCCAGTTGCGGCAACAGCAGCTTGCTGGCACCGAACGCCGCCGTGAGCAGGCTGACCGCCGACACCGCGACCGCCATGACCCGCGAAGCGACACGTGCAGTTTCATCGGAGCGGCGAATGAGACGCGAAATCCAGATGCCGTTCAGGCCGTCCGACAGCAGCATGCCGACGACAAACAGACTCGCCAGCAAGAGCGCCGTCATCCATCCACCAAACGGGTTGGCGGCCACGGCAAACAGCGAAGCCTGGCTCAGGGTATCGAACGAAAGCGCAAACAGCGCACCAATCGCCGCCACGGCCAGAGGATTGCCACTGGTCAGCAAACGCGAGAAGCGGCGGCTTCGCCAGCCAACCAGCCGGGCCACATGATGTGACGGCGTCGAGAGCGCACTGTCAATGTTCAACGCCGCGAGCAGGCAGAGCACAACAATCGATACCCAGGCGCCGAACGACTCCAGCCATTCGGGCACTCGCCACGCCTGCGCCAGCGTTGCCACGATCATCGCCATAGCGACGACAACGGCGCCGTGTCCGAGCGAAAACAGAACGCCGGACAGGCGTGCGAGGCGCGGGCGCGTGGCGTAGTTGCAACGGGTCAGGCCGTCGATGGCAGCCAGATGATCGGCATCAAATCCGTGCTTCATGCCAAGCAGCAACGCCACGGCAGCAATACCGCCGAGATCGTGCGGAATCTCCGTTGGGCTCATGGGCAACCCGGCCAGCAACACTGACTATCCACGGTACGGCTCCTTATGCTCAATAAGATCCGCTTGCTTGATACACAAATCGTGCCACCCTTGTCACCAATGTGCGTCAAGCGCGCTTGCGGTTCACCGCGGCCGATGGCGTCTGTGTACGTTGCCGTCGAGTTCGAGTCGAAGGCGATCCACTACAGCAGAAGCAGGCGCCAACGATGTCGTGGCGTATGCGCTTGCCAGTCCAGGCTCCGCGAAAGCAAAAGCCCCGCACTGCGGGGCTTTTTGCGATATATCTTGGCGGAGAGGGGGGCATACAAACCGTCTTCCAAACCCGTCCCAGAGAATCCAAAGCAGCGCCATTTCCCATAGGAAAATAGCCAATCCACATCGAATGTAATTCTTGACGCTTCCAGCGCCGTCCCACAAAATCTAGGCATGGTTTGTGGGACGCTTTGGGGGACTCCCTAGCCCTGCAACCCAGCACCGATATGGGGCAGTATGGCTAAGGCAATCGACAAACTGACCGACCGCACCGTCAAGGCAATTAAGAAGCCGGGCTATCACGGTGACGGCAACGGGCTTTACCTGTGCGTGAAGCCGAGCGGCGCGAAGTCTTGGATTCTTCGCTACATGGTCGCAGGCAAAGCCCGCGAGATGGGCTTAGGCCCCTACCCTGCTTTTGGCCTTGCCGACGCTCGCGAACGGCGCAACGCTGAACGCCAGCGCATTGCGGACGGTGTGGACCCCATTGAAGCCCGCGACGAACGCGAGCAAGCCAAGAAAGTCGCGCAGGCGAGGAAAAGCACATTCAGCGATTGCGTTGACCGCTTCCTAGCGGCAAAGTCTGCAGAGTGGACGAACACCAAGCATCGGGCACAGTGGCGCAGCACGCTAGACACCTACGCAGCGCCGCACTTCGGAGCATTGCCGGTTCAGGCCGTTGACACCGACATAGTGCTCAAGGCGCTAACCCCGATCTGGACAACCAAAACGGAAACCGCTAGCCGCGTGCGCGGGCGCATTGAGGCGGTTCTCGATTGGGCTACCGCTTCAAAGCTGCGCAGCGGCGAGAACCCGGCACGCTGGCGCGGCAATCTGGACAAGCTGCTGCCGAAGCCGGGAAAGATTGCCAAAGTCGAACATCATCCGGCCTTGCCTTATCGCGACGTGTACGCCTTTTTGCAACTGCTGGCGAACTCTGACGCGACCGCAGCGCGCGCACTCGAAACTGTCATCTACACCGGACTGCGTACCGCCGAAGTCGTCGGCGCAACGTGGGAAGAAATTGACTTTGAAGCCGCAGTCTGGACTGTTCCTGCAAGCAGAATGAAAATGAAAAAGGAGCACCGCGTCCCGTTGTCGGCGCCCGCATTGCAAGTGCTGCGCAACTGCTACGCAATGCGCGTCAATGACTACGTTTTCCCGTCGCCGAACAGCACCGCAGGACGCCCGCGCCCGCTGTCAAACATGGGAATGTTGCAACTGCTAAAGCGCATGAAGCGCGCCGACATAACCCCGCATGGCTTCCGGTCAACCTTTCGCGATTGGGCAGCAGAGCAAACCAACTTCCCGCGCGAGGTTTGCGAAATGGCGCTTGCCCACACGATTGGCAGCGACACCGAGCAGGCCTATCAACGTAGCGACTTGCTAGAGAAGCGCGCCCGCCTGATGAGCGCATGGGCCACGTATTGCAACACGAAGCCGAACGACGCTGCGACCGTGACGCCGATCAATCGTAAGGCAAAGGCATAGAAAACCGCGAAGCCCTGACGCGGAGTATTCAGGGCATGCGACGGGACGCGATGACAACAACATCGCGCCCGCCTGACCAAAACGAAAGGTGTTTTTTCATCATGGCTAAAACTGATTCTAGGACTTCAATTTCCGGCGAACGCGCGGACATCGCACTGAACGCGACGTGGGAAATCGAAGGGCTTGCGGACATCGCGTTATCCAATATCCCGCCCGGAACGGAATCGCTCGCGCTTCGCGGTATCGTTGCGCGAATCAAATCGCTCAATTCCGCGATCATGTCGGCAATTGGCGAGCCCGATATGGCGGTGACCGACCTGCGCGAACGCGTCTATGTGTTACCGCGCCCATAGGGTCAACGGGGAAAGACAGTGAGAAAGTCATCCAAGGCGGCGGAGACCGCTGACAGCAAAAACGCCAGCTACTACCGGCAACAGACGACAACAGGTCAACCTTTCCGGTCTCCGTTTGCGATGCTCAACTTGACCGCGCATGATTGCCAACAGCAACGCGCTGCCGTGGGCATGTCCGACGATGATTTAGAGCGCGACAAGACAATCTTCAATCGCGTGATTGATAGCTACATCGCGAAGCATGGCTACCCGGACACGAACGAAAAGGTTGATGCTTACCTTGCACTCGCATTCGAGTTCGTCATCGCTGGCATGCGCGACAGTCGTTATCCGCAAGAACACTGGCCTTTGGTTGCTTGCCATGCCGCGCTAGTCACACTCAAGGGCGCACAAGACAAAAAGACCTTCAAAGTTGACGCGGCGATGACCAACATTGCGCTGTTCGCACAGGCGATGATGAACATTGCGTGGAAGCCAGTGCGCATGATTGCGCTTGAGAGCATCCTCGACAAAAGCCGCGTTGCAATTGATGAGCAAGGGCGTGCTTTGGCTCTGCGTCAACAGGAAATTGACTACGCCCGACCACGCTTGAAAGCCTACGAACGCTTCGAAACGAACCAGACCCGAAAGGAGAAGCGGAGCGACATTTCTAAGGCAATCGAAAGCTATTTGCTGAGACACAGTAAGGCATCTGCCGACGAAGTTTTTGATGCGTTGGCAAAGCAGGCGATTGGAAATAAATACGACTTTCACCGGCCTAGATACATGGGCTATGAACCCGAAATACGGCGACGCGACCGACGGGAAACCGTGCAAATGAAGATGCCCAGATTTCGAAATTTGGTGTCGGAGTTACGCCCGAAAAGCTGATTCGTTCACGGTTTATCGAACCCGTGAAAGTCGGTTTGTAGCATGCGCCTGAATTGCGCTGTAGCCCGGTAATTCCACCGGGAGCAGCGTGATTGAAAGGCAACAATGCAAGACAAATTGCAATCACCAGACGGCTTCCTGAACCTTGAAGCCACGCGCGAATTCGCAGGTGGCCCCGGCGTCAGCACGATCTACAAATGGATGAGCGAGGGCACCTTCCCTAAGCCCTACCCAATCGGCGCGAATCGTCGCGGTTGGAAAGTGAGCGAGCTAATCGCATGGCGGGACGCTCTACAACCGGTTGAGTACCGCACCAAGGAGACCGCATGACCACGGGAGCGCCGCAAGGCGCTACCCATGAAAACGACAACGCCCGTTTGCAGACGGGCGCTGAAGGGTTCGCAAAGCAAACCAGCTACGGGGCAAATGCTAGCTTACCCGGCAAGAAATGGGAATCCGTTTTGCGCTACCTGCTGAACGTCGGTTCATTGAACCGATTCGAGGCGGAAACAGCGGTTCACGATCACTGCTTACACACGTCGATTGCGAGCCTACGGCGTGACCTCGGCATCGAGTGCGGGCGAAAGTTTGAAACCGTGCCCTGCCTCAAGGGACAGGCGACGACGAGGGTAATGCGCTACTGGCTTGACCCGAACCCGGACAACCTGAAGCGCGCCCGCGCAGCACTCGGACAACGTGACGAGGCCGAACAATGACCCGCGCCTACTTGCTCGAATGGGCAGCGCAACTATGCGCCCGCTTCCCGGCAATGGGTGCCGTTCACGACCTGGCCTTAATGTCCACGGCTGAATTGTCCGGCCTGATCGCGTTTCTTGAGGCTAAACGGGCCTTGGAAGCGATTCTGTAGTCATGGGCAAGCCTTCCAAGTGGAAAGGCGCCCGCGAGCGCAGGGACGGCAATGCGTTCGTTCCTGTGCCTTGCGTGGTGTTGCAATCGGTCGCATACGTCGGTTTATCCGCACACGCCCGCATGCTCTTGTTTGATCTGTTGGCACAGTACAACGGGAAAAACAATGGTGCTCTCGCGTGTCCGTTTACCCAAATGAAAAAACGCGGATGGAAAAGCGAGGCGACACTGTTCAAGGCAAAGCAGGAGCTGGTAGCGCGCAAGCTGATTCACGAAACACGAATGGGTTCACGTCCAAATCGTGTCAGCTACTTTGCTGTGACGTTCTACGATCTCGATGAGGACTCGCGATTAGAAGTCACCCGGCGCACGTTCCCGCGCGGCGCATGGAAACTGCTTGAACCGATGCCGTTTGTCATCGGCAAACTGCCGTCGCAAAACGAATCGCTTACTACGCCTGCTGTAGTAGAGGAGACCGTATAGCTACGCCCGCTGTAGTAGGGAAATCCAAAAGGCGGCCTTGCTACTACGCCTGCTGTAGCTATCGCGGGCCAATTTCAATCCCCCCTACTACGCCTGCTGTAGACCTTTCTAGAAATACCATCTTGCACGGTCTCAAGTGAGAAGCCTGCAAGGATGATCTTCACACCGAAAACTCAGGAGAACATCATGATTGACTCACGCGACCCATTTTTTCAGCGTCTTTTCGGTTGGCTGTCATCGCGACCAGCAAGCGGAACCGGCTTGCTTGGAAACACTGACGTTACGCCGGGAGTTACAACACGAAGGGGCCTGCTCGGGCCTAGCGAACCGGGAATCGTCGTTCAGGCCGCCGACGTACCAAATCAACCTTGGTACAAGCGGGGCTTAGGTTACATCCCGGACGGGCAAGCGACGCCGCAGGAACTAGATGAAATGACCGACGCCGAGCTATCCCAATGGTGGCATCAATTCAACAAGAAGAAAGGCGACAGCAAATGATTGCTTGCATGGTCTCTGGCAGACTGAAGGAGAAAGCCAAATGGCATATCAAGATGCCGCGCGTCACGACGATCACGACTGCCACGATGATCGCGACCGACGCCGCAAACCGGGCAACGCAGGTGCTTATCGAAACGACCGACGACGATCTAGGCCGGACGTTGCGCAAGTTGGACGCGGGCGCGATGCTCACCGTCACGGGAGAAATTGCTTTGCAACCCGTCGGCAAGGTGTTGATGCGGGCGCGTGCCGTAACTCTGTTAGTTGAGCCAGCTAACGCTTAGGTATCGTCAGCTCTTTAACCAACTTGGTGAAACAGTCCTCGAAAGCACTGCCGGGCTGAGTTGAACGCTCCCTTACAAATTTTCCGTTGCGCATGTCAGTGTTGGTAACAGATAAGTCCACGTCAACTCGTTGGTCAATTCCCTTTTCACCACGACTGTAGCCAATCGTTATTGACTTCCCCAGCGAAGCGTCAGCGATGAGGCCAATGATTGCACTGTCGAGTTTGATGGAGGCAACAACGTATCCGGGCTCATCCGACGGCTGCGAGGCGACCGTATCCTTTGCTGTCGATCCTGCTGATCCAACCGCGTAGATAAAGTCCGGCGCCTTACTGGCTCCGATAGACCCGTCAGCGTTGGGCTTGAACACGCCGACTCTCAACGCGGGCGCAATGAACTTTTCGCCGGGTTTCCCAAACAGATTCAGGACGAAAGCGCCGCGCACCACTGCGACCTCACCGCGCCAGTAAGCAGTGTCTTTCGTTGTCGCAGCGAACAACATGGAGCATCCAGCTAACTCGCCACGGGTGTAAATCGGTTCTGCCTTTACTGCGGTGGTCCCGAAGAAGTCGCTTGGCCAATCGTTGGTCGCGTGCGCCGATCCCGCAACCGTTGCCAGAAGCAGCAGCCCCAACACTCTCATAAGCCCCTCCAATCGCAAGCTTTGATCATCGCATGAAAGGCCAAATAGCCACTTGATGCGCGGCAACTTCCCGATTCCGCGCGCAGGCACGCGCGCGAGGACGGAAAAATCCTTGTAAATCAATTACTTATCTCAAATTACAACGCTCTTTGTCGTTGGCTCAGGGCTGACAAATCGCACCCGCATGGCTATCGGTGAACGCACAAAAATACGATCCGCGCAGGCGCACGCGCGCGAGGGTGTTGCGCAACAGCAACAGCGAGAATGGCAGCGTCAACCGCTCGCAACGGAGAGCCTCACTGTGGGACAGTTTGGGGGACTCGCCTAGCCCAGAAACGAAAAAGCCCTGAAAATCAGGGCCTTAGCTTATGGTCTTGGCGGAGAGGGGGGGATTCGAACCCCCGATACCTTGCGGTACGCCTGATTTCGAGTCAGGTACATTCAACCACTCTGCCACCTCTCCGAACCGATGATTGTAGCGCAAGATCACTGCACCATCACCGCCGCGAGATTACGTGTTGCGTCGTCTCAACCCTTGGCTGGCGTCGGCTTGGCGCCGGTGCTCGCTTTCGCCGCCGCCGGATTCGCGGTGTTCTGTGTTTTTGGCGCCGCTGCCTGCTTTTGGCCCAATGCTTCAGAAGACGACGGTTGCGCCGCAGCTACCGGCGGTGGCGCTGGGGGCACCCATGTTGATGGCGGCACAGTCTTGCCGGCGGCCTTCATTTCGCGGAAGTAGCGCTCTGCGCTTTTGTCCTGATAGCGCCCGAGGTCCGCAGCTTCCTTCTTGGCAACTTCAGCCGCCTTTGCCTTGGTTTCCTCGGCCTTGGCTTTCTGTTCGTCGGTGAGAACAGGCGTCGGCAACTTCGCGATCGCCAACGTGGTCAGGGCGCTGCCGATGCACAGCACGAGCCAGTGATTCAGTCTTTTCATCAATCATCTCCTCCGACAATAGCCGGCTTGCCTTGGGCAGGCGTCTGCGACTGAGGTTTCGCAGCCTCAGCCTTTGCCTTGTGGTACCAGATCTCGTGGTGCTCTTTCGCCCACACCTCGTCAACTTCTCCGGTCTTCATCGCACCATAGGCGCCCGCCACGCCGAGTGTGCCCATGTAGATGTGCCCCAGCGCACCGAGCATGAACAGGATGGCGCCAGCCAGATGCACCAGGCTCGCTATCTGCATGGTAGCCCGCGTTTGTCCGAAGTTCGGGAAGTTAAGCACGAGGCCAGAGATGCCCACCACCAGGCCAAGCACCGTCACACCACCCCAGAACCAGACTTTCTCACCAGCATTGAATTTTTCGCTGGGCACATGCCCGTCCGAGAAAAGCCCGCCAAAACTGGCGACCCACTTGATGTCGACGAGCTTCGGCACATTGTCGCGAACAAACACGACGAAAGTCACGATACAGCTCAGCACGAATAGCGGACCAAGGAAGTTATGCAGATTCTTGGCGATGATCGCCAGCCACGAGAACAGCGTAAAGCCGAACACCGGGATCAACAGCGTCTTGCCAAACGCCATGATCAATCCGGATACAGCAAGAACGCAGAACGTGATCGCCGTTGTCCAGTGCGACATGCGTTCAACCACCGAAAAACGCGGCAGCATCCGGCCAGACGGCGCCTCATGCAACTGGATCGTGCCGCGCCACATGTAGAACGCAGCGACCACCAGCGCCATGACCACCAGCGCCCAGCCGCCGATGACCGACACCTTGCCGTTGCGCAAAGCCCGCCAGTTCTGCCCGCCATCCTGGATCAGCACACCCGCCTCCGGCGCCGGAATGCTGGCGTAGCCCTGAACTGCACCACGCACTTCCTTCCAGATCGGCGCGTTGTTGTACGGCTGCTGCACGGTACGCTGCTGCTGTTGCTGCGTCAGCTCTTCACGAGGCAGCGACGGCCCGGAGCTTTGCTGGGCAGACATTGTGCCCGCCAGCAGTGAGCCACCGAGCGCCAGTGCTCCCACCCACGCAATCAAGCGCTTCATAAACCGCTCCCTGGTACAGCCATCAGGCTCAATTGACCCGCTTGTATTCGTTCTGGTTGTCAGCACGCGCGCGCAACTGCTTTTCCCAGGTTGCACGATCGTTGTTGAACTTTTCGTTGTTATACGGTTTGTCGTCCGGCTTGGCGGCCGAGGTGCCCGGCTTGGCGGCGATCGTTTGCGGCTGCTCGCCGCAAGCGGACAACATCAAGGCGACCGCTGCGCCAGTGGTGATGAAAACAAGCTTGCTCATGATTTTTGCGCTGCCGGCTGAGCCGCTGCGGGGGCAGCCTGCTTGGCGTCCGGGCGACCGTATGCGGTGGCATGCCCCCAGAGGTCACCGCCACGACCGCGCCGCATCACGCGCTCACGATAGATGTCGGAGAGCACATCACCGTCGCCCGCCAGCAATGCCTTGGTGGAGCACATTTCTGCACACGCCGGCAGCTTGCCTTCGGCGAGACGATTGCGGCCGTACTTCTCGACTTCAGCCTTGCTGTGATCCTTCTCGGGACCACCGGCGCAGAACGTGCACTTGTCCATCTTGCCACGCAGGCCGAATGCACCCGCCTGCGGGAATTGCGGCGCACCAAACGGGCAGGCATAGAAGCAGTAACCGCAGCCAATGCAGAGATCCTTGTCGTGCAAGACGACACCGTCTTCAGTCTTGTAGAAGCAGTTGACGGGGCACACCGCCTGGCAAGGCGCGTCCGAACAATGCATGCAGGCGACCGAGATTGAGCGCTCGGCGCCAACGATGCCGTCATTGAGCGTGACCACGCGGCGGCGGTTCACACCCCAGGGAACATCATGCTCGTTCTTGCAGGCAGTGACACAGCCATTGCACTCGATGCAGCGCTCGGCGTCACAAATAAACTTCATTCGTGCCATGACGTTCTCCTTAGGCCTTTACCACTTGGCAAACCGTGGTCTTGGTTTCCTGCATCATCGTGACCGAGTCGTACCCGTAGGTGGTTGCAGTGTTGACTGCTTCAGCACGCACGATTGGGGCTGCACCGTCGGGATATTTCTCGAGCAGGTCCTTGCCCTGCCACCACCCCGAGAAGTGGAACGGAATGAAGGTCGTTCCTGGCCCGACACGTTCGGTAACCAGCGCCTTCACCTTGATCTGTGCACCAGTCGCCGCCTTGACCCACACGTAGTCGTTGTTGCGCACATCGCGATCATTGGCGTCCTTCGTGTTGATCTCGATGAAGTTCTCCTGCTGCAACTCGGCCAGCCAAGGGTTACTGCGAGTTTCTTCGCCGCCACCCTCATATTCAACAAGGCGGCCCGAGGTCAGCACCAGGGGGAATTTTTCATAGACCTTGTCAGCCACTGCTTTGTCCTGCACTGACTTGTACAGCGTCTTCAGTCGCCAGAAGGCACCGCCTTTGTCGGCATGAGTCGGATACTTCTTCGCCAGTTCGGCGCTGGTGCCATAGAGCGGTTCACGGTGCTGCGGAATTGCATCCGGGAAGTTCCATACAACCGCGCGCGCTTTGGCATTGCCAAAGGGATGACAGCCGTGGTTCTTCATGAATACACGGATTTGACCGCCCGTGAGGTCAGTCTTCCAGTTCTTGCCCTCGGCGCCCTTCTTCTCTGCTTCGGTGAGTTCGTCCCACCAGCCAAGCTTCTTGAGCAACACGTGATCAAGCTCAGGGTAGCCAGTCGTCAGGTCGGCCCCCTTCGAATACGAACCGTCTTCGGCCAGCAGCGACACGCCATCGCGCTCGACGCCAAAGTTCGCGCGGAAATTGCCGCCACCGTCCATCACATGCTTGGACGTGTCGTACAGATTGGGCGAGCCCGGATGCTTCATTTCCGGGGTGCCATAGCAGGGCCACGGCAGGCCAAAGTAATCACCGTTGCAGGGACCACCGTTCGCCTTGAGCGTTTTCGGATCGAAGGTGTTCATGTGCTTCATGTGAAGCTTCAGGCGCTCCGGCGATTGCCCGGTGTAGCCAATCGTCCAGGTGCCCTTGTTGATCTCGCGAAGAATGTCTTCGATCAACGGTTCTTCCCACTTGCGCTCGCCATCAGGCTTCACGATCTTGCAGTTCTTGGCGAACTGCTCGGCAAAGCCGAACTTCTTCGCGAACGCGTACATGATCGCGTGATCAGTCTGTGATTCGAACAGCGGAGCGATCACCCGCTCGCGCCACTGGATCGAGCGGTTCGATGCCGTGGCCGAGCCACTGGTCTCAAACTGGGTGCACGCCGGCAACAGGTAAACACCGTCCTTGCGATCGGGCATCGCCGCCGAGGCCGTTGGATACGGGTCGATGATCACCATCAAATCGACCTTTTCCATCGCCTTTTTCATTTCCGGGCCGCGTGTCTGCGAGTTCGGCGCGTGGCCCCAATAGACGATGGCGCGCAGGTTGGAATCCTGATCAATGGTCTCGTTCGGATCGAGCACACCGTCGATCCAGCGCGACACCGTCATGCCAGGCTTTTCCATCATCGCCTGCGAGGCGAACTGCTTCTTCAGCCACTCGTAGTCAACACCCCACACCGTTGCCCAGTGCTTCCAGGCACCGGTCGCAATGCCGTAGTAACCGGGCAGCGAATCCGGATTGGGGCCGACGTCGGTGGCACCTTGAACGTTGTCGTGACCACGGAAGATGTTGGCGCCGCCGCCGGACACGCCAATGTTGCCGAGCGCCAGTTGCAGGATGCAGCTGGCGCGAACCATCGCGTTACCGATGGTGTGCTGGGTCTGCCCCATGCACCACACGATGGTGGACGGCCGGTTGGTTGCGAACATTTTCGCGATCTCGGCCATACGCGCCTCGGGCACGCCGCAGGCCTCTTCGACCTTGTCCGGCGTCCACTTGGTCATCACCTCTTCCTTGATCTTGTCCATGCCGTAGACACGATCATTGATGTACTTCTTGTCTTCCCAGCCGTTCTTGAAGACGTGATGCAGCAGGCCAAACAGGAACGGAATGTCCGAGCCTGAGCGGATGCGCACGTATTCGTCCGCCTTCGCAGCCGTGCGCGTATAGCGCGGGTCAACCACGATCATCTTGGCGCCGGTTTCCTTGGCGTGCAGCATATGCAGCATCGACACCGGGTGCGCCTCGGCGGCATTGGAACCGATATACAGCGCACACTTGGTGTTCTGCATGTCGTTGTACGAGTTGGTCATCGCACCGTAGCCCCAGGTATTGGCTACGCCGGCGACCGTAGTCGAGTGGCAGATGCGGGCCTGATGGTCACAGTTGTTGGAGCCAAACATGCTCACAAACTTGCGGAACATGTAGGCCTGTTCGTTGTTGTGCTTCGACGAACCAACCCAGAACACGCTGTCCGGCCCGGCCGTCTTGCGCAGGTCGAGCAGCTTGTCGCCCACCTCGCTCATGGCCTGTTCCCAACTGATGCGAACGTACTTGCCGTTCACCAGTTTCATTGGGTATTTCAGGCGATGTTCGCCATGGCCGTGCTCGCGAATCGCGGCACCTTTGGCACAGTGGGCGCCGAGGTTGATCGGCGAATCAAAAACCGGCTCCTGCCGCGTCCACACGCCGTTCTCGACGATTGCGTCAATAGCGCATCCGACCGAACAGTGGGTGCAAACCGTGCGCTTGACTTCCGCCTTTGCACCTGCGGCAGGTGCGTCGGCAGCTTCCGCCTTGCCGATCACTCCCAGCGGCAGCTGGCTGGCGAACGCACCGGCGCCAAGGCCAATGCCCGAGCGCTTGAGAAAACTGCGGCGGTCGAGCGTATTGCTCTGGCGACTTGCACTGAAGCGGCGGACGGTAGGGGCAGACAGCGGCGTGCCGTCAACGTGGTGAGATTTGCGAACCAGCATGATGAATCTCCGTAAAACCTTGGAGCGGCGACGCAATCGCCGCGAGTGCGCCTAGACGCGCGCCAGATCGTAGTAGGTGCGAACGTGTTCGCTTTCCTGATAACCGGCGTCTCCGTTAACCGGCGCGCGCTTGGCCGCAGTGGTCACCGGCGCCGACGTGGGTGACATGGCAACCGCCACGGCGCCGACCGCGCCAGTTCCACCAGCCAGCAAAAAACCGCGACGCTTGAGATCAGCGCCGGACTTACCGTTTTTCATGTGAACACTCCTTGGCACAACTTGGTATGCAGCTACTCGCCAATTGCGAACGCGTCACGCTCAATCTGCAAGTAATTACATGTGAATTGTGCAACGACGCGATAGAAATTGGCAAGCGAGGATTCCGCTATTGCGGCGCAACATCGATCAAACCAGGGCGCGATGTGTGCCTCAAAAAACCGGCGCTGCACGGCAAGGGGCGCTGGCTCAACCCCGCTGCCGCCCACAATGAGCAAGCGCATCACTTCGCACAGAGCAGACAGGTGATCCTCGACCATCGTTTGTGCTCCGACGCGGGCAAACCCTAGTGTTGCAAGGGCGGTACGCACATCCGCCAGCGGCTGCTCCATCATGAACCCGGTCAGGTGGTGGGAAGCATGCAAATTCAGCGGCGCCTTGCCGACGCCGACAAAAAGTGTCTCGTACTCCGCCGCTGCGGCATCAACGTCCACAACGGTACACGCGGCGATAAGGCGTGACCACGCCAGCGCCAGCGGCATGCCGTCGTCGTCGGTAGCAAGCGGCGGCGACCCTGCGATCGCCCGCAGCAAGGGGGCGTCCGGAGCATCGGCAAACAGCCGCGAAATCAGCGCGTAGAAATTGGCGCGACCGTGATCCTCCGGCGAAATCCACGTGCGGAAAGAGACCGGTGCCGCACCAGCGGCTGTGTTGTCGTGATCGCTCATCGTGGCAGGTCCCGGACGTCCAGCGGCTTTTCTTCGCTGTAGAGGTCCGCGACGCGACAGTCGGCACACATGAAGATGCGGGCCTTCGACCGTTCGTCGGCGAACATGCTGTGCGAGGCGAGTTTGCCAGCCATGTTTTCAATCATCTTCTTGGCACCCAGCGGCTTGCTGCAACGTGTGCAATTAAGAATTTCCGCCGCGTTCAGCACCACCGGCTTTTTCGCTTCAGCAACGAGGTTAAGTCGCGGTACCAGCGTGATCGCCCGTTCCGGGCAGGTCTTCTGGCATAGCCCGCATTGCACGCACTTGCTCTCGACAAAGCGAAGCTCCAGCTTTTCGGGGTTATCAGCCAGCGCACCCTCGGGGCAACTGCCCACGCAGGCGAGGCACATCGTGCAACGATCCGCATCCGCCGCAATCGCCCCGAACGGCGCCCCGGCGTCCAGCGAGATCAATGGCACTGGTGTCGGTGCATGCTCATGCAAATGAGCAAAAACAGCGTCCAGCGTCCCACGCTTGTCGTTGCTCAGGTTAAAGCCCGCCGCAACGCGTACGCCCAGGCCGCGCGTCTCGGCCCAGGCCGGGAACGCCAGCTCGCGCTCATCCACAATGCGGACGCGTGCCCCCTGATAGCCAAGCGCAGCGAGTATGCGATTCGCGACGGCCGCCTGCGCGCTGAGCGTGATCAGGTATTCCGGCGCCACCGACGGTGTGACCAGCACCGCGACCTCGGTGGCGCCGTAGGCGACGGCACCGAGCCAGACGTCAAGCCCGGCCGCCGCCGCGTGATGCAACGCCAGCGGAATGCAGCGTGCTGGCAGGCCTTCGCCGTGGCGGGCCAACGCGGCGATTGCTGCTGCGCCCTGCTCGCCGTCGTGCAGCAGCAGAATGGCATCCTTGCCACCAGCACCGTGGTAAGTGCGCAGCACCGTCTTGATCTGCGCTCCGAGATCAGCCACGCGCGGCACCGTGTAGCTCAGCGCCCCGGATGGGCACACGGTGGTGCAGGCACCGCAGCCCATGCAAAGCTGCGGCGACACCTCAATCTGGTCCCCCCTTGACGCGATGGCGCGCGTAGAGCAGACATCGACGCACTGCGTACATCCGCTCTTGCGATTGCGGCCATGCGCACAAATGCGCGGGCGATAGTCAAAGAATTTCGGCTTCTCGAACTCACCGGTCAACGCCACGATTTCCGTGATCGCACGCAAACGCGCCATGGCATCGTCGCCCGGCTGAAAATAGCCCTGCGGCGGCTGGTGTTGCGTGAACAGCGGTTGCGCGGTGAGATTGAGAACAACGTCGAAACGGCCGCTGCGCTCAGCTTCAATTCGCGAAAAGTCGATCGCGCCAATCTCGCCGCAGGCTGCGACGCAGGCGCGATGCGATTTGCACCTCTGCAGATCGACCTGAAAGCTGGCATCAATGGCCTGCTCCGGACAAGCCTTCACGCAGGCGCCACAGCGGGTACATGCGTCAAGGTCGATCGGGTTCGCCTGTTGCCACTGCACGTCGAACGCGCCCAGCCATCCCGTCGCGCGGACCTTGGAGCCAGTGACCACCGCAAAATCTCGCGTGGCGGGCAACTCGCCGGCTGTGTCACCCTCTCTAGTCGTTGCCAGCACGCTGACCGGTACGGACCCCTTCAGCAGATTGGCCACGGCTATCGCATCGGCCAGCGCACCGATGATCAGCGTCTGCCCGGCGCTTTTGTAGCTCACCTGCGTGGTGGGCTCGGCGTCCGGCAACATCGCACTGGCAATCAGGGCAGCGAGCTTCGGCGTCGCGAACGGTGCCTCTGTGGCCCAACCGGCCGTCTCACGGATATTGAAAAAGCGGACAGTCGATACCTTGGGCAAATCGGCGGCCACCTCGGTCAGCAGGCGCGCTTCCTGCGTGCAGGCCACAACGGCATCGCCTTCAAGGACTGCACCAAAGCGTTCGAGCTGATGCTGGCACATGGCCTCGAAAGTCTCAACGCGGTCGGCGCCAGCAGCGCGCGCGGCCTCGGTCAGCGCGGTCGCGGCAAAGGGCATCGTGCGATTGCACGAGCACAGGTAAGCATTTCGGGTCATGGTGCAGGTGGTTTGTCTGACGCAGCGCCAGTGCTGCCGGCGTGTGCGGGTACCGGGGTCACTGAATCAGGCACGGGATCGGTCAGCGCAGGTTCGGGGTCAGCAGCCGTAGCTGCGGAAAAGTCGCCAACACGGGTGCCATACCGGGCATGCAAAGCGGGCGGCGGCGGGGTGTCAGGCGAGTCGGCAGCGGCCTCGGCCGCACTGTCCTCCTGCGGGTTGTCTTCCGCGTCACGCGCCGCGCGGGCAGCGAGAATCGCCCGCCCTTCGTCGCTGGTCACATCGACCGCATAGCCGCCGTCGGCGACCACCATCTGTGGCGGATTCTTGATCGCCTGCCAGGCGGAGAGCTTTTCCAGCACCTCGGGTGCAATCGGCTCGAATTGCGTGTAGTCGTCGATGTAGGTGTCGAGCCCGTCCATCGCATTGAAGTGTGGCTCGCGGAACAGGGCCTTCAGGGCCTGCTGGCGCAGCGCTGCCGGTACCTTCGCCTGCATGAAAGGGGTGAAATCGGCATTCAGCGAAATCGACGACAGCGGAGGCAATTGCAAGTCCCCGGCAGCGGCGGTTGGCCCACTGGCCGCTGCAGACGCGGCAGACCCCGGCGCCGCGTCCAATGATGGTTTGGGGCTGAGAGGGCCTTCGTCCGTAGCGACAGCGGGCACAGCCCCGGCGCCGCGCTTGAGTCGCGACCAGCGCGACAGCGTGAAGCGCTCGTCTGCGGTAGACGTTGGCAGCTCGTTACTTTTTTCAGCCACGCGATTCACCCGATCCCGACGATGATTCGCGGCGGAAGGCGCCTTCGCGGAACGGATCGTTGCGGCGCACCTTCTTGCGCGGCTCGGGCTTGTAGTGCGCAGCGGTATAGGCGATCAGCACGTCACGCATTTCTGCAGGCATGGGCACGTTGTCAACGTGGTCGCCGGCGTCGAGCATGCGGCCAGCCTCGTTGTAGGAGAGTGTCACCACCACTGGTCGGGGGACCTGATCGCCCTCTTCCAGGCGCCACATGACGAAGATGCAGGGTGCGGGGGAATTGAGGTTGAGCCAGTAGCCCTCCCCCTCCGACGGATGCAGATCGACAGGCTGCGCCGTGTAGCACCAGCGGGTCTCGCCAGCAATCATCTCCTCGAAGGCAGCATTTGCGGGCACCAGCTTTTGCGCGGTTGCCACCACTTCGACCGTCGCGGTTTCCCATTCAAAATCGACCCACCGGCTTTGCACCGGCCGCTGGCGAAAACAGACGGTCACCGACCACGAGGCCACGTCGGCAACAGGGAGATCGGCAGGGGTTACAACGGCACTCACGCAACGAATCTAGCAGAATACCGCGTGATTAACGATTCGTGAAAACCTGCAACGCATCATGGGCGAGCGATCGCATGTTCCCGGCACCGTCATCCCGCTGACGCCAGTTGGCAAGCTGCGCGGTGCGTCGGCATTGCCGGTCGCCGCGGGCTCGCTGGCGGAATTGCGCGCAGCGCGGCGCGTTGCCGATTCGCGGTCGCGGCATCTGCACGACCTGCGCATCTCGGTCACCGACAAGTGCAACTTCCGCTGCACCTACTGCATGCCGAAGGAAGTATTCGGCCCCGGCTACAAATTCCTGCCGCACGACGCCCTGCTCTCGTTTGAAGAAATCACCCGCTTCGCCCGTATTGCAGCGGGCCTCGGCGTCGAGAAACTGCGCCTGACTGGCGGCGAGCCAACGTTGCGTCGTCACCTGTCAACACTGATCGAGATGCTGGCGCAGTTGCGCACGCCTGCCGGCAAGCCGCTGGACCTGACACTCACCACCAACGGCTCGACGCTGGTCAAGCAGGCGGCGGCGTTGAAAGCGGCGGGGCTGTCGCGTATCACTGTCTCGCTCGACTCGATGGATGACGCGGTGTTTCGCGCCATGAACGACGTTGACTTTCCGGTAGCCGACGTGCTGCGCGGCATCGACGCGGCGCTGGCAGCCGGCCTGGTGCCGGTGAAGGTCAACATGGTGGTCAAGCGCGGTGTCAACGACCACACCGTCGTCGATATGGCGCGCCATTTTCGCGGCACCGGCGTCATCGTGCGCTTCATCGAATTCATGGATGTGGGCTCGACCAACGGCTGGCGCATGGATGACGTGGTGCCGAGCCGCGACATCGTGGCAGCAATCCACGCCGACGCGCCGCTGATGGCGGTTGACGCCCAATACGAAGGGGAAGTGGCCGAACGCTGGCGCTATGCGGACGGCAGTGGCGAAATCGGCGTCATTTCCAGCGTGACGCACGCGTTCTGCGGCACCTGCACCCGCGCGCGACTGTCCACCGACGGCAAGATCTTTACCTGCCTGTTCGCCGATCAGGGCACCGATTTCCGCGCCCTGCTGCGCGGCGGCGCCAGTGACGATGACATCGCGGCGCTGCTCGCCGGCGTCTGGCAGACGCGAACGGATCGCTACAGCGAGATCCGCACGGCAGAGACTGCCAGCCTGCGCAAGGTCGAGATGAGCTACATCGGCGGCTGAACGGCGTCGCCGCCAACAGCGATCACAGGAATGAGATGAACAAAACGAAAACCATCGCCGTGCAACTCACCGAAGACGGCGTCCGCCAGTTGCAGCCCTTCCTCGCCTACGCCAAGAAGAACACGGTGGGCTACTACTTCCGCTGTGAGGAGGTGGACGTCAGCGGCCCCTTCTTCACCATGATGATCGACACCGGCGTGGATGGCGAACACGGCAGCACCATCGCCCTCAACATCCCGCATGCGATGGTGCGCTGGTACGTCGAAACCGAGCAGGAAAGTGCGATCGGGTTCCTCAAGCGGTAGCGCCGCCTTTGTCCAGCCGTGGGTCATGCACGCAGCCACAAATGCGACAACCGATGTATCAGCTTTTTTCTCAAATGGCGTTCATAAAGGGCGTGAAGCCATTTTTCTGTAGTTATCGACTTTAGGACGAATCGCGTATGAAGCCCATTGCCGACGCCATTTCATCAAAAAGCTGATAAACCACCAACAGGCAATTTCACGCACACCTTGCCGCACGCCATCCACGCTACACAAGCACCATCAGTTTCAATTTCCTCTAGCAGCCAAGCATCACTATGACCTACTCCAACGTTCAGCTCCTGATCAACAACGAATGGCGCGCAGCCCGTGGCGGCGCGACCCTGCCGGTGCACAACCCCGCCGACGGCAGCACGATTGGCACGGTTGCCAAGGCCAACACGGCCGACCTCGACGACGCGCTGGCCGCAGCGGCCAAGGGTTTTGAAGTGTGGAAAAACACGCCTGCGGTCGAACGCGCCAAGGTGATGCGCGCCGCTGCCGCGCTGCTGCGCGAGCGTACCGATGCCATCGCCACCGTGATGACGATGGAGCAGGGCAAACCGCTCGCCGAAGCCAAGATCGAGATTGGCATGTCCTGCGACATCATCGAATGGTTCGCCGAGGAGAGCCGCCGCGTCTACGGACGCATTGTTTCGCCGCGCTCGCTGGCCCAGCAGCAAATGGTGCTGAAGGAGCCGGTCGGCCCGGTCGCCGCGTTCACGCCGTGGAACTTCCCGATCAATCAGGTGGTGCGCAAGCTCTCCGCCGCGCTCGCCACGGGCTGCTCGATGATCGTCAAGGCGGCCGAAGAAACGCCCGCCTCGCCCGCCGAACTCATCCGTGCCTTCGTGGACGCCGGTCTGCCCGCAGGCGTCGTCGGCCTCGTTTACGGTGACCCCGCCGAGATCAGCAACTACCTGATTCCGCACCCGGTCATCCGCAAGATCACGTTCACCGGCTCGACGCCGGTGGGCAAGATGCTCGCCTCGCTCGCGGGCAAGCACATGAAGCGCCTGACCATGGAACTCGGCGGTCACGCGCCGGTGATCGTCGCAGCAGACGCCAACATCGCGCATGCCGTGAAAGTGATCGCCGGCGCCAAGTTCCGCAACGCCGGGCAGGTCTGCATCTCTCCGACGCGCTTTCTCGTCGAAGAAGCAGCGCGCGACGAGTTCGTCGCGGGCCTGGTGAAATACTCGCAGGGACTGAAAGTCGGCTCCGGCCTCGAAGCCGGCATCCAGATGGGCCCGCTAGCCAACCCGCGCCGCGTCAGTGCGATGCAGGAAATCACCGAGGACGCCATCAAGCGCGGCGCCACTCTCGCCACCGGCGGGGAACGCATCGGCACCACCGGCAACTTTTTCAAACCAACGGTGCTGCTTGACCCGCCGCTCGACAGCTCGGTGTTCAACAACGAGCCGTTCGGCCCGATGGCCGCCGTACGCAGCGTGAAAAACCTCGACGAAGCCATCGCAGAGGCCAACCGCCTGCCGTTCGGCCTCTCGGCCTACGCCTTCACCAGCAGCATCAAGAATGCCCATCAGCTGAGCGCCCAAGTACAAACTGGCATGCTCTGGATCAACCAGCCCGCCGCGCCGTGGGCAGAGCTGCCGTTCGGCGGCATCAAGGATTCAGGCTACGGCAGCGAAGGCGGCCCCGAGGCGCTGGAGGCTTACCTCAATACCAAGACGGTGGCGATGACTAGCGTTTAATCAACGCAGCACGGCGATGTAGGGCGGCACGCTTGCGGTGCCGCCTCGTGCAAACGCCGAAGGCACATCAATTCCGCTTTGTTACGCCAACGCATCCGTCGGAACCGCAAGCGTTCCGACCTACGGCACTACTTGCTACCAGACTTCGCAGGCTCCGTCGCGTAGGGTGTGCGCCAGAGCGCGCACCGAATTTCGCACTCGTCCGCATTGGTGCGCATTTTGATGCGCACCCTACCTCGCTGCGGCAGCCCGCCGAAGGTCAAAACATGGTGCTGCTGAGGCGTCCGTTGGTAAACACGAGGACGGCGCCGCCGAGCATGTGCCAGTATTCCGTAACGTTGCCGCGGTTGTCGGTGATTTGCCGGGTGCGCGTCGGCGCCCACAGCGGGTCGCGGCATTCGCGGAACAGCTCGAGCGACACCCCGATGGTGGGTTGCATGTCAAGGTTCGCGCCGCATCGCCTCTGGCGTTGCTGGCGTTGCTGGTTGTCGTCTGCGGCACGGATGCGAAGCTGTTGCTCAATCTCGCTGTTGCGCTGTTTTTGTTTTTGCTCGCGTTCGGCCTGCTCCTTGGCGACTTGCGCGGCGCGTAGGGTTTCACGCTCGCCGTCATTGAGCGGTCGCTCGCCGATGATCGTTTGTTTGCCGCCGATGCAGGGAGTGTCCTGCATGACGCGCGCGCCCGTATTGTCCACGCACTGGTAAATTGGAGCTGTTTGCGCGATCGCAAACGTACCGAAAATGAGCGTGTTAACGATGAGCGCGATGCGTATAAGTGTCATCTTGGTGAAGGCTTGAATTCCGTTGAGCTGACATGACGGTGCACTAATGATGACCCCGTAGGCTGGGTTGCCAAACCCAGCGCATGCTTGCAATGACGAATGCTGGGTTTTCAACCCAGCCTACGTCAATCGCATGTCAAATCTACTTCGCCAAAAACGCCCGAATCGCGTCCGATGCCTGCGAAATAGCCAGCACCCCATCCAGATGCCCGCCCTCGGCGTCGATCACGACCACTTCAGCCGACTTGCCCAAGCTGCGCAGTTTGGCTGCCGCCTTCTGTGACATTTCCGGCGGGAACACGAGGTCTGTCTTTGCCGGGATGAACAGGAATTTGGCTTTCGCCTTCCCTGCTTCGTCCTCGACGTTGAACAGCTGGTTCGCCTTCGCCATGTAGATCTTGTTGTTGGCGTCGGTGGTGGCGGCGCGGGCGATGCCGGCCTTCGTCAACGCATCTTCGCTGGCGAAACGATTGCCGATGGCGTCGGCTGGTGGCTTGGTGGCGTCCGCGGGTTTGTAGGCGAAGACCTTTTCAACCCAGGTCCAGTGCCGCGTCGTGATGGTCACCGCCTTCAGCGCGAGCGCGATGCCGTCGATCGGTTCGCCCTTGCCGTAGTAGTCGCCGTTGTTCCACTTCGGGTCTGCCTTGATCGGCGCCACCCACAGGTCAAGCAGCGCGACGGCCCACGGCGAGATCGACAGCCCCGGCGAAATCACCGGAATCGCGCGGTCGACGAAGTCCGGATACAGCACCGCCCATTCCACGGCCTGCACGCTGCCGCCGGATGCGCCCGCCACGGCGTGCAGCTTCTTGACGCCGAGGGAATCGACCAGTGCCTTGTGCACACGCACCGAGTCACGCATCGCAACCACCGGGAAGCTCATGCCGTAGGGCTTGCCGGTGTCGGGGTCGATGGACGACGGGCCGGTGGTGGTGACCATCGGATCCTTGGTGTTCAGGTTCGAAAGCGTGTCGGCACTGATCACGAAAAACTTGTTGGTGTCGATCGGTTTGCCGGGGCCGATGATCGAATCCCAATAGCCTGCGGCGGCATCACCCGGCTTGTACTTGCCCGCCGCATGCGAGTTGCCCGAATAGAAGTGCGCGATGAAGACGGCGTTGTCGCCAGCCGCGTTGAGCTTGCCGTAAGTCTCGTAGCCGACCTTTACGTTCTTGATCGCCTTGCCACCGAAGGTGGTGTAGCTGGCCAGCTCGAACACTTTCTTCTCGGTCAACAAGGGCGCAGGCGCCGGTGCTGCCGCTGCAGGCGCAGCCGGTGCTGCAGCCGGCGTCTGGGCACCAGCGGACGTGGCCAACAGGATGCCAAGAGCGATGGCGCTGTACGCAGATCGCACGCTGAACTTCTTCATGAAAACTCCCCTTTTGATTGACGAAATCGTGGTCGCGATGACTGAAGGAAGTTTTAGCACTCCGCGTCGATGATCGTCACCCCGGGCCAGCGATCCCGATACTTTTTCTGCGCGACGCGCTCTCGATAGGTGGCAACGCTCGCCCGCGCCGGGTTGTGGCGCACCGTCATGGTGAACAGGTCGCTCAACCCGTAGGGCGCAATGATGCTGATGGTGTCGTCCTGCTCCAGCGTGACAGCCACCGCAGTTGCGTATTCCGGCCACGTCGCGACCGCGTCTGCCAGCGACGCCAGCGGCGCGACGGGATGCCCGAAGTGTTGCTCGAACCACAGGTGCACACCGGCCTGATTGGTCACCTCCCACGGCCAGCCGGGCATGAGGGCGCACAAGCGGTGCTGCAGCGCCTGATCGCGGGCACTGCTGACGTCATCGGCAGCAAAAAACGCCACGTCAATATCGCCCAGCGCCGAGCGCTGAGCATTCCCCGAGAGAGCGTCCCACACGAGATTGCGCAGGGCGCCAGCGCCGATGCACCATTGATCCAGACCCAGGCTGCGCACCGCGCGCAGCGCCGGCAGAAACCAGTCACTCGCTTCGACCAGCTGTATCAACCGTGCGCGGCGGTCCGCTTCGATGTCGTCAGCGCTGCGCAATGCCTGCCCCGACCAGCCATTTCTCCATGTACACGCTGAGCGGATCAACCGGGTAGTCACCGTAGCGCTCGCATTGCGCATAGCCAGTACCGGCGTAGAAAGCAATCGCCCGCTGCTGATGGATGCCCGTCTCCAGCCGCAGCAGGGGGCAGTTGCGCTGCATCGCTTCGTGCTCCAGGCGCTGCAACAGCTGCTGTGCCACGCCGACGCCCCGCTGTGCCGGATCGACGTACATGCGCTTCAGTTCGCCATAGTCCGCCAACATGACCACGGCACCGCAGCCCACCGCGACACCGCCTGCGTCACGGGCCACAGCAAACAGCACGTTGGGCTGGCGCAGCGCGTCGATGCTCAGGTGATAGTTGCTCTCCGGCGGGTAGAGCGCGCCCTGATAGGCGTCCAGCGCGGCGATCAGGGTGATCACCTCTGGTTGATCGGGTGGTTCGAGTGTGACTTGCATGCCATGATTATCCGGCGCATGCGCTGAATCAAGTTTGTTGAACCGCCATTCACCGCAATGACTTCAGGCGGGCTTAGACTGCACAAGGTGACTGCAACGCTGCCGTTACCTACCGTTCCTCAAATACCGCTGACGGCCTGACGATTCGACATGACCACGACACTTCGCCCCCTCGCCGCCCTCACCTTGTGCACCCTACTGGGCACGCCACCTGCCACGGCGCAGCCCGCGCCCGCGACCAAACCCGCGCCCGTCGGCGAAGTCCGTGGCGACGCCTGGGCACACACGGCTGAATCGCTCGCAGCTGCCGTGCAGCAGGCCGATGTGGTGCTGCCGGAGTCGCTGACCGGGGCGACGGTGTGGGCCGGCAAGTGGAAGGACATCCCGCCACTGCGGGGCGGCAAGGCACCGGTGGTGCTGTTTCTGCACGGTTCGTCGGGGCTTGGGCTGAAGGCGATTGGCGAGTGGCAGCGCTGGCTGGCCACCCTGGGCATCGCCAGCGTGGCGCCCGACTCGTTTGCCCTGCCCGGCCGCGTGACTTACACCTCGCCAATCAGCAAGGAGCAATACGAGCGCATCCATGCCTTGCGGCTGGCCGAGGTTGCGCCTGCGCTGAAGGCGATCACGGCGCAGCCGTGGGCTAACATGTCAAAGCTGGTGCTGGCGGGCGCCAGCGAAGGCGGGGTGCCGGTGGCGCGCTATGCCGGCAATGAGTTCGCGGCGCGGATGATCTTCGCGTGGAGCTGCGAGCCGAACTATTTCGTTGCCGAGCCGAAGAACGCGCTGCCGCAGGATCGCCCGGTGCTCAACCTGATCAGCGCGTCCGATCCGTTCTTTTCGAGCGCCAACACGTGGTTGGGCCACGCCATCGCCAAGGGGCACTGCGGTGACGCGCTGAAAGACAACAAATATTCGACGGTGACCCTGATCCCCGGTGCGCCGCACACGCTGCTCAACGTACCGCAGGCGCGGGCGGTCACCGCCGGGTTTCTGCGCGATGCGCTGAAACCCGAGGCTCGCTAACGATCCCGATCAGTCGAACACCGGCGATTCGACGCCCAGTACCTCGTGCAGCTTGGTGCTGGTGGTGGTGTACTGCAGTGAGACTTTCTTCTCGGGGAAGATGTACTTTGCAGCGCCGAAAGCAGCCAGCGCAGCCTCATGGAAGCCGGAGAGGATGAGCTTCTTCTTGCCGGGATAGGTGTTGATGTCGCCGACGGCGAAGATGCCGGGAATGCTGGTTTCGAACTTTTCGGTATCGACCTTCACCTGACGGCGCTCGATGTCGAGGCCCCATTCGGCGATCGGCCCGAGGCGGGGTGACAGGCCGAAGAACGCCAGCAGGTTATCGAGCGGCAGGCGGCGGGTGACGCCGTCGAGACTGGTCACCTTCACTTCTTTCAGCACGCCATCTTCGGCCTCGAAGCCGGTGACCTGACCGGTGATGTGCATCATCTCGTGGGCATCAGCGAGCGCCTTCATTTTGGCCACGCTGGCCGGCGCTGCACGGAATTCGTCGCGACGGTGAATCAGCGTGACGCTCTCGGCGATCGGCTGCAGGTTCAGCGCCCAGTCGAGCGCGGAATCGCCGCCGCCGAGGATCACCACGTTTTTGCCGGCATACTGCTGCGGATCGCGCACGCGATACGCCAGCTGGCCGTTGTTTTCGAACTGCGTCAGGCCCTCGACCTTCGGCTTGCGCGGCTGAAAGGCACCAACGCCAGCGGCGATGAATACCGTCTTGGTGATGAACTTGGTGCCGGCGGAAGTTTCGAGGTCAAAGCGACCGTCTTCACGCTTGGCCACCTTGCTGACTTCCTGGCCCAGGTGGAAGGTGGGCTTGAATGGCTCGGCCTGCTTCATCAGGCTGTCGGTCAGCTCTTTGCCGGTGCAGACCGGCACCGCCGGAATGTCGTAAATCGGCTTGTCGGGATAGAGCTCGATGGGCTGGCCGCCGACCTGGGTCAGCGAGTCAATCACATGGGCCTTGATCTCCAGCAGGCCAAGTTCGAACACCTGGAACAGGGCAACCGGGCCGGCGCCAACAATGACGGCATCGGCTTCGATCGGGCCGCCAGCGGCAGCGACAGCCTGGGGAATAGCGGGATTGACAGTCATGTCCACGGGGCGAGAACTTGCAAGGGATTGAATTCTCTCAATTTTATGTTGCAGTGCACGAGCCAACCGGGTGCTGTTGGCCTTTTCTTATTCCAAATCAAACTATCGGACGCGCCCTATCGTCAGTCCGCGTCCAGCAGTTTGTCGATGGCGCTGGCGTCCACATTGGGCCCGCGCAGCTTTGAGCAGTCCACTCCCTGCTTTTCGAGCGCGGCGCAGATGTTGTTCAGGCGGGCATCCAGCTCGGCGCTGTGGTCGAGCAATTTGTGGATCGCCTGCACCAGCGGATCGTCAAGATCCGCCGAGATGCCGTACGCCGAGAAGCCAATCTTCTGCGCGGTTGCTTCGCGCTTTTCCTTGGTCTCGGCGGTGATGATGCGCGCCGGAATGCCCACCGCCGTGGCGCCGGCAGGCACCGGCTTCAGCACCACCGAATTGGAGCCAACGCGCGCGTTTTCCCCGACCGTGAAGCCGCCCAGCACCTTGGCGCCGGCACTGACGATGACGCCGCGCTCCAGCGTCGGGTGCCGCTTGGCGCCACGCTCCAGCGAGGTGCCGCCGAGGGTAACGCCCTGATAGATGGTGCAGTCGTCGTGCACTTCCGCCGTCTCGCCGATCACGATGCCCATGCCGTGGTCGATGAACACCCGGCGGCCGATGAAGGCACCCGGATGAATCTCGATACCGGTCAAAAAGCGCGACAGATGCGACACCCAGCGTCCGCTACGACGGAAGCCACCTCGCCATAGCGCATTGGCGATACGGTGCAGCCGCACGGCGTGAAAACCGGGATAGGACAGCCAGATGTCGAGCGCGGAGCGCGCGGCAGGGTCTTTGCTGCGAATGGCGGCGATGTCTTCGCGGATGCGGTCGAACATGAGTGATGTGTGGGCAGAACGCCGGGCCGGATGCCGGAGCGCCCGGCGAGTGTAGAGGTTTCGTCGATGTCCCTGAGTCCGCTGCGGACAAAGGGACAAGGGTATTCGCTCGCGAAGTAGCGGCGAAAAAGTCGTGCCTGGCGCGCTTCGTCGGGTGAAGCCGGGCGATCACCTTTTTAGCGAGAGTCCCATTTAATCTGGGCTCAGTGCGGATTTGAGCGTCAAGTCGACTTTAACCATTTTGCGGCCTGAGCCCACATCGAATGGTGCTTACGCCGAAAAGCTGAATTGCCAGCTAGGCTGCGAGATACCGCTGCGTCAACGCCACCCACATCGCCGAGCCGACGCCAATGTTGTCGTCGTTGAAGTTGTAGCCAGGGTTGTGCACCATGCAGGCGCCGGCACTGTCGCCATCGCCGTTGCCGATGAAGAAATAGCAGCCGGGCAGCTTCTCCAGCATGAAGGCGAAATCTTCGCTGCCAGTCACCGCCGCCGCGTTCCACTCGACACGGCTGTCGCCCACCAGATCGCGCGCCACACCACAGGCAAATTCCGCTTCCGCCGCCGTGTTGACCAGCACCGGATAGCCGCGCTGGTAATTGATCTCGGCGCGCACGCCAAAGCTCTCTGCCTGCGCGGTGGCGATGGCACGGATGCGCGCCTCCAGCAGGTTACGCACGGCGGGGTCCAGTGCACGAACGCTCAGCTCCAGCGTCGCGGTCTGGGGGATGACGTTGTTGGCAACCCCGGCATGCAGCGCGCCCACCGTGACCACGGCGGTCTGCTGCGGGTCAACGTTGCGCGAAACAATGGTCTGCAGCGCCATCACCAGGCTGGCGGCGGCGACCAGCGGGTCCTGCGCCCGATGCGGCATGGCGCCGTGGCCACCATAGCCATGCAGGGTGATGGTTACGTTGTCGGCCGACGCCATCGTGGGACCGGGGCGCACCGCAAAGTGGCCCTGCGGCAAGCCCGGCATGTTGTGCATGGCGAAGATGGCGTCACAGGGAAACTGCTCGAACAGGCCCTCATCCATCATTCGTTTGGCGCCGCCCTTGCCCTCCTCGGCCGGCTGGAAGATCAGGTTGAGGGTGCCAGAGAACCGCCCACTGGCCGCCAGATACTTCGCCGCCGCCAGCAGCATCGCGGTATGTCCGTCATGCCCGCACGCGTGCATCACGCCACGGCGCTTGCTCGCATAGCCGAAGTTGTTCGCTTCGATGATGGGCAGCGCGTCCATGTCGGCGCGAAGCCCGAGCCGCTTGCCGCCGTCACCGCGCACCAGCTGCCCGACCACGCCAGTACCGCCGAGACCGCGATGCACGGTGTAGCCAAAACTGGTCAGTCGCTCGGCGACCAGGTCCGCCGTACGGAACTCCTCGAAAGCGAGCTCCGGTTCGCTGTGGATGTCGCGGCGAACGCTGATGAATTCGTCAGCTTGTGCGTACAGAGCATCAATCAATGCAGACACGGAAACTCTCCCTCATGTAGTGAATCAACAGCGGACGCCGCATGTTCAGGCGATCTTGACCTCGCCCAAGGCCATCATCTGTAACCCCTCGCGCATCGCCCAGATTGCAAAGAGCCGTTCGGCGAAGTAGCCAACGGCCTTTCGCTGATCGATGCCGGCAAGCACTGGTGACTCCCGCTTGTACGGATGATCGATTGCCAGCGCGTGTTTGACGATTGGCCAAGACCATAGCATGTACGCTTCAAATCGATCCCTTCGCATAGCCCAGTAATTGGCCAGCGGCACCGCTGCCCCCGCGAAATAGGCCGGCGGCACCTTGATGTCAAAAGCGGCCAGCACGTCCACCGTAAAGCGGTGCAGCAGTGGCGACGCGATTTCCGCCTGCGCTGCCGCGCCGGTCAGCCAGTGCAGGCGCTGTCGGCGCAGATCCCACACGCCCCACGACAGCAATTGCGCTTGCTGCAACAGGTCGGCAACCTGCGCACTGTCGCGAAACTGGAAGGTGCTTTTGGTGAGCTGCCGGTACGAGGTAAAGCCGATCCAGGGATCGTGGTCGCTGTCGGGGTTGCGCCAGTGATACAGCATGGCCGCGTACTCGACCAGCGCCAGGCGGACAGCGGGGTGCTCAAGCTCGGGGCAAACTCGGGTCAGATCGGGATTGACGTCTGGCTCCAGGCCAAAGCCGCGATAGGGTGGTGCCGGGAACAGCTGCTGGGCCTGATCTTCCCGGAAGAAGCACTGGTGAATCATTGCGTCGGGCGCGAACCATTGCCGCGCCGCTAATCGTTGTTATTGCGGACCGCTCCGAGTCTAGCCGACACGCGTTGCGCGGACGCTCGCAACTCCTGCGCAATCGTGCTGTTCCAGGCCGAGTCAAATTCGGCGGCTGCACCGAGCGTCGTCAGCGCCAGCGCGATCTCGCCAGTGTGGTCGAACACCGGCGCCGAAAAGGCGTTCACGCCCGGCACCGGATGCCCCTGCGCGCGGGCCAGTCCGCGCTTGCGTACATCGGCAAGCGCCGGCTCAAGCGCCTGCAGCGCCGCCCGCACCGTGGCGCGCTGCTGCGCGTCGGGCGACGTCGCGAGCAGTGCAGCCTCGATCTGAGCGGGCGCAATGAAGGCAGCAAATACCAGTCCGGTCGCCGTCTGCTGAATCTGCATCACGGTGCCGGTACGCATGTTCACGTGAATCGGGCGTACCGACTGCTCGAAGCGCACGATCGTCGGACCATAGTTCCCCCAAACGGCGATGGCAGTGGACTGACCGATGCGGGCCGCCAGCGCTGACATCTCCGCGCCAGCTATCTTGACCGCGTCGAGACGATTGAGGCTGACCAGCCCGAGCTCCAGTGCCAGCGGTCCAAGGTCGTAGCGGCCGGTCACGGCGTCCTGCTCCATCAACCCAAGCTTGCAGAAGCTGACCAGATAGGCGTGCGCTTTCGCCGGCGGCATGTCGGCGGCTTCGGCCAGATCTTTGAGCATCATGGCGCCGTCACTGCGGGTAAGCGCCTGCAGTAGCCGCCCGCCAACATCAATCGACTGGATTCCGCGCTGTTCTTTTGCCATGAATGGATTGCCGGCGTGAATGACAAGCAGGCAGATTATTTGTTAATAACGAATTGATTTACTTTTAGCGAATTCTGATCTAGCATGCAACCTGTTCTGTCGCTACCGGCTTCACCCATGACCACGCAAAAGAAATTCGCCTCCCACGCCGACCTCGAAGTCAAGAAGGTCAGCTTCGACAAGCTCTCCGACAACGCCTATGCCTATACGGCGGAGGGTGACCCCAATACCGGCATCATCATTGGCGACGACGCGGTGATGGTGATCGACACCCAGGCCACACCGATCATGGCGCAGGACGTGATCCGCCATATCCGCACCGTCACCGACAAGCCGATCAAGTACGTCGTGCTGTCGCACTATCACGCGGTGCGGGTGCTGGGTGCCAGCGGCTACAAGACCGAGGGCGCGGAGCACATCATCGCCAGCCAGGATACCTACGACCTGATCGTGGAGCGTGGCGAGCAGGACAAGGCGAGTGAAATCGGCCGCTTCCCGCGCCTGTTCCAGGCCGTCGAGTCGGTGCCGCCGGGCATGACCTGGCCGACCATGACGTTCAAGGGTGAGATGACGCTGTGGCTCGGCAAGCTGGAAGTGAAGCTGATGCAGGTGGGACGCGGCCACACCAAGGGCGACACCATTGCCTGGATTCCGTCCCAGAAAGTGCTGTTCTCGGGGGATCTGGTCGAATTCGACGCCACGCCCTACGCCGGTGATGCCTATTACGAGGACTGGCCGGCGACGCTCGACGCCATCGCGGCACTGAAGCCCGAGAAGCTGGTGCCTGGTCGCGGCGCGGCGTTGCAGACCGCGGAGCAGGTTGCAGCCGGCCTCAAGGGCACCCGTGAGTTCGTCAGCGAGCTGTACGCCTCGGTCAAGGCAGGTGCACAGGCTGGCAAGGACTTGAAAGCCGTCTATCGCGAAACCTTCGACCGCCTGAAGCCGAAATACGGCCACTGGGTCATCTTTGACCACTGTATGCCCTTCGACGTGACGCGCGCGTATGACCTCGCGACCGGCCATACCGATCCGCGCATCTGGACCGCTGAGCGCGATATCGAGATGTGGAAGGCACTGGAAGGGTAGCCAGCCGCGCCGCCTTTGCGCGGCGTGAGCAACGATTAGAACAAGGAGGACTGACCCGGTGCTGAAGACCTACACCTACCCGAAGTACCACTACCAGCGCCCGCCCGAGCTGGACGCAGTCGGTGCGCGTCGCCCGGTGTTGATCGTCGGCGCCGGCCCGGTGGGGCTGACCGCGGCGCTGGATTGCCATCTGCACGGCATTCCGGCCATCGTGATCGATGACGACGACACGGTGTCGGTAGGCTCGCGTGGCCTCTGCTATGCCAAGCGCGCACTGGAAGTGCTTGACCGCGTGGGGGTCGGGCAGGCAGTGGTCGACAAGGGGGTGGAATGGAATGTTGGGCGCACTTTCTTCCGCGAGAAAGAGGTGTACAGCTTCAACTTGTTGCCGGAGCCCGACCACAAGCGGCCCGGCATGATCAATCTGCAGCAGTATTACCTCGAGGAGTATCTGGTCAATCGCTGCAACGAGGTGGGCATCGAGATCCGCTGGAAAAACAAGGTCATCTCGGTTACCCCGGCAGATGACCGCGTCAGCCTGCAGGTGGAGACCGCAGACGGCGTCTATGGCATCGAATGCGACTGGCTGATTGTGTGCGACGGTGCCCGCAGCCCGATTCGCACCATGATGGGCCTGGATATCGACGGCAAGATTTTCATGGACCGCTTCCTGATCGCCGATGTGGTGATGAAGGCCGATTTCCCCGCCGAGCGATGGTTCTGGTTCGATCCGCCGTTTCATCCCAACCAGTCCGTGCTGCTGCATCGCGAAGCCGACAACGTCTGGCGTATCGATTTCCAGCTCGGCTGGGATGCCGATCCGCAGGCCGAGAAGCAGCCCGAGCGCGTCATCCCGCGCATTCAGGCGATGCTGGGCAAGGATCGCGAATTCGAACTCGAGTGGGTCAGCGTCTACACCTTCCAGTGTCGGCGGATGAACCGCTTCAACCACGGCCGGGTGATGTTTGCCGGTGACGCCGCGCATCAGGTGTCGCCCTTTGGTGCCCGCGGTGCCAATAGCGGCGTGCAAGACACCGACAACCTGATCTGGAAGCTGAAGCTGGTGATCGACGGCAAGGCGCCGTCCGAGCTGCTCGACACCTACTCGGACGAACGCTGCTGGGCGGCAGACGAAAACATCCTCAATTCGACTCGCTCCACGGACTTCATCACGCCCAAGAGCAACGCCAGCAAACAGATTCGCACGGCAGTGTTGCAACTGGCACAAAAGCACGCGTTTGCCCGCAAGCTGGTGAATTCGGGGCGCCTGTCAGTGCCCGCGTACTACACCGGGTCCGCGCTCAACACGCCGGATAGTGATAGTTTTGCGGGCATGATGGAGCCTGGGGCACCGATGGATGACGCGCCGGTTCGGGTCAACGGCCACGACCCGGCTGACCAGTGGCTGCTCGATCATGTCGGCAACCGCTTTCAGGCCTTGCTGTTCGCTGATGACGTCGCAACGCTTGATGGCTCGCAATTGCGAGCCCTCGCCGAGGGCGGCGGCGGACAGTTTCCGGTACAACCGGTCGTCATCACACCGGGATCGAAAGCGGTCCCCGGGATTCTCACGCTGCAGGACGTGAAGGGTCGCTTTGCGCAGCGCTATGACGCGCGCGACGGAACGGTGTATCTTGCCCGCCCGGACCAGCACGTCGCTGCGCGCTGGCGCTCGCTCGATCTGGCTAGCATTCGCGCCGCCGTGCTGCGCGCCACGTGCAACGCCTGAACCACCGGAGCATGACCATGTCACTGCAACTGACGCCGAATTTCCATCAGCCCGATCATCGTTACCACCGCGACTTTTCGCCGGGCGACGACTTTTACCAATTGCTGATCGACACCCACCGCGATTTGAGTGATGAGCAGAGTGCGCTGCTGAACGCCAGGCTGGTGCTGCTGCTCGCCAATCACATCGGCAATCTCGACACGCTGCGCGAGGCAATGCAGCTAGCGCGCGAAGACATTTGAAGTACCACTGACTGTCCATCAATCCTCAGGACAAGGAGAACCTCATGCTCGTTCAACGCCTTCACCACGTCGCCTACCGCTGCCTCGATGCCAAGCAGACAGTCGAGTGGTACAAAAAGCATCTCGACATGGACTTTGTGCTCGCCATCGCCGAGGACCAGGTGCCGTCCACCGGCGCACCGGACCCCTACATGCACATCTTTCTCGACATGGGTCAGGGCAACGTGCTCGCCTTCTTCGAGTTGCCAAACAGTCCGACCATGGGACGCGACGAAAACACGCCAAAGTGGGTCCAGCATCTGGCGATGAAGGTCGACTCCGTCGATACCTTGCTGAAGGCAAAGGCAAAACTCGAGGCCAGCGGCATCGAAGTGATCGGCCCGACCGATCACACCATCTTCAAGTCGATTTACTTCTTCGATCCGAACGGCCATCGCCTCGAACTCGCCGCCGATACCGGCACGCCGAAGATGGCAAAGATGCTCGACGAAGTGAAATGGGAAATGCTGGAAGAATGGTCGAAGACCAAGCGCGCGCCCAAGCACGCCGCATGGATGCACGACGGCAGCATGGCCGGCGAAACGACGCAGTAACCCATCCCCGATCAGCATGACCCCTCTCAACGCCACCCACGACCCCGCCCGCACCAGCTGGGTTGCCAGCGCCAACGATGGCGTCACCGATTTCCCGATTCAGAACTTGCCGTTTGCGGTGTTCCGTCGCACCGGCAGCGCAGAGGTCTTCCGCGGCGGCGTGGCAATTGGTGACCAGATTGTTGATCTGGCCGCCGCAACGGCTGCGGGCGTATTCACAGGTTTGGCGCAAGAAGCCGCCGTTGCTGCCAGCGCCAGCACGCTGAACGCCTTCATGGCGATGGGGAACGCGGCCTGGTCGGCGTTGCGGGCCGCGCTTTCCGACGCACTCAGCACCGGCTCCGCGCACGAACGCGCACTGCGCGCTTGCCTGGTCCCGCAGGCAAGCGCGGAATACGCCGTGCCGGCCCGCATCGGCGACTACACCGACTTCTACACCTCGATCTATCACGCCACCAACATCGGCAAGCAATTCCGCCCGGACAACCCGCTGTTACCCAACTACAAATGGGTGCCGATCGGCTACCACGGCCGCGCGTCGTCCCTGGTTGTCTCGGGCACCGCGCTGCGCCGGCCGGTGGGTCAGAGCATGCCGCCAGGCGCGACTCAGCCCTCGTTCGGCCCATGCAAGCGACTCGACTACGAACTTGAGATGGGCATTTATGTCGGCCCCGGCAACGCGCTTGGAAACCGCGTGGCAATGGCAGACGCCGAATCGCATGTGTTCGGCCTGTGCCTGCTCAACGACTGGTCGGCACGCGACATCCAGGGTTGGGAGTACCAGCCCCTTGGCCCCTTCCTGTCGAAGAACTTCGGCAGCACGCTGTCAACGTGGATCGTGACGATGGAAGCGCTGGCGCCGTATCGCACGGCATGGACACGCCCGGCCGACGATCCGCAACCGCTACCTTATCTCGATGCGCCCGACCTGCGCAGCAACGGCGCCATCGACATTCAGCTCGCGGTGACGCTGAGCAGCGCCAAGATGCGCGCTGACAACGTCGCGCCGCACACGCTGTGCCGCACCAGCTACCGCCATGCCTATTGGACGATCGCTCAGCTAGTGACGCATCACACGGTCAACGGCTGCAACCTGCAACCGGGTGATCTGTTGGGCACCGGAACACTCTCCGGCCCAACCGCAACGGAAGCCGGTGCGCTGGTCGAGCTGACGTCGGGCGGCAAGCAACCGGTGACGTTGCCCAGCGGCGAGACGCGCAGCTTTCTTGAAGACGGTGACAGCGTTGCACTGAACGCACACTGCGTTGCGCCGGGCCGCGCTCGAATCGGCTTCGGAACCTGTGAGGGAACGGTCCTCGCCGCCGTGGTCTGATCACGCGGCCCACCGCAAGGCAATACCTACAATCGTTCCGGGAGCGAGCCGCATCGACGGTTCGCCGAGCATCAACAAGGAGGACATCATGACAACAACGAAACGCGCGCTACTTGCTGCACTGACAGTGACGGGCGCGCTGACCATCACGCTCCCCGCGCAGGCGCAGGAGGTCACGCTCAAGGTCGCCCACTTCTGGCCACCGGGCGCAATGGCACCGACCAAGGTTATCCAACCGTGGTGTGACAAGATCAACAAGGACTCCGGCGGCAAGCTCAAGTGCCAGATTTACCCGGCGATGCAACTCGGCGGCACGCCAGCGCAATTGTTCGACCAGGCGCGTGACGGCGTCGCCGATGTCGTCTATACCCTGCCGGGCTATACCGCAGGCCGCTTTCCGCTTGCCGAAGTATTCGAGCTGCCGTTCATGAACGAGAACGCCGAAGCTTCTTCGCAGGCGGTGTGGGAGTACTACCTGACCACGCCGGCTGTGCAGAAGGAGTTCGCTGGCGTCAAGCCGCTGATGCTGCACACCCACGACGAAGGATACGTGCACACCAAGGAAAAACAGATCAAAACCCTCGCCGATTTCAAGGGCCTCAAGATGCGCGCGCCGACGCGGCAGACCAACAAGCTGCTCGCCAAACTCGGCGCAGCCCCCGTTGCGATGCCCTTGCCCGCCGTACCCGAGGCGATGTCGAAGGGTGTGATCGATGGTTACCTGCTGCCGTGGGAGGTGATCCCGAGCGTGAAGCTGCATGAGCTGACCAAGTTCCATACCGAAACCGACCCGAAGGAACGTGCGCTCTACAGCGCCGTGTTCCTGATGGCGATGAACCCGGCGAAGTACGACAGCCTTCCCACCGACCTGAAGAAGGTGATCGACAACAATTCGGGCGCAGCGCTGGTCAAGCAAACCGGCAAAACTTGGGATGAATCGGCGACGGCAGGCCGCAAGGTGGCCGAAGAACGCAAGAACACCTTCTACACCGTGCCGGCCAGCGAACTGGCCAACTGGCGCGGCGCGTCGGCGAGCCTCTATGACGAGTGGATCGCGGAAGTCACTGCCAAGGGCAATGACGGCAAGGCGCTGCTCGCCAAAGCGCAGGCGTTGGTGAAGAAGTACGAGAAGTAGCCACGCGGGATGGCTCGACGGTACCGGCGTGACTGAAACACGCCGGACCTGTCCGACAGCGTACTGGGGCACACTGGCGAATTCATGATTCACTTCATTCGCCATGCCGGTCTTCCTGCTTACCGATTTCGATGCTCCCAACTTCGCGCTGGAAGAAAAGCTTTTTGCCGATGCTGGCATGCGCTTTGTTACAGCACAAGCCAGATCCGAAGATGAAGTCATCGCTGCGGCGACTGCCTGCAACGCCGATGGCCTGCTGATCCAGTACGCACCGGTCACGGAGCGCGTGCTCAGCGCGTTGCCGCGCGTGGGTATCTGCTCCCGCATCGGCGCCGGCTTCGACACCATAGACCCGAAAGCTTGCGCCAAACTCGGTGTCTGGCTCGCCAACTCACCGGACTACGGCGTGGGCGAAGTCGCGACCCACGCGCTGGCGCTCGCGCTCGACATCATCCGCGGCACCACCTTCCACACCGCCGACATCCGCGCCGGCAAGTGGCATTACGAATCAAACGGCAAACGCCGTCGCGCCACCGAGATGACGCTCGGCATCGTGGGGCTGGGACGCATCGGCAAGCGCATGGCCCATGTGTCGCGCAACCTGTTCAAGCGCGTGATCGCCTACGACCCTTATCTGATTGACGGCGATTTTCCGGCGTTCGTCGAGCGCGTTCGTGACCTGCACGAGTTGTTCCGTCAGGCTGACGTCGTTTCGCCGCACGTGCCACTCAACGATGAGACTCGCGGCATGATTGACGCTGCCTGCTTCGCGGCAATGAAGCCGCGCAGCTATGTGGTCAACACGGCACGCGGTGCCGTCATCAATATCCCCGATCTGCTGGCGGCGCTGGACAGCGGCCAGCTTGATTCAGCCGGGCTCGATGTGCTGCCCGACGAACCGGCACTTCCCGGTGAACGGCTGACCGAGCATCCGCGCGTGGTGCTGACCCCGCATTCGGCGTTTTATTCCGTGGAGAGCGAGATCGAGCTCCGAACCAAGGCGGCGCGCAATTTGATCACTTGGGCGCGGACGGGACGCCCCGACTACCCGGTCGTAATGGGAACCAAAACACTGCTGCCTGCGTAGCCCGACTTTAGAGCCAGCAACCCTCGCGCTACCGCCAACCCGCGATATTCTTCGCGCTCAATTTGTTTCTGCCAGCCCCCGATGAAAGCACTTTTCTGCCAGCAGTTCGGCCCGATCGAGAACCTTGTGGTGACCGAGGTGCCAGCGCCTTCACTGGCGCCAGGCAAGGTGCTGATTGACGTGAAGGCCGCGTCGCTGAACTTCCCCGATGCGCTGATGGTGCAGGGCTTGTATCAGGTCAAACCGCCGACACCTTTTGTTCCAGGCGCCGAGTATGCCGGTGTGGTCGCTGCTGTGGGCGAAGGCGTCACCCACGTCAAGGCGGGCGACCATGTGATGGCCTTCACCGGCTGGGGCGGTTTTGCCGAGCAGGCAGTCGCCGACGCGATGCGTGTCAGCCCGATGCCGCCGACCATGAGCTTCGCGCAGGGCGCCTCGTTCGTGCTGACCTACGCCACCAGTCATCATGCGCTGAAGGACGTAGCGAAGCTGCAGGCGGGCGAAACGCTGCTGATCCTCGGCGCCTCCGGCGGCGTGGGTACCAGTGCGATCCAGTTGGCGAAGATCACCGGTGCAACCGTGATTGCGGCAGCGTCGAGCGACGACAAGCTAGCGCTTTGCAAGTCGCTCGGTGCGGATCATCTCGTCAACTACAGCCACGACGACTGGCGCGATCAGTTGAATGCCATCGTCGGCAAGAAAGGCGTGGACGTTGTCTACGACGCCGTTGGTGGCCCCTACGCGGAACCCGCCCTGCGTTCGCTGGGTTGGCGTGGACGCTATCTGGTAGTTGGTTTTGCGGCAGGTGACATTCCGAAAATTCCGCTCAATCTCGCGTTGTTGAAAGAGCGTCAGATTCTCGGCGTCTATTGGGGCGACAGCGTGGCTGCCAACCCTAAAGGCCATCTGGCCAACATGCGCGAACTGGGCGAATGGTTCGCCGCCGGCAAGATCGCGCCCAGCATCACCGAGTCGGTTGGCCTTGATGGCGCCCGCGACGCACTGACGCGCATGGCATCACGGCAGGCGATGGGCAAGATCGTCGTCACGCCGTAGCCGCAAGCAACTCGCGGTTTGCCAGCGCAGCCTCAACGCTTCGCTTCGGCAGCCAGTACGTCCGCAATAACGTCCGCCAGAGTCACTGATCTTGGCTGGTCATCGATCTCAACCACGACAAGATAGCCAACATCGCTGCCGCCGGAGACGAACGCCTTGACCAGCGCCAACTGGTCGCTGTGGACCAGCGTGCCGTCTTCGCGTGACCAGTATTCGGCAGACACCAGACAGCCGGCCGATGGCGCTGTCGGATACCAGGCCTCATTGCGATAGTAGGATGTGTTGATCGCGTTGCCGTGCGCGAGGATCTCGTCGCGCCCCGCCTGCCCGGCCAGAAACGCCTCGGTGATGGGCGTCCAGCTCCGCCACGATGATGGCAATAGTGAAAGGTAGGCTGCCTCCGTCCACAGACGCCGGTTGTCTTCTTCGCTCAGTTTCGGCAACTCGTCGCGGGCATTGGGGTTTTCAAACAGCACCACTGGCGCCTCGACCGGCAGCATTGATTCAATGTAGGGCGTCGGCCCAATCCAGCGGTTGGTTGCACTGCCAGTACCCTTGACCACAAAAACGCCCTGTGGTGTGTTGCCATTGGTGATGGTGCCGGGCAGATTGGTTCGCGCCAGAGCATATTGGGCGACGTTGAACAGGCTGCCGTCCACGTTGCGCACAAAGCGGCCGTCGGCGCCACGCACGATGGCGAGGCCAGCCCGCACGCGGTCCTTGCGCTGAAAGCTGTAGACGACCGGGTAGCCAGGTCGCGGCGGCGACGCGAGCAACTCGGCGAGCGACGGCCGTTCGCCAGACGCGGCTGGTTGCAGGCGCTGCGCCAGCGCGCGCAGGCGTGGCTCCTGCGCCGCGTCAGGAAATCCTGCTCGCATCGTATCGGCGATCAGGCGCCGTACCTCGGGCGTATCGTTTGCGCGCAGCAAGCTATACGCAGCAATCGCAAATTCACGCGGCGTGCGGATTTGCGGTAGCAGCGGCGGAATCATCGGCGCTGCTTCCCGTGCGAACTGGGCGTGCGCTGCACTCAGCACGTTGCGTTGCCACGCCGGAGGCTGCGTGACGGCGCTGGGCAACGCCGCCAACAGGCGGTCACGGGCGGTATCGAGGTCGGTATTGAAATGCAGCGCCGTGTTCAGGGCTGCTGGCAGCTTTTCGTTGGCCTCCGGGCCAGGCGGCAGGGCGAACGCCATACGCATCGCGGCGATCTCGGTCTCGTAGACCGCGCGCTCGCCGGTGGCAGACGTGAGCCCGTGGGCGATTGACGCCGGACGCAAGGCTGCAAGTTCGGCGACGGTCCGCCTGACAGCACCAGATGCATCGACGCTGCGCTGCGGTGTCGAGCACCCGGCCAGCAAAAAAGCGAGCAGCGCAACCGCAGGCAGCCATGAGCCAACGCTAGACTTGAACGCTGTATTTCTTTCTAACGCCATCACCGCAAGCTCCATGACCGCCACCACACTCAGCGAGAAGGCTACACCGCGCGGCCGCTTTCCGCACATTCGCCGTGCCGGAGATTTCCTGTTCGTCTCGGGTACCAGTTCGCGGCGCAAGGACAACAGCTTCGCCGGCGTTGAAGTGGACACGGTGGGAGCGACGCGGCTGGACATTCGGGTGCAGACCCGCGCTGTGATCGAGAATATCCGTGACATCCTGGCCGCTGAAGGCGCAACGCTCGCCAACTGTGTCGAGATCACCAGTTACCTGGTCGACATGAACGACTTTGCGGGCTACAACGAGGTGTGGGCGGAATACTTTGACGAAAACGGCCCCACGCGCACTACTGTTGCCGTGCATCAACTGCCGCATCCGCATCTGCGCATAGAAATGAAGGCGGTGGCGTACAAGCCGCGTTGAGCCTGCGCCGCACATCGACTATTGAAGCGAGGAAACCCGCAATGGTGCAACCCTACACGTCAATCGACTTCCCGGCCTGGCTCGCCGGCAATGCGCATCTGCTGAAGCCGCCGGTCGGCAACCAGCAGATCTGGCCCGGCACTGATTTCATCGTGACCATCGTCGGTGGCCCGAACCAGCGCACCGACTTTCATGACGACCCGCTGGAGGAATATTTCTGGCAGTTCAAGGGCAACGCCTTCCTGAACATCATGGATCGCGGCAAGCGCGACCGCATTGAACTCAAGGAAGGCACCATGTACCTGATGCCGCCACATCTGCGCCACTCGCCACAAAGGCCGGAGCCGGAATCGCGTTGCCTGGTGATTGAGCGCGCGCGCCCTGCGGGCTTGCTGGACGGCTTCGAGTGGTATTGCCCGAAGTGCGACGGCCTTGTTTACCGTATCGAAGTGCAATTGCAGAGCATCGTGGATGACCTGCCGCCGCTTTATGAGGCGTTCTACGCAAGCGAAAAGCTGCGCACCTGCCCGCATTGCGGGCACGTGCATCCGGGCAAAGGGGGTTAGTCCCGCGCCGCTGCGGTCACGGCTAGACGACGCCGCGATCGCGCAGCGCCTGCGCTTCGGCGGCGCTCTTGCCCAGCACCTCAAGCAGAATCGACTCCGTGCCTGATCCCTTCACCGGCGGCGCATGGCGATAAGTCACCGGCGTATCGCTCATGCGTATCGGGCTTGCCACCATGGCGACCGCGCCACCGCCTTGCGCTGCAGGCCGCTCTATGCTCATCTTGAGGGCGCGGTGCTGCACCTGGGGGTGAGCAAACACCTGGTCATAGGTGTTGATCGGTGCATGCGGAATGCCGAGACTCGCGAAAGTGTCAAGCCAGTGCTGCGTTGGGTGCTTTGTCAAGATCGCCTCCATGTCGCGCACCAGTTGCGGCCGATGGGCGTTGCGGTCCTTCATTTCGAGATATTCCGGCCGAAACGCCATGTCCGGCGAACCCATCGCTTCGCACAGCTTGCGCCACTGGCCGTCGTTTCCGGCGCCGACGATCATGTAGCCATCGGCCGTCCGGAATGACTGGTATGGCGCCAGGTTCACATGCGCGTTGCCAACCCGCTTGGGTTGCTTGCCGGTGATGAAGTAAGTGGCGATCTGATTGGCGCCGAACTGGACGATGGAATCGAGCAGGGCGATGTCGATGTGCTGACCACGACCCGTGCTGTGGCGAGCCTCGACGGCCGCGAGAATGCCAATGGTGGCGTTCAGCCCGGAGAGCACGTCGGTAACCGCGATCACCACCTTTACCGGGCCGCCGCCGGGGCCGCCGTCTTCCACATCAGCATGGCCGTTGATCGCCATCAGGCCCCCCTCGGCCTGGCAGAGCAGATCGTAGCCGGGACGTTGCGCGTAGGGGCCATCCTGCCCGTAGGCGGTGATCGAACAGTACACCAGCTTCGGATTCACCCTGGCCAGCGATTCATAGTCGAGCCCGTAACGCTTCAGGTCCCCGAGCTTGTAGTTCTCCACCAGGATGTCGCACTTCGCGGCCAACTCACGCAACAACGCCTGACCCTCCGGCTTCGAGATGTCCACCGTGATCGAGCGCTTGTTGCGATTGCAGCTGGAGAAATAGGCAGAGTCCGTGGTCGGTTTGCCCTCGCCATCAGTCAGCCACGAGGGGCCCCACGCGCGGGTATCGTCACCAGTGTCCGGTCGCTCCACCTTGATCACGTCAGCGCCGAGGTCACCGAGCGTCTGCGTGCACCACGGGCCAGCCAGAACGCGGGTGAGATCGAGGACGCGAAGATGGGAAAGCGGGCCAGACATAATTGATGCAGATGCTTTGACGGTTTGATCTGCAATTATGAGTTACTACCAGCACCACGTTTTCTTTTGCACCAACGAGCGCGATGACGGACGCCCCTCCTGTGGCGAGCGTTGCGCCGGGGATCTGCGCGACTACGCAAAGAAGAAGGTTAAGGGCCTCGGCCTCGCCGGCAAGGGCCGCGTGCGTGTCAACAACGCCGGCTGCCTGGACCGCTGCGACGAAGGCCCGACCATGGTGATCTACCCGGAAGAAGTCTGGTACCACTACGAGAACGAGGCCGACGTCGACGAGATCATCAGCGAGCATCTGCAGAATGGACGGGTGGTGGAGCGGTTGCGGATTTAGCTTCTGGTCACGATGCAGGAGCGGCTGCGCCGCGACCCCTCTGCCGGCTGCGCCGACATCTCCCCTGCTGCGCAAGGGAGACTTACTGGTTTGGCGTGTTTGTAGGAGCGAGCTTGCTCGCGATTGCCATGGTCGCTTTGCAGATCAGCTCCGCTGACCGCCGCCGATCACGGGCAAGCCCACGCCTACACGGCGTCGAGCAGGGTTGATGCGATCTCTTTGCGGCAAATCACCAAGCCACCGTGCAGCACCACATCACGCTGGTTGAACACGATGGCCTCGCCGTGCAGGTCGCTCACATGCAGCCCGTGTGCGAGCGCGACGCCGACCGGTGCCGCGGCGTCCCACTCGTTCATGCCGCCCTCGTGCACATAGGCCAGCGCCTCGCCTCGCACCACCGTGAGCGCCTTGGCGCCGGCGGAGCCGACCTGCCATAGCGTGGCGCCAAGCGCGTCCGCCACCGCCTGCGCACAGCGCGGCGGGCGCGAGCGGCTGATGACGACGCGGCGCGCGCTTGCTGCAACGGGCGGCGGCAATGGTGTCCCGGAAGTCACGGGCGCGGTGTCGAACACGTCATCGCGCGCCGGCTGCGAGACTGCCGCAGCAAGCACCCGGCCATCAGCCACCAGCGCCACATGCACCGCCCAGTCGTCACGGCCTTCGCGAAACTCGCGGGTGCCGTCGAGCGGGTCGATGATCCAGACGCGCTTTGCGTGCAACCGCTGCAGGTCGTCGGCAGATTCTTCAGAGAGTACAGCGTCGCAAGGACGTACCTGTGACAGTGCGGCGAGCAACAAGGCGTTGGCCTGCGCGTCACCTGCGTCACCCAGCGCCCGCGCGTCCATCGCGTTGGCGCCGCACGCACGCGCACGCAGGTCGAGCAGCAAGGCCCCAGCGCGTAGTGCCAGCTCGCGAGCCAGCGCAACATCATCGGTGGCGCTGAACAAGCCCAGAACGCTCGTACCAGACACGTCGGCTACCCGTGATTTGGTCATCAGCTCTGTCACCAAAACTCGTATGGATGGGGCCTGTAGCCCATTTTCTCAAAAAGTCGACTTTTAACGATTATTGGATTGAAGCCCATTTCGAGTGCGGGTTTCAGTAAAAAGTCAATTCACATCTGCAGCATGGCTACAGCGTCAAAATCTGCTGCTTCTCATGAATTGTTGGCGCGATGCCTTCGCGTTCATAGACGTCGAAGATCGCGTCGACAATCTCCTGCGGCTCTTCGAGAATCTGCATCAGTTCGATGTCGCCCGGCGAGATCAGCTTGTCGCGCAGCAGGGTCGCGCGCATCCAGTCGTGCAGACCGCTCCAGAACTCGCGACCGACCAGAATGATCGGCATCCGGCGTGCCTTGCCAGTCTGGATCAGCGTCAACGCCTCAGTCAGCTCATCCAGCGTGCCGAAGCCGCCGGGCATGCAGATCAGCGCCGACGACGTGCGCACGAAAGCAAGCTTGCGGTTGAAGAAATACTTGAACGAAATCCCCATGTCCTGCCACGGGTTGCCATGCTGCTCGTGCGGCAACTGGATGTTGAGCCCGATCGACAGGCTCTTGCCCTCGAAGGCGCCGACGTTGGCCGCCTCCATGATGCCGGGGCCGCCGCCCGAAATCACGCTGAAACCCGAGTCCGACAATGCACGCGCGATATCCACCGTGCGCTGATACCAGGGGTTGTCCGCCTTGATGCGCGCCGAGCCGAAGATTGACACCGCGGGCTGCACCGGGCGCAGCTTCTCGGTGGCATAAACGAACTCCGACATAATCTGCAAGGCACGCCATGCTTCCTGCCCCGGCGTGAGATCGGTGGCGCCAACGGCGCTCTTCAGGTGCGCCACCTTCGCCTTCGTGCTCTCGTTATGGGTTGTCTGATCGGTCATGGCTGCTGATTCCCGCAAAAAACTGGTTCTTGTTGACGGTTCATCATACCTGTACCGTGCCTACCACGCGCTACCGGACCTGCGCACCAAAGCGGGCGAACCGACCGGCGCCATCCGCGGCGTGCTGTCGATGCTGCGCCTGCTGGTGACGAACGAAAAGCCCGACTACTTTGCAGTGGTGTTCGACGCGCCGGGAAAGACTTTCCGGGACGACTGGTACCCCGAATACAAGGCCAACCGCTCGCCGATGCCCGACGACATGCGGCCGCAGATCCAGCCGCTTTACGAGATCATCAAGGCGCACGGCTGGCCGCTGATCGTGGAGACAGGCGTGGAGGCCGACGATGTAATCGGCACGCTGGCAAAGCAGGCCGAGGCGGCCAACATCGAGTGCGTGATCTCCACCGGTGACAAGGATCTCGCCCAGCTCGTCACACCGCACATCACGTTGAAGAACACGATGTCGAACGAAACGCTCGACGAAGCGGGCGTGATGGCGAAATTCGGCGTCAAACCAACGCAGATTCTCGACTACCTCACACTGATCGGCGACACCGTGGACAACGTGCCCGGTGTGCCCAAGGTCGGCCCGAAGACGGCAGCAAAATGGCTCGCTGAACACGGCACGCTGGACACCATCGTCGCCCATGCCGACAAGATCACCGGCGTGGTGGGCGAGAACCTGCGCAACACGCTGGAGTGGTTGCCCAAGGGCAAACAACTGCTGACAGTGAAGTGCGATCTTGAGCTGCCCTATGCCCCGGCGACGCTGGCGGCTTCGGCACCGGATACGGCTGCGCTGCTCGGGTATTTCGAGCGGTTTGAGTTCAAGGGGATGGCGAATGAACTGCGGGCGGGCGCCCAGTCGCCCCTGCTGAGCAGCGAAGCTGACAGAGGAGTCGCAGCGTCAGTACCAGACGCGGGCACTAACACCGCAACCAACCCCTCCGCCCCTGCGGGTCACCTCCCCTACATTGCAGGAGAGGCAGGGCAATCGAAGAAACCCCGCCAATACAAAACCATCTTCACCGACGCCGAGCTCGACGACGTCATCGCCGCAATCAACGTCGCTGAACTCACCTGCTTCGACACCGAGACGACGTCACTGGAGCCGATGCTGGCGCAGGTGGTGGGCCTCTCTTTCGCGTGGACGCCGTTCGAAGCCGTGTACATCCCGCTGGCGCATCGCTACCCCGGTGTGCCAGAGCAGCTGCCGCTGGACACAACGCTTGCCAAGCTGAAACCCTGGTTCGAAGATGCCAGCAAAGCGAAGCTGGCTCAGAACGCCAAATACGACGAACATGTGCTGCTCAATCACGGCATTCAGGTGCGCGGCGTTGCGCACGACACGCTGCTCGCCGACTACGTGCTCGAGAGCCACAAGCCGCACGACATGGACTCGATGGCGCTGCGTTTCCTCGACGAGAAGACCATCAAGTTCGAGGACGTAGCCGGCAAGGGCGCCAAGCAGATTGGCTTTGACGAGGTGGACATCGCCCGCGCCAGCGAATACAGCGCCGAGGATGCCGATGTCACCCTGCGTCTGCATCATGAAATCTGGCCGCAGGTGGCGCAGGACGACAAGCTGCGCTACGTCTACGAAAAGCTCGAACTGCCCACGCGCGAGGTGCTGGTGCGCATCGAGCGCAATGGCGTGCTGATTGACGCCGCGCTGCTGCAGAAGCAGTCGCATGATCTCGGCCTGCAGGTCAATGCGCTGGAGCAGAAGGCTTACGAAGCCGCCGGCCAACCGTTCAATCTGGGCTCACCCAAGCAGCTCGGTGAAATCCTGTTTGGCAAACTGGGTCTGCCAGTAAAGCGGAAGACCGCCACTGGTCAGCCCTCGACCGACGAGGAAGTGCTCACCGAGCTCGCCGATGACTATCCGCTGCCGAAACTGATCCTCGAACACCGTTCGCTGTCGAAGCTCAAGAGCACTTACACCGACAAGCTGCCGAAGATGGTGAACCCGCACACCGGGCGGGTGCACACCAACTACGGGCAGGCCACGGCCATCACCGGCCGTCTGTCGAGCAACGACCCGAACCTGCAGAACATCCCTGTGCGCACGCCGCAGGGCCGCGAGATCCGCAAGGCCTTCATCGCGGCGCCCGGTAACGTCATCGTGTCGGCCGACTATTCGCAGATTGAGCTGCGCATCATGGCGCACATCTCGCAGGATGCCTCGCTGCTGGATGCCTTCGCCAAGGGCCTCGACATCCACAAAGCCACGGCGGCAGACATCTTCGGTGTGCCAATCGGCGACATCACCAGCGAGCAACGTCGCTATACCAAGGCGGTGAACTTCGGGCTGATCTATGGCATGGGTGCGTTCGGCCTGGCATCGCAACTGGGTATCGAGCGCAACGCCGCGCAGCAGTTCATCGACAAGTATTTCGCACGCTATCCCGGCGTCGCTGAGTACATGCAGCAGACGCGTGAATCGGCCCGTGCCAAGGGCTACGTCGAAACGGTATTCGGCCGTCGCCTCACGCTGACCGACATCAACGGCGGCAACGGCCCGCGCCGTGCGGGCGCCGAGCGTGCCGCCATCAATGCGCCGATGCAGGGCACGGCCGCCGATCTCATCAAGCTCGCGATGATTGCGGTGGACGACTGGCTGCACGCGGAAAAGCTCGCGACCAAACTCATCATGCAGGTGCATGACGAACTGGTACTCGAAGTGCCACAGGCGGAGCTTGATCTGGTCAAACGCGTCTTGCCAGAGAAGATGACCGGTGTGGCCTCGCTCCGCGTGCCGCTGGTAGCGGAGGTTGGTGTCGGGCCGAACTGGGACGAGGCGCACTAACTCCATTGCCAGTTCAATCCGATGCGTCGTTACTCCTCCTTGCCGTGCGACCGCACTGTCTGCGTCGTCGTGCCTAGCCTCGCCTTGAACTAGCAACGGAGTAGCAACATGTCCCGCGCAGCGCGCACCGCGCTCGATCTGCAGGCTGCCCGCACCGACCTCGAAAAGGAGTTCGGCGAACAGGGCTTTCGCAACGGCATCGGCTTCGTCACCGACAAGCGCATCAACATCGAGTCCGCGCAGATCGACGAAGAGCGCGTCTGGCACCTGGTCGCCAAAGTGCAGGACGGCAGCGGCGAACCTTGTACCACGACGGTGGAAATGGAATTCTTCGAGTTCGGCATCGATCTCTTCGCTGCCGAATGCACCTGCGCCACCCGCCTGAATTGCAAACACGCCGCCGGCCTCGCCTACCTGTGGACGACCATGCAGCCGCAGCGCAACGGCACGCTCACCGGGCAATCAGCCGAGCCGATTGGCGACGGGCTGCCACCCGCTGATTTGCCAGACGCCACAGCCACTGCGTCCAACGCAGCGAGTACAACGCCGGGTGCAACAACCACGCTGCGCACCGGCCTCGCGCCCGAGCTGTCACAGTGGCTGCGCGCCGGGTTCGAGACGACGCCGCGCAGTCGCGCGAACGAGACCGACGCCGAGGACAGCAAGGCGGCGCCTGACATCGTGGCCTATCTGCTCACCGCACGTGGCGAGCTGACCATCGCCAAGGCACGCCGGCTGAAGGGCGGTGAGACGAAGCTCAACGTGCAGGCCGCGTCACTCGCATGGGTCACACACGGCCACGCCACGCCCGCCTATGTGGCGCCCGAGGACGAGCCCATCCTGCGCATGATGGCGGCCACCATCGGCATGCAGTCGGCGCGGCCGGTGCTCGCGCTCAGCGGCGTGATCGGCGCGCAGTTGCTCGACATGGCGCTGGCCACGCACCGCCTATGGCTGGCACCGGATGGCTACACCGACAGCGTAGTGCGCGCCCGCGCGCTCAAGGCGGCCGACGCGCCGTCGCTGGCCGCGCCGCTGGCGATGGGCGAAGCGCTCGACGCGCAGCTGGTATGGGACGCAGTGGAGACACCGCAAGGGCCACGCATGGCGTTGCGCGCGAAGGCCGCGCAGGACGCAGACGCAGCCAGCATGCCGATCATCGCGCTTACGCCGCCGCTGGCGATTGACGCCGCCCACCTGCAACTGCGCCCGCTGAAAACCGCCGTGTCGTCCGCGACGCTGGCCCGTCTTATCGCGTTGCCGCCACTGAAAGCAGACGATGCCACGGCGTGGGCCTTCGTGGACGACGCGCTGCGCGAGCTGCCCGATTTTGCGCTAGTCCCTCGTTGCCCGACCGTTACCGCCGACAACGCGGGGCACGTTGAGCCACCGCTGCCGGTGCCGCAGGCGGTGCTGCGCTTTGCACTGATCGAGTTTGATGTGTCGGTCGGCTGGGGCCGCAATTCGAGCCTGCAGGGCCGCGTTTTCCCGGCGGTGCAACTGCTGTTCCGTTACCCGGACGGGCGCCTGGTGCCCTACCAGCGCAACGGGCTGGATCACGCCATCGAGCAGGAGCGCGTGGGTCGCGAGCTGGTCGGCCAGCGCCTGCGCAATGTGCGGGTGGAATCGCAGTGGGAGATGCGCATGCCGCGCCTGCTCTACACCGCCGACCGCATCGAGCCTTCACTGGCCTACGCCCGGGACATCAAGGCGCTGCGCGAGTCGCTCTGGGGTCTGCCCGATCATGACTGGTCGGGCCGCGGGCCGACGGTGCTGGCGGATGCGCAGATGGCCGGCTTCGCCATCGAGATTGAGGCCGGCTTTCCCATCTCGATGGCCGACATCCCGGAGCCGACGCTGGAGCTGGCACCGGGCACCGAAGTCGGCTGGTACCGCCTTTCGCTCGGCGTGGACATTGACGGCAAACGCGTCGATCTGGCGCCCGCACTCGCCAAGCTGATCGGGGCGCAGAAAGACCCGGAGCAATGGGTGGAGGCGCTGCCCACCATCGAGCATGTGCTGCTCTCGGTGCCGGTACCGGATCGCGCGCTGGCGGCGCAGGTGGTGCGCCTGAGTGGTGAGCGCATCGCGACCATCCTGAAACCGGTATTCGACTGGTTCCACGGCGGTGGTGTGGCACAGATCAGCGAGCTGCAGGCCGCGCTGTTGCCCGATCTGCCGAACTTCACGGTGCGCTATTTTGGTCGCGATCACCCGCGCTGGCTGGCAATGCGCGACAAGCTGCGCGAGGGCGCCGAGCTGGCGCCGCTCACCGCCGCGCCGGGCTTCATCGCGACGCTGCGCCCGTACCAGAACCACGGATTGTCGTGGCTTGCACACCTCTACGAGCTGGGCATGGGTGGCGTGCTGGCAGATGACATGGGCCTCGGCAAGACGGTGCAAACGCTGGCGCATTTGCATCGGCTGCATGGCCCCAAGGCGAAGGCGCCGGGCCCGAGCCTGATCATCGCGCCGACGTCTGTGCTCAGCAACTGGCAGCGCGAGGCCGAGCGCTTTGCGCCAACGCTGAAGGTGCATCGCCATCACGGCAGTGATCGTGCGGAGAGCGCCGCAGCGTTCAGCAACGCCGATGTGGTGCTGACCAGCTACCCGCTGTTGCAGCGTGATGAGAAACTGCTGACCGGCATCGAGTGGAACGTGGTGGTGTTCGACGAGGCGCAGACGCTGAAGAATGCGAAGGCGAAGACCTATGTCTCCGCGCAGTCGCTGCGGGCGCAGCAGCGCATCGCCCTGACCGGCACGCCGATGGAGAACCACCTCGGTGAGCTGTGGGCAATCTTCAACGTGCTGATTCCGGGCCTGCTCGGCACGCTGGAGAGCTTCAACAGCCTGTTCCGCCACCCCATCGAGCAGCGCGCCGACAGCGAACGCATGCAAAAGCTCAAGACACGCATCCGCGCCTTCATCCTGCGCCGCGGCCGCGATCAGGTGCTGGGCGAACTGCCGCCGAAGACCGAATACACGCGCTGGATCGAGTTGGAGCCGGCGCAGGCCGATCTGTACGAAGCGTTGCGCACGGCGGTGCACGAAGACATCCGTCGCGTCATCGAAAAGAAGGGGTTGCGGCAAAGCACCGTGCACATTCTCGACGCGCTGCTCAAGCTGCGCCAGGCCTGCTGCGACCCGCGACTGGTGAAACTGCCGGGCCAATCCGCCCGCGCGATGAACGCCGGCTCGGCCAAGCTCGAATGGCTCGCAACGCATGTGCCCGAGCTGCTGGAAGAAGGCCGCAAGGTGCTGATCTTCTCGCAGTTCACCAGCATGCTCGACCTGATCGGGCGGCAGCTCAACGGGCAGCAGATTCCGTTCGCGCTGCTCACCGGTGACACGGTGGATCGTGACACGCCGATCGACAACTTCCAGTCCGGCAAGGTGTCCGTGTTCCTGCTCAGCCTGAAAGCTGGCGGTGTAGGCCTCAACCTCACCGCTGCCGACACCGTGATCCACTACGACCCGTGGTGGAACCCCGCCGTGGAAGCGCAAGCCACCGCCCGTGCGCACCGCATGGGCCAGGACAAGCCAGTGATCGTCACCAAGCTGGTCGCCAAAGGAACGCTGGAGGAGCACATGCTCACCATGCTCGCCCGCAAGCGCGATCTCGCCGCTGCACTGCTCGACGGTGGCGGCAATGCCCTCACCGGGCTGACGCTGGCGGATGTGGATGAGTTGCTGTCGCCGCTGGCCGCGCCGGATGCGCGGCCAAGTTGATACCGGCCTACCGTGTCTGTCGCAGGATTGGTTGGCGTGCCACCAGCGCGCTTCGTGGCCGCGCGGGGCCAGTCACTTTTCTTGCTTCGCCAAGAAAAGTAACCAAAAGAAGGCGACCCCAGGGATTCGCCTGATTCCTCCGGTGCTCGCAACGCGCGGGACCCGCACAAATCGCCCGATGGCGCGCAAGTCTGCGCGCGGTGGGCTCATGGTCCGGGTCTACGACCGCGCGTTGCTCCGCTCCTCGGGGCGAATCCATGGGGACCCCGTCGAACTGATTCTTGATCGCTTCGCGATTAATCAGATCGAGTCTGGTCGCCTTGCAACGATTACCGGCTGGAAGAGCACGCCGTCAATACGCTTCGTATCCACGAAGCCCGCTTCTGCAAGTATTGATTTGAGCCTATCGATTGAAATCGCGTAGTACCTGCTGCGGTGAACTTCGGTGGTCACTTGTCCATTGGCGAGGTGAGTGGTGAGGTAAATACTCAGGTCGTACTGGTCCCCTTCCCACTCCCACACCTGCACGGCAAAGAATCGGCCACCAGGCACGTAGCGCAGACCGTAAGGACGAACGTCGGGGCTGACACGAGTGATCGTCGCGTAGTCGCGCACCGACATCACGAACACGCCGCCCGGCCGCAGGCGGCTTCGAATCGCCCTAAACGCACGGAGGATGTCACTGTCCGTCAGGAGATGTGGAATGCTGTTGTCACAAGCCACCACTGCAGCAAACGACGACGGGGCGGCACCGTGAAGTACCCGAATGTCATCAACGCTGGTATGCGCTGCGAGCCCACGGTCGTCCAGTTCCTGATTGAGACGTGCTACCGCTACCGGTGAAATGTCGGAAGCGGACACGTCGTATCCGTGCTTGGCAAGTCCAAGCGTCTGCGTGCCGACGCCGCAGGCTGCGTCGAGAATTGGCATCCGCTCAATGACGCCACGTTCAACCAGAAGCGACGAGAGTGCGTGGCCCTGATCAACTATTGCCTGCTCCCAGTCCTCATAGAGCAAGTGATAGCGCGATGCGAGGCCATCATAGAAGTTGCGAACGGGTACTTCGGTTGGTTGCATGCGTTTCTGCACGGAAATACTGAGCGTCAAGACGTTTGGAGCGGAGTGGGGATGCTCGCACTAGGGTTCCCGCGCGTCAAATGCTGGCAATCATGCATCAGCAGCGCAGCCCGGATGCTCGAATCCGGGTTCCCGTGAACAATATCGCGAAGCGATCAAGCATCGGTTCGACGGGGCCCCCATGGATTCGCCCCGAGGAGCGGAGCGGCAGGCGGTCCAAGCGGCGCAGTGTGAGCCCACTGGTTGCGCGTCAGCGCAACATTCGGGCGATCTCTGCGACGCCCGCCTGACGCGAGCACCGCAGGGAAATAGCGAATCGCCTGGGGTCGCCTTTTCTTTGGTGACTTTCTTTTGGCGAAGCAAAAGAAAGTTACTGCCACGCGCGGCACGAGCGCGCTAGCGGCACCCGAACCAACCTCGCGAAGAACACGTTTGGCTGGTATCGGTTTGTGGCGGGTCACTACCCGCCCTACCAGGTTTACGACCCCGGACGCGCTTCGCTTCTCCGGGCTACGGACTACCTGCAGCTAAGCCAACGCCGGCGTCCGGCTCTCCAGCGCCCTCTCATCAATCGGCAGGTGCACGATGGCGGCGAACACGCCTAGCGCGATGGTCAGCATCCACACCGTGTTGTAGTTGCCGGTGACGTCGTACAGTTTGCCGCCGAGCCAGGCGCCGAGGAAGCTGCCGATCTGGTGCGAGAAGAACACGATGCCACCAAGCATGCCGAGGTAGCGCACGCCGTACACCTGCGCGATGATCGCGTTGGTCGGCGGCACGGTGGATAGCCACAAAAATCCGATCGCAGCTGCGAAGGCGTACACCGTCCACTCGGAGAGCGGCAGCGCGAGGAAGATAACGATCACCACCGAGCGCATGAAGTAGATGAACGAGAGCACGTAGCGCTTGGGCAGCTTGCCGGCGAGTACGCCCGCGAGATAGGTGCCGAAGCAGTTGAACAGGCCAACCAGCGCGAGCGCGGTGACGCCGACGCGCGCTGCAATGCCCTTGTCGAGCAGGTAGGGCGTGAGATGGGCGCCGATGAAGACCACCTGGAAGCCGCACACGAAGTAACCGAGCGTCAGCAACGTGTAGCTGCGGTCGGCGAACGCAGTGCGCAGTGCTTCACCCGCGCTTGCCTGCGTCGCGGCGGTGGGTTGCGGCAGCTTGCCTTCGCTGCCGAGTTTGGCGAAATACCAGCCCAGCGGCGCAATCGTCGCGGTGATGACGGCCAGCCCAATCAGCGACGCCGACCAGCCATTCTGGGTGATGAAGAACTGACCGACCGGGATCATGAAGAACTGGCCGAACGAGCCGGCGGCGGCGCTGATGCCAAAGGCCCACGCGCGGCGCTCAGGCGGCACCATCTTGCCGAGCACGCTGTAGGCCACCGAGTAGGTGGTGCAGGCGATCGCCACGCCCATCAGGATGCCGCCCGAAATGGCCAGTGTGAAGGTGTTGCTCAGGAACGCTGTCCAGCCCAGCCCCAACGCGTACAGCACGGCCCCTGCGATCAGCACCCGCCTGGCGCCATAGCGGTCGGCGATGTAGCCGATGAACGGCTGTGACGCGCCCCAGACCAGGTTTTGCAGCGCCACCGCGAACGAGAAAACTTCGCGGCCCCACTTCATGTCGGCCGACACCGGCTGCAGGAAGAGCCCGGAGAACGCGTTGCGCGTGCCCATCGCGATGCCGAGGATGAGCGCCACGGCGAACAGCGCGCGGAAGATGCGTTGGTTGGATGTCATGCGGGCAAACGGGTGGCGACAGAAAGCAGGCGTCAATGCTAGCGACCGGCTTTGCCGTCAGCGCGCAAAGTTTTCAGGCGAGGCTGCGAGCGCGGGAACATCGCCGACTGGCCGGTCGGCTTTTCGATGAAAGCCTTATTTGAAAAGGGCTGATGACGTATTTTTCACGGAAGTCGACTATTGACAGAAATTAGTCCCAAGCCGCTTGCCGCCGTCGATTCAACTGAAAGTTGCTTTCGCCAGCCGTACCAACAGACGCAAAAAAGCGCGACGAATCGCGCTGCTGTGTTGCCCAGTCGATCGGTGAAATCAAACGTCCGGATTCACCAGTTGATGCTGCACGGCGTATCGCACGAGATCAACCACCGATTGCGCGCCGAGCCGCTTTTGCACGGTAACCTTGTGGGTGCTGACCGTTTTCACGCTCAGGTGCAGATCTTTCGCGATGTCGGTGACCGATTCGCCGCGCACCAAGCGGATGAAGATGTCGTACTGCCGCAGCGAGAGTTGGGTGTGGGGCTCACCCTCGTTGCTGGCGACCCGCTTTTGCACCGGTCGCAACATCGATTGGTGGATGGCGTCGAGAATCTCGGCCGGGCGCGAATCCTTGGCGACGTAGCCCGATGCGCCCAACGCGAGCGCGCGCTCCTTGTGCGAGACCGGGTCGTAGGCAGTGAACACGATCACGCGCAACTCGGGCGCTTCGTCCAGCACTTGACGCAACAGCGACAGCCCGGCGCGGCCGGGCATGGCGAGATCCAGCAACAGAACGTCAACGCCGCCCTTGCGGATCAGGGTGATGGCGGATTGACCATCTTCGGCTTCGCCCACCACCTGAATGCTGCGGTCGGACGAAAAGATGCCGCGCACGCCGGCGCGGACAATGGGGTGATCATCCGCGATCGCAACACGAATCTGCGGACTGACAGTATTTGCACTCATAACCCTCTATTTTCCTGTAATCCGCGTCACAAAATGGCCAAACCTGCAGCGAATGGGCACATTCAGACCACTCCTATCACGTTGTCATGGTGCGCCGTTGGCGGTGTTGACGGCGCGCAAGACAAACGTTGACAGGCGGTAAATGGTGGACAGCTGGTAGGTGCGACTGACCGGCCATTGGCATCGCGTCAACGACCGGCATTACCGCTGTAACGCCGGGCGCTCCACGCTGCCAGTGCCAGACGAGTGGCAGCAGCAACCGTGTCCATGTTGCCAATCGTCGCGTCATCCGGCGCGTCGCAAACGCTGCGCGCTGCGCGGGCCAGGGCACTTGCGCCGACCGCAGACGCAGCGCCGGCGAGCGCATGGGCGCGGGCCGCAGTGGCGCGGGCATCGCCCTTTTTCCACTGGCTGCGAACCGCAGCCACGTCGTCTGGCAAGCCCTGCAGGAAGCGGGCAATCAGGCGCTCAAGGAATGGCTCGGCAGCACGCGATTCGAGGTCAGCCAGTGAATTGAGCGTCTCCTCGTCCAGCGCCGGTTCGCCGATCACTGTCGATGATGCGGTCGACGCCGCCGACGGCTCCCGGCCCTTCGTCGCTTCGCGAAGTGCGGCATCGAGACTGAACACGGTCGCCGGCTTGGTCAGGAAGCCGCGCATACCGGCGGCCGCGCACATCGCACGGTCGGCATCGCTGACACTGGCGGTCAGGGCGATGATGGTTGGAGCCGGTGCCGCATCCCTGTCTGCGGCCCGTTCGGCAAAACGGTGCAGGATGCGTCGGGTTGCTTCAATGCCACCGATACGGGGCAGATTGAGATCCATCAGCACCACATCAAAGTGGCCGCCTTCACACGCCGCGATCGCATCTTCACCGTCGCCTACGGCGGTCACCTGGTGACCAAGCTGTTCGAGCATGATGCCAAGCAACTCGCGGTTGACATCGTTGTCTTCCACCACCATCACTGCCAATGGGCGCAAACGCCCCGGCCCGCGAGTTGCCTCCAGCCCGGCGCTGGCAGCGCCGGTCAGCGGTGTGTCGGCAGCATGATGTGCGCTGTGCCCCGGCAGATCAGAAACGGCGGCAAGCGGCGCAGGTGATTGCGCAAGAACGGTGAATGTCATGTGGGTGCCCTTGCCGGGCTCGCTCTTCATTTCAATGGTTCCGCCCAGCGCCTTCACCAGCAGTGAACAGATCACCAGGCCGAGGCCGCTGCCCGTCGCAACTGCCTGCACTGTGCCGCTGCCACCCTGCTGGAACGGCTGGAACAGGCGCTGCTGCGTCTCCGAGTCGATGCCCGGCCCGGTGTCCGCCACACTGAAGCGCAGCAGATGCGGCTCGTCCGGGCGCGCGGGCGCATCGGCTGTCACGGTCAGTCGCACTTCACCCGCCGCGGTGAACTTCATCGAGTTGCCGAGCAGGTTGATCAGAATTTGCCGCAGCATGCCGGCATCAGTGTGAATCCTCGGCGGTACCGACGGTTCGACATTGACCACCAGCCGCACGTCTGGCCGCGTATAGGCAGAGAGCACCACGCGCTCGGCCTCACCAATGCAATCGCGCAGCCCGAAACTGCTGAGCACCGGCGTGACCACACCCGCCTCCAACCGCGAATACGACAGCACGCCGTCGATCAGCGTCAGCAGCGATTTGCTGGCAGCATCGATGGTTTCCACCTCCTCGGCACGAACGCCAGCGTCTCGCCGCGCTGCCAGCAACTGGCTGGCCCCGACCACCGCCTGCAGCGGCGTGCGCAACTCATGGCTCAGAATGGCGAGGAAGCGGGCCTTGTCCTCGGCCGCTTTCTGCGCCGCCTGCGACGTGTGCCGCAGCTCGCGCTCCAGCCGTTCCCGGCGCAGGATCTCTTCGGTGAGCGTGAGGGCAACGCTGAACAAGCCATTGATTTCAATGGTGACGGTGAGTGCGGCGAGTCAAAGTTACGCACGACGAGATTTTTGGGCCGCAGTGGTCCGATTTCGCTCCAATGAGTGCCGTATCGGCCCCACGGGCGTGCTTTACGCCCACTGCGGGCGCACTCATGCCATCAGGCGCTTGCGCGCCAGGTAGATGTTGGCCAGACCGAGCGCCACGAACGAGCGCGTCGCGTTCTTCGCCAAGCCACGGTAGCGCACCTTGCTGAAGCCCCACAGCCGCTTGACCACCGCGAACACGTGCTCCACACGGGCGCGCACCCTGGACTTGTTGCGGTTCTTCGCCCGCTCGACTTCGTCTATCTCGCCACCGCTGCGCACCCGCTGGTTGGTGAAGTCCCGCGCCTGTGGCGCCTTCGAGCTGATCAACTCCTTCTGGCTGGCATAGGCGCTGTCGCCGTACACGCGCCGCTCGGCTCCGTGCAGCAGCTCAGGCAGCGGGTGCTTGTCGTGCACGTTCGCCGCAGTCACCACCGCGCTGTGCGTCAGCCCTGTGCGGCTGTCCACCCCGATGTGCATCTTCATGCCGAAGTACCACTGCTGGCCCTTCTTCGTCTGGCACATCTCGGGATCACGCGCCTTCTCGGCGTTCTTCGTCGAACTCGGGGCGCCGATGATGGTGGCATCCACAATCGTGCCCGTACCTACCTTCAGCCCCCGCTCCTGCAGTACCCGACCGACCGTGGCAAACAGTTGCTCGCCCAGCTTGTGCTGCTCCAGAAGACGGCGGAACTTCAACAGCGTCGTGCCGTCGGGCACGCGCTCGCGGCCAAGGTCGATACCCACAAAGCGGCGCAGTGCCGTGCTGTCCAGCAATGCCTCCTCGCAGGCCTCGTCTGCCAGGTTGAACCAGTGCTGCACGAAGTACATGCGCAGCATGCGCTCCAGCCCAACCGGCGGGCGCCCATTGCCCGGCTTGGGATAGTGCGGCTCAATGACGGCGCACAGTTCGGACCACGGCACGATCTGCTCCATCGTTGCGAGGAACACGTCGCGCTTGGTTGCGCGCCGGTACTGTTCAAATCCGGCACCTTGATCGGCCGCTGCAGCTAGAGTCTGTTGCTTCATACATTCATAACGTCGCTACAGCTCTACGGTGGACTTGTTCAGTGTTGCCTGAGGTTCTGCTCGGCGAGCTGGGTGGTCCGACGCTCGACGCGGTCTTCCAGTGTGGCGTTGAGCTGCGCGAACTGGTCGTTCTGGTTACGGATGGTCAGCAGCGATTGCCGCAGGCGCAGCACCATCTCGCCAAACGCCTGCGCCAGCACACCGGTTTCGGCCAGCGCGGTAACCGGCATCGTCGCCGGCAAGCCGTCAGCCGAAGCATCGCGAGTGGCCGCCACCAGATGATCGACGTCACGCGTGACCCGGCGCAACACCCAGAGCCCGAGCATCAGCGCGGCAGCCAGCGCGGCGAGGATGACGAAGAACATGCCGACCGCGTTCTTCACGATCGGCGCGGTGAAATCGCTGCGCGGGATGGCGACCACGATGTCCCAGTCGATGCCGTCGATGCTGCCGACATGCCGCGAGGCAACGTCGACCGACTCACCAGTGGAGGTGATCAGATCGATGTTGGGCGATGCCGACCCGCGTCGGCCGGACACCCGCCACCACTGGGCTGCCGCCCGCACCAGCTCGAACTGGCTGTCGCGGGCCGCGACCCGCTTCTGCACGCCATCTTCGTTGCGGAACGGCTGCTCCGGCGTCGATGACGCCACCAGCATGCCATCGCGATCAACAATGAAGGCGACCCCGTTGGCGCTCACCGCCACGGTCTTCATGAAGGTGCTCAACTCGGAGAGCTCAACGTCGGCTGCAAGCACGCCGAACAGGGTGCCGCTCGGGCTCACCACCGGTTGTGCCGCCGTGGTGACCAGCGCACCGGAGGCGAACGACACGTACACCGGCGTCCAGGTCAGGCGCTGCGCCGCCTTGGCGAGCTGATACCAGACGCGACTGCGGGCATCGTAGACCCGCGACTCGGTTTCAATAAGCCGGGTGCGGTCGCCCGGCGCCCGGGCCGAGTAGATGGTTCGTGGCTCACCACCCGATTTCTGCAGGCGGACCGTGGCTGCCGCGCGCGCGCCGGGGCGCCCGCGGTCGACGCCGACGAAGCTGCCGTTCTCGCGACCGAAGTAGAGATAGCCAGTGGTGCGGGTGTCGGCGGTTAGTTCGAACAGTTTGCGTTCAAGCCGCTCATCGTCGATAAACATGTCGAGCGAGGCGTTCTGGTTAACCTCGCTGTTCGGAAAGGTCGAGCGCAGCGTGATCGCCGCTTCTTCGAGCTGGTGCACCGCCGCCTGCCCGACCCTGGCAGAGATGTCCTCCATCAGCTGTCGCGACAGTACATCGACGGCCTGCAGGCCGGTATAGAGCAGTGACCCGGCGATCACCATGGCGGGCGCCACAATCAGCAGAACAAACGGCACCGTCAACAGTGTGCGCAGCCGCAGCGCGCGTGGCCGGTTTCCGGAAGCTGGCAGGCTGACGGCGGATTGAGTGCTGGAACGGGTGTCTGCCGGCGCGGCAGCAACCGTACGTCCGCCAACGACATCGCCAGCGACGTTGTCTGCGGCGGAATTCGGAGGCGGTGAACGGTCACTCATGGGACGGCAGCGGGCAGTACTACCTGACTTTTACCACCACGCCGCGCACAACCGTGGTGCGGCCCCGCTGCGCCTACTTCTCGAAGAAGTCCTTCAGTTTGTCGAAGAAGCCCTTCTGCTTCGGGCTCTGCTTGGCCGCATTCTTCTCGCGAATTTCCTCGAATTCGCGCAGCAGTTCCTTCTGCTTCGAGGTCAGATTCACCGGTGTTTCAATCTGCACGTGGCAGTAAAGGTCACCCGTCACGCTGCCGCGTACCGGGCGGATACCCTTGTTCTTGAGGCGGAATACCTGACCCGACTGCGTCTCGGACGGAATCTTCAGCAGCGCCTTGCCATCCAGTGTGGGGATTTCCAGCTCACCGCCAAGCGCCGCAGTGGCGAACGAAATCGGCATCTCGCAATGCAGGTCAGCGGCGTCGCGCTGGAACACCGCGTGCGGCTTGATTTGTACTACGACGTAAAGGTCGCCCGACGGCCCGCCGTTGGTGCCCGCCTCGCCCTCGCCCGACAGGCGGATGCGGTCGTCGGTGTCGACGCCGGCTGGAATCTTGACTTCCAGCGTCTTCGACTTCTTGGTGACTCCCGCGCCGTGACAGGCCTTGCAGGGGTGCTTGATGATCTTGCCGCTGCCGTGGCACTGTGGGCAGGTTTGCTGCACCGAGAAAAAGCCCTGCGATACCCGCACCACGCCCGCGCCCTTGCAGGTGGGGCAGGTTTCGGGGTCGTGGCCCTTCTCCGCCCCGGTGCCGTGGCAGACCTCGCAGGTCTCGGTGGTCGGGATGCGCAGCTTGGTGGTGGTACCGCGCGCCGCTTCTTCCAGCGTGATTTCGAGGTTGTAGCGCAGGTCGGAACCACGGAACGGCGAATCGGCCCGCTGCTGGCGGCCACGACCACCGCCAAAGATTTCGCCGAAGATGTCGCCAAAGGCGTCGCCGAAGTTGCCGCCCGAGAAGCCGCCGAAGCCGGCACCGGCTGCTGCCTGCGGATCAACCCCGGCATGGCCGTACTGGTCGTAGGCCGCGCGCTTCTTGGCGTCGGAGAGGATCTCGTAGGCTTCCTTCGCCTCCTTGAAGCTTTCCTCGGCGGCCTTGTCACCCGGATTGCGGTCCGGGTGGAATTTCATCGCCAGCTTGCGATAGGCCTTCTTGATCTCGTCCTCGGACGCCGATTTCTCCACCCCGAGGACGCTGTAGAAGTCTTTTTTTGCCATTCTTGTTCTGCACACGCACTGGCTGGCGCTGCGAGGCGCCGCACAGTGTCAAAACCATTGAGTTAGCGGGGGATTTGGGCGCAGATCGGCAAATTTCAAGAAGCCAGCGCCGGCCGCCATTGATCAATCAGCCGATATCGAAAAGCTGACTGCCCCGAATTCTGCCGGAAGCGGCTCCCAGCGCTCGCGCATGCGCCGCATTGCCTCGGCCGGCACATCGTGCACATTCGGCCATGTGCCGGTGCACTCCACCACGCAAAACGACCGGTTGGCAAGGCGCGCAGCCCCGATCACCGCTGCCATCTCCCACAGGCGCACGTGGGTGTTGGCGACCACCACGCGCCGGCCCGCCTGCAGTGCCGCCAGCGCATCACGCGCCACGATGGCATGGGCGTCGGCGACCCGGGCCGGGTCGAAACGGTAAACGCCGTCCACCACGAAATGGTGGTCCGCTTCGAGATGAATAAAACCGTGCTCCAGCGCCAGCCGTTGCGCCAGCGTGCTCTTGCCGGTGCCGGGCAGGCCACGCAGCAGCACGCAGTGGAATTCGGCTAGCGCCGCAAGATCGTCGGGAGACTTGAGCATCGGCGCCGTTCTATCACCGAATCGTGGACAGCTAGAAGTTCATCGCCAGCGTCAACCGGAATGAACGCGACTCGACCGGATGAAAGTGAATCGCATCCACGCCGGCAACAGCCTCGCCCGGCAACCGCGACGTGTAGTAATAGTCAATCGCAGACGCTCTGCGGTTGGCCAGATTGAAGCCTTCGAGCTCGACACGCATCTTGGGCGACACCCGATAGCCAAGGCGCGCGTTGAATACGATCGTGCTGCTGGAGCGGACACTGTTGTCTTCCAGCAGCGGTCTTGGCCCGAAGTATCGCAACTGCGCTGCACCGAACCACGGACCGAGGTTGTCCACCGCGATGGCCAGCGACGCCACGCCCTCGACGGCACCCGGGATGCGATTGCCGGTAGGATCAGCGTCGCGGAATCGCGCGCGGGCGAACGCGACGTCGGCATCCACGGTCAGCCAGTTGCCGAGCTTGTAGTAATTCGCCAACTCAAAGCCGACTCGTCGACTGGGCCGGCTCGCCTCGGTGGTACCGGCGTCGCCGACAAACAGCAATTCGGACGCGAGATCGAGCCGGTAGATCGCCAGCGACGTTTGCAGACCGGGCAGCCAGTTGCCACGCACGCCCAGCTCGGCCCCGCGCGAACGCACCAGCGGCGTCACGCGGTCCGCCGCGTCGCCGGTTTTTGGGTCGACGCGGATCGTCGTACCGCGCGCATCGTTGCTGTGAAAGCCGCCGCCTGCATTGACGTAGAACTCGGTACTCGCCCACGGCCCGGCGACCAGCGAGAGCTTCGGATTGACGATGGCTTCGCGAGCGGTGCCGCTATTGACAGCGTTATCGCTGTTCACCTTGAAGCGGTAGGCATCCGCCCGCAACCCGGCGACCGAGCGCAGCCACGGCGCCCATCTCGTGGCGTTCTCGCCATACAGGGCGAGGCTGCTCTCGACGATGTGATCCTGTCGCGTCACGCCAATGGTCTGCCGAGCTCTGGTGCTGAGCAGGCCGTTGAAGATGTTGTCGCTCTGCGCCTGCATGCCAACCGTGTTCTCTGATTCGCTCCCCAGCCCTACCTGCTGCCAGGTATGGCGCAGGTTGAGCCCCGCAGTGCGGCGGCGGTCCGGTTGCGCGAACTGGTCGCCATCGACCGGGTTGTCGAGAACGTAGGTGAAATTGGAGAACAGCGCGAGCTGGTTGTCGATCAGGTAGGCATTGGCCTCCGTACTCGACTGCACGTCGCTGCGCCGCCATGCACCCGACAGGCTGTAGCGATGCGCGGCGCCGCCGTCGGTTGGGTCAATCGCGTCGAATCGGCTGCGGATCAGCCCGGCGTCGATGGCGCGTTGCGTGATCTGGTCGCTCGAATTCCAGCTTGCCTTGTACGCCATCGCGGTGACGTTGAAGCCATTGCCCGCGTCGCCGCGACCATAGCGCAGCACGCCGTTGAGCTTGCGGAAACGATCCGGATGCACGAACGGCCCGTCGTTGTTGAGCCATTCAATGGCATAAAGCAGTCGGCCATCGGCGAAGGCCGGCGAGTCGGCAATCAGCGCGCGGCGATAGCCGTTTTGCCCGACCCCGAGCGAGGCAATGCCTTGCGGAAGGGCATCGGCGTATTTGAGATGCACCGCACCGGCCGACGAGAAATCGCCCTCGCTCGCAAAGTACGGCCCCTTGCGATATTCAAGACGGCTGGCCAGCTCGGGAATGACGAAATTCACATCCGTCCAGCCCTGACCGTGCCCATGCGATCGCTGGTTCACCAGCATGCCGTCCACCGTCGTACGCAGGTCGGTGCCGTGATCGAGATTGAAGCCACGCAGGTAGAACTGGTTGGCCTTGCCCTCGCCGCTGTGCTGGCTGACGATCAGGCCCGGCACCGATTCCAGCAACTCGCCGGGCCGATAGACCGTGCGCGCTTCAAGCTGCTTTTGCGTGACGGTGCCCACGCTTGCAGCATCAGCCACACCGATGCTGGTCACATTGCCGGTAACGACAACCTTCTCAAGTGCCTGCTCGCCGCCAGCAAAAACTTCCGGCGCGAAAGCGATGCAGACGACGAGAAATGTGGTTCGATGTAGTGGAGAGCAGTGAGCGAATATCATGCGGATCAGCGAAGCAAGCGCCGCGCCACAGGGCGAGAGCACCGCCCATTTGACCGCACACGGAACGTGAGGCGCCAGGAGCCCGCTAGAACCCGACCTGCAGCGAAAGGTAGGCGCCAGTCTGTCGCCGCCCGCTGGTCAGCGCGCCGACGATCTGGCCGAGATCGACGTAGGCGGCGGTAACCGACACGTTCTTGCTCGGGAAGTACGCCACGAACACGTCCCACGCGGTGCCTTCGCTCAGGTTCAACGCCGCGTTGGATAGATTGCCGCGCTTGGTGCGCACCTCGATGCCGCCCACCAGATCGCGACGGAACAGATAGGCCAGCGAGCCTTCAAACTCGGGCCGGTAGCGCTTGCCATCCGGGCCTTCAAAGCCGACGAGGCCGAACTGGTTGCCCTTGGTGAAACGTACGGTGCCGTTCAGCAGCAGGCTCTTGTCGAGGAAGAGCTTGCTGGCAGCGACGTAGAAATCGGTACCGCGATTGCGGATGTTCGACCCGAGTGCGCCGTTGAGGAATGGGATCACGGTGTCGTCCTTGTTGTCCTTCACCTGAACACCCACGGCGATCTGCGGCAGCAGCCGGTCCTGGTCGTAGATGGCGTCGCCGATCACGCGGACTTTGGCGCCAAAAACGTCCTGCTTGAGTTTGTAGTCGCGCAGCGCGGGGCTGATCGCCGTCAGCACAGCCTTGGTGTTGAACTCCTGCCGCGCGTAGGATAGCTCGACACGATCGTAGAGCCCGACCGCGACGCCGCCGGTGGTGAGCGCGTAGTCGCGCGTTTTGACGCCCGTGAGATGGGCATTGGCGCCGATCTGGTTCTCGGTGCCGTAACCGGTGATCAGCGCCCACGTCGCCAGCCCGCCACCGCCCGAGCCTTCCACCGTTGACACGCCGCCGGTGGCGCGCAACTTGCCGCTGATGTCCTGCGCCGAGACGCCACCGGCCGCGAGGAGAGTGCCAAGCAGTGCCACGCCAACGCCAAGGGCCGTAAATTTCCAGGTTTTCTGCTGCATGGTTGCCTTGAATTTGTATTTACTGGTACCAAAACGCCCGTCTGACGGCGCGACCAAGCCTATACGCACAATTTTTCGCGGCGGTTTTCGGTCGCTGCCAGCCCCTGTCAACCCCGTTTCGGTCAATCACTCGTTTCATTAGGCGTGACCGCCGGCGCAAAATCTCCCATAGCGCGGCGCGGCACGGCATTACCACCCATAAGGACCTCCATGAATCTGAACCTCCTCAAACGCTCTTCCGGCCAGGCCACCGTGCTGGCGTTCACGTGTGCAGCACTGCTGGCAGCCGCGGCCAACGGTCAGAACCTGGCTACCGCAGCGCCGTCGCGCGACGCGCTGACGCTGGACGCCACCGTGACGAGCGAGGTCATCCCGGATCTCGCCGTGATCACGCTTGCCGCCGAGGCGCAGGGCGCCGAAGCAGCGCCGATCACACGCGAAGTGCAGCAGGCGATCAACGCCGCCCTCGCGCAGGCGAAGGCGGCCGCAGGCGTGGAAGCGCGCACGGGAGCGTTCTCCACCAGCCAGCGCTGGAACAGCAAGGGCGGGCGCGACGGCTGGACGGTGCGCGCCGAGCTGATCCTCAAAAGCCGGGATTTCGCGGCGCTCGGTGCCCTCGCTGGCAAACTCGCCCAGCAAAAGTTGATGATCGTCGGCTCGGCCCTGGAGATCTCGCGCGAGTTGCGCGAACGTGAGGAGCAGGCGCTGGTCGAGCGTGGCATCGCGGCCTTCCGCACCAAGGCGCAAACCGCCAGCCACGCTTTCGGCTTCGCGCGCTACACGTTGCGTGACGTGAATCTCGGCAGCATCGGCGGTGATGTGCGCCCCATCCAGCCAAAGGTGTACGCCATGCGCGCTGCCACGGCGCCGATGGCTGACGCCGAGCCGGTGGCGATTGAAGGCGGCAAGGTCAGCCTCACGCTGACCGTGAGCGGTACGGTGCTGATGAGTCAATAGCTTTTTGTCGAAATTCCTGTTCTCAATGGGCTATCAGCAGCAAAGTGTCAATTATCGACTTTGCGTATTTTTCGGCTTCCAGCCCAGTCTTATCTTCATTCTTGACGAGAAGCCGTTGGCAAACGCGGGACGATTTCTGCTTGGCAGGGACTATTTCGGAACCGGAGGTTCCGCTGTTTATCTTTTTCGCCCAACTCATATGTATGACTTAGGCACAATAGGGGAACCGTCGGCAGCCGCCGTACCGATGCCTCGATCTGGGCCTGCCCGCTTTGCCTCCTGCTTCATCATCCGCTCCGCCTTCACTCAAACCTGACATCGCGGCTAGCAGCGTTCCGTTGACGCCCGCTGGCGAACGCCCGATCCGTTTCGAGGATCGCAGCCAGCAGCAGGTGCATCACACCACCTGCTACATGTGCGCCTGCCGCTGCGGCATCAAGGTGACGACGGAAGAAAGACCCGGGGAACCCGGCCAGCCGTGTAAGACGCACGTACGCTTCATCCAGGGCAACCCGAATCACGTGGTGAATCAGGGCGTGCTCTGCGCCAAGGGCAGCGCGGGCATCATGAAGCAGTATTCGAAGGCGAAGCTGCAACACCCGATGATTCGCCGTCCCGGCAGCGAGCGGGGCGACGGCGTCTACGACCCGATTTCTTGGGACGACGCGCTTGATCTGCTGAGCAAACGCCTCGCGCATATCCGCGCGACCGATCCCAAGAAGCTCGCGTTCTTCACGGGCCGCGACCAGATGCAGGCGCTGACGGGCCTCTGGGCGCAACAGTTCGGCACGCCGAACTGGGCCGCGCACGGCGGCTTCTGCTCGGTCAACATGGCCGCTGCCGGCCTCTATTCGATCGGCTATTCGTTCTGGGAATTCGGCGCGCCCGACTGGGACCGCGCGAAGTATTTCGTGCTCTGGGGCGTGGCCGAGGATCATTCGTCAAACCCGATCAAGATTGGCCTCGACAAGCTGAAGACGCGCGGCGCCAAGTTTGTGAGCGTCAATCCGGTACGCACCGGCTACAGCGCCATCGCCGACGAATGGGTGCCGATCCGGCCCGGCACTGACGGCCTGCTCGCGCTCGCCATCGTGCATGAGCTGCTTGCGAACGAGTGGATCGATCACGACTACCTCGTGCGCTACACCAACGCGCCATGGCTGGTGATTGACGCGCCCGGCACCGCGCAGGATGGCCTGTTTCTGCGCGATGACGAAGGCAAGCCGCTGGTCTGGGATCAGCAGTCGCAGGCGACGAAGCGGATGGAGAAAGGCGTGGCGCCGGCGCTGCACTGGAGTGGTTCTGTTCCCCTCTCCCTTGAGGGGAGAGGGGCCAGGGGAGAGGGTGACGGTGCCTCAACGACTGACGACGATGCGACCAGCCCCCTCTCCCCCAACCCCTCCCCCACGAGGGGGGAGGGGAGCCAAAGAGTCCGTACCGTCTTCTCCCTCATCCTCAACCGCTACAGTAGCACCGACTACGCGGCCGACACCGTTGCCGCCCAATGCGGGGTTCCCGCCGAACAGATCCGCCGCCTCGCGCGCGAGATGGCGCATGTGGCGTTCAACGAAACCATCGAGCTGCCCTGCCGGTGGACCGATATCTACGGCAATGTGCATGACAAGGTGGTCGGCCGGCCGGTGGCGTTCTACGCGATGCGTGGCATCAGCGCGCATGCCAACGGCTTTCAGACCTGCCGCGCGCTGCACCTGATCCAGATGCTGCTCGGCGCACTCGACAGCCCCGGCAACTTCCGCTCGAAGGCGCCGTTCCCGCGGCCGATCCCGCCCGCGCAACTGCCCGAGAATGACCCCGGCATCATCAATGCGCCCGACACCGCGCTGTCGAAAACGCCGCTCGGCTTTCCGACTCGACCGGAGGAACTGGCGCTCGATGCCAGTGGCAATCCGCTGCGGCTCGACAAGGCGTATTCATGGGAAGCACCGCTCGCTTCGCACGGCATGATGCACGCGGTGATCAAGAACGCCGTCGAGGGCGACCCGTACCCCATCGACACGCTGATCCTGTTCATGGCCAACATGGCGTGGAACAGTGCGATGAATACGGCGGGCACGCAAGAGATGCTGCGCGCCAGGGATGAGGCAGGCAATCACAAGATTCCCTTCCTGGTCGTCGCTGACGCGTTTGACAGCGAGACGGTGCGCTTCGCTGATCTGGTGCTGCCTGACACGACCTACCTTGAGCGCTACGACGCGATCAGTTTTCTCGACCGCCCGATCAGCGAGCCTGACGCGGCAGCGGATTCGATCCGCCACCCGGTGCTGCCGCTCGACCGCGATGTGCGGCCGTGGCAGGACGTGCTGGTCGAGCTGGCGACGAGGCTCAAGTTCCCGGCGTTCGTCAAAGCCGACGGGGCGCGCAAATTCGCTGGCTACACCGACTTCATCGTCAACTACGAACGTGCGCCGGGCATCGGCTTCCTCGCGGGCTTCCGTGGCAAGGATGGCGAAAAGTCTTTTCGCGGCGAACCGAATCCGCAGCAGTGGCAGGCCTACATCGGTGCGCAGAGCTTCTTCGCGCATCACTGGCCCGACAACCAGCGCTGGATGCGCGGCGTCAATCGCGACTATCTGCAGGCCGCCGCGGATGCCGCGTTCATTCCGAAGGCGGAGCCCATCATCGCGCAGCTTTATTCCGAGCCGCTGCAGAAATTTCGTCTTGCCGGTCAGGGGCTGTACCCAGGTCGGCAGCCCACCCGGGAAGTCGACAAGCAGAGGCTCGCGCAGTATTTCGATCCGTTGCCGGTGTGGTACGAAACGTCCGCCCTGCCGGCGCATGAAACGGGCGCTGCGCCCGACTACCCGCTGCACGCCATCACCCAGCGCCCGATGATGATGTATCACTCGTGGGACAGCCAGAACGCGTGGTTGCGCCAGATCGTGGCGCAGAACTATCTCTACGTGAACACGGCGACCGCCGCGTCATTGGGCCTTGCCGACCTCGACTGGGTGTGGGTGGAATCCCCGCACGGCAGGATCCGCTGCCAGATGAAGACGATGGAGGGCGTCGAGGCGAACACCGTGTGGACCTGGAACGCCATCGGCAAGATGAGCGAGGCCTGGGGGCTGGAGCGCGACGCGTCGGAGGCGACTGTGGGCTTCCTGCTCAACCATCTGATCGCGGAAAGCATCCGCGCTGAATCCGGCGAGCGGCTTTCCAACAGCGACCCGATCACCGGACAGGCCGCGTGGTACGACCTGCGCGTGCGTATCCGCAAGGCGGAGGAATCAGGTGTGTGGCCGAAGCTGGAGTTTGGACGATGATGTTCAATCGTAGGGCGGGCATTGCCCGCCTTGTATTCACGAGACGGGCCATTTCCGCCCTACCTGTGTGGTTCGCATGCGCCTAGGTCTCGCCATTGATCTTGACACCTGCGTCGGCTGCCATGCTTGCGCGGTCGCCTGCAAGGAATGGAACGGCGAATCGCTGATGGGTGGCGCACCGGACTATGACGCCTGGGGCAAGTCCCCCAGCGGCACCTGGTACAACCGCATCCGCCATTTCGAGATTGAAGGCGACCCGGCGTACTCGCCGCATCGCTGTGGATCGCAGGCGGACGCGAATGGCCTGCAGCCGCTTTCGAAGACGGTCAACGTGCCAATGAGCTGCATGCATTGCGAGGACGCGCACTGCGTGACCGTGTGCCCGACCGGTGCCAGTTACAAGCGCGCGGAAGACGGCATCGTACTGGTCGATCCCGAGCGCTGCATGGGTTGCAACTACTGCTCCTGGGCCTGCCCCTATGGCGCCCGCGAACTGGACCAGGACAAGGGCGTCATGAAGAAGTGCACGCTCTGCGTCGATCGCATCTATGACACGCAATTGCCTGAAGCCGAGCGCCAGCCCGCCTGCGTGCTGGCCTGCCCGACCCACGCGCGACACTTCGGCGACTACGACGACTCGACCTCGAAAGTGTCGCAACTCGCTGCTGCACGTGGCCGCCAGGAGATGTTGCCTGACCTTGGCTATCGCCCGACCAACGCTTATCTATCGCCACGCAAGCCAGTCGAGGTGACGCCCACGCTGCCGCTGCGGCAAGGCCTCAGCGACAAGGCCAAAGCCTTTGTGAACCGGTTGATCAACCTGTGAAACCCGCCCTCTCCGTCATCTTCTTCACGGTCTCCTCGGGTGCCGGGTTGGGCCTGCTGGTGTGGCTGCTGATTGCCTCGCTGATGGCCGATCACATCCGCATGGACGCGTTGACGTTCTACAAAGGCGCCGCAATTGCAGCACTGTTGATCACTGCGGGCCTGATCTCGTCAACACTGCATCTCGCCAACCGCAAGAATGCCGTGTATTCGCTCACACGCTGGCGCACATCGTGGCTGTCGCGCGAGGGCTTGCTCGCCATCGCGTTGTACCCGCTGGCGGCGCTGCATCTGTACGCGCTGGACAACGGCCTGCCGCAGGTGACACCGGTCACGCTGTGGCTGCTGGTCGCACTGGCGATTGCCATCATGTTCTGCACCGGCATGATCTACGGTTGCCTGAAGACCATTCCGCGCTGGAACACCTGGATGACGCCAGCGAAATACGTATTGTTCGGGCTGATGAGCGGCGCGGTGCTGCTACCGGCCGTGCTGTCGCTCCGCCCCGCTGAAGTTGGGCCGGTTGGCAAACCGATGATGGCCATTTTGCTGCTGGCGATTGGCATGGTGTTCTATGTGGCCTATCTGCTGAAGCATCCGCGCAAGACACACCTCATCAATGATGCGCTGGGCTTTCGTGAAGGCAACGTGCGGCTGCTCGACGCCGGGCATTCGCATGGCACCTTCCTGACCAATGAGTTCGGCTTTGTGCTGGCACGCGAACAGGCTCGTCTGCTGCGCTGGGTTGCGATCATCGGTGGCTTCGTGCTGCCGCTGTTGCTTTGTTATTTCACCAAATGGTTCTGGGCGGCATCGGTGATCTGCCTGATTGGCCTGCTGGTGGAACGCTGGCTGTTCTTCGCCGAAGCGGAGCATGTGGTGCGGCTCTATCACGGACAGCAACGTGTGTAGCGCCACGTCAGCGCAGTGACGAGATTTCTGCCCTTTCTCGCGTGGCTGCCCCTGCTGCGCAACCGCGCCACGCTGCGTACCGACGTGCTGGCGGGACTCACTGGCGCCATCGTCGTGCTGCCGCAGGGGGTGGCCTTCGCCACGCTGGCCGGCATGCCACCGGCGTATGGCCTTTATTCGGCGATGGTTCCCTGCGTGATCGCTGCGCTGTTCGGTTCGTCGCGCGTGATGGTGACCGGCCCGGCGAACGCCATTTCGTTAACGGTTCTCGCGATCATGGCGCCGCTGGCGCAGCCTGAATCGCCGCGCTATGTGGAGCTGGTGATCACGCTGGCGTTCATGGTGGGTTGCTGGCAGTTGCTGTTGGCGCTGGTGAAGGCCGGGCGCCTGATCGACTACGTCTCGCACACGGTGATCGTAGGCTTCACGGCAGGTGCGGCGGTACTGATCGTGAATTCGCAGATCCGCAACTTCTTCGGCGTCGACATCCCGCGCGGCACTTCGGTGGCACAAACCGTCATTGAGTTCGCCGCCCATCTGCCCACCGTTCAGCCGGTGGCGATCGCAACCGGTTGCCTGACGCTGCTTGCTGCCGTCCTCTGGCAGCCGCTCAATCGCATCGTCCCGGCCATGCTGGTGGCTGTCGTCGCTGGCAGCACGGTGGCGGCATTCGCCCGCTGGGTTGAGCCCAATCTCGTGCTGCGGACGGTCGATGCATTGCCCAGCGCCATCCCGCCGCTGTCGTCGCCTGACCTTAGCCCCGATACGCTGCGTCAGCTGCTGGTGCCGTCGATCGCGATGACGCTGCTGGCGCTGGCCGAAGCGGTGTCCATCGCGCAAGCACTGGCGAAGCGGCGACACGAGAAACTGGACGGCAATCAGGAGTTTCTCGGGCAGGGTGTTGCCAATATCGTGGGTTCGTTCTTTTCGTCCTACCCGGCCAGCGGCTCGTTCAATCGCTCCGGCGTCAACATGGCAGCGGGTGCCGTCACGCCGTTTTCGGCGATCTGCGCGGCGACGTTTCTGGTCGCCATCCTTTTCTTCGTGGCGCCGCTGGCCCGCTATCTGCCGCTGGCCGCGGTCGCCGCGATCCTGTTTCTGGTGGCGTGGAATCTGGTGGATCGCCGGGAGTTTCGCTACCTGCTCGCCGACAAGTTCGAGCGCATCACGCTGCTTGCCACGTTCATCGCTACGCTCGCAATACCGCTGGAATGGGCCATCCTGCTCGGCGTTGCCGTCGGCCATGTGGTCGGCCGCATTCGCCGTAGCCGCGCTACAGCTGGCCACGCTGAATAAAATAGCGGGCTACATCCCACTACAGCCCCTGCAAGGACAGCACGATGGCCCTCGTTTCCATGCGCGAACTGCTCGACCACGCCGCCGAGAACGGCTACGGCATTCCGGCGTTCAACGTCAACAATCTCGAGCAGGTGCAGGCCGTGATGGCGGCCGCCGACGAAGTGGGCGCGCCGGTGATCCTGCAGGCCAGCGCGGGCGCTCGCAAGTACGCTGGCGAGAGCTTCATCAAGCACCTGATCGCCGCCGCGACCGAGGCCTACCCGCACATTCCTCTGGTCATGCATCAGGACCACGGCACCAGCCCGAAGATCTGCCAGGGCGCGATTGATCTCGGCTTCGGCTCGGTGATGATGGACGGCTCACTGAAGGAAGACGGCAAGACGCCGGCGAACTTTGATTACAACGTTGACGTCACCAAGCAGGTCGTCGCCATGGCGCACAAAGTTGGCGTCACGGTGGAAGGCGAGCTCGGCTGCCTCGGGTCGCTCGAAACCGGCGAGGCTGGCGAGGAAGACGGCGTTGGCGCGGTTGGCAAACTGGGGCACGACCAGCTGCTGACGGACCCGGAAGAAGCCGCGCAATTCGTCAAGGCCACACAGCTTGACGCGCTGGCGATCGCCATCGGCACCAGCCACGGCGCCTACAAGTTCACCCGCCCGCCGACGGGCGATGTGCTCGCGATCAGCCGCGTCAAGGAAATCCACAAGCGCATTCCGAACACCCACTTGGTCATGCACGGCTCGTCGAGCGTGCCGCAAGACTTGCTGGCGCTGATCAACCAGTTCGGCGGCAAGATGAAAGAGACCTACGGCGTGCCGGTCGCCGAGATTCAGGAAGCCATCAAGCACGGCGTCCGCAAGATCAACATCGACACCGACATCCGCCTTGCCATGACCGCTGCCGTGCGCAAGTTCCAGGCCGAAAACCCGGACAAGTTCGACATGCGCGAATGGATGAAGCCCGCGCGCGAAGCGGCGAAAGCGATCTGCAAACAGCGCTACCTCGAATTCGGCTGCCAAGGTCAGGGCGGCAAGGTCAAGGGCGCGACGCTCGTGGACATGGCGGGCAAATACGCGCGCGGCGAGCTGGCACAAATCGTCCAGTAGTACCTGCGCCGCGCTGTATCGCGTTGGTGCAGCTGCGGCGTCGGCTGTACGAGGCTGGCTGGTGCAGCGATCGTCTACCGGTGACCGATTGTCTTTTCGCTGAAACGCCCATTTGAATGGGCCTGGCAGCTGATTTTCGCGAAAGTCGACTTGACGACTTTTGGCCTGCCAGCCCTTATCGATCCGTGCATGCAGCCAAAAGATATAACCCGATTGGGCGAAAAAGTCCCATTTCGGACAATTCTTGCGGCGCCGCGACTCGCCCCGTAAACTCGATTCATCGTTTGCGTTGGGAATCGTTGTCGGGATCCACCGCGTCTGGTGAATGCCGGCCAAAACCAGATGAGTGCCCTCGGCGAATCAGTAGTTCTGCCCGACGCTGTCCTGGCGGCGCTGACGTACGCGCAGACGCCGCTGTGGGTCTACGACATCGACAATGGCCGTCACCTCTGGGCCAACCAGAGCGGGCTGCGACTGTGGCGAGCCGAGTCGCTCGCCGAGCTCTGCACCCGCGATATGCGGGTGGACATGTCTGCGACCGTCGCGCAGCGCTTGCGCCAGTACCAGGCTGATTTCGCACGCGGCACCGAAACTTTCTCGGAAGTGTGGACGCTCTATCCCAAGGGCGAGCCAGTCACGCTGCAGGTGACTTTCATGGGCTTGCCCTTGGCCGACGGCCGCATGGCGATGCTGTGCGAAGGGCTGCTGGCGATGGAGAACACCCCCGAGGCCATCCGTAGTGTGGAAGCACTGCTGCACACCTCGGTCATGATCTCGCTCTATGACGAGAGCGGCAATGCCATCTATCGCAATCCGGCCGCCCGGCGGTCGGCAGAGGCAGGGCGGGACGCCTTCAGCCAACGTTTCATTGAAGGCGCCGATCGCCAGCGCATCGAGGCTGCGCTGGCCGCCGGTGGCGAGGCCAGCCTGATCACCAATGTGCGCACCGAGCGCGGTGTGGTCGCCCATGAGGTCGTCGTGCGGCAGTGCCACGACGCCGTGACCGGACAGCCGGCAAGACTGGTCAGCGAAACCGATGTCAGCAGCCTGCTGGAGGCCGAGTCGGAGGCGCTGTTTCTGGCGCAGCATGACGTGCTCAGCGGCCTGCCCAACCGGGCGATGGTGCGGGTGGAGTTCGATCGTCTGCTGCGCACGGCAGCACAGCCACAGACAGCGTCCGATCTGCAGATCGGCATGCTCTACATCGACATGGACCGCTTCAAGCTGGTCAACGATTCGCTTGGCCACGCTATTGGCGATGAACTGCTGATCGCCATCTCGGAGCGCCTGCGTCGGTCACTGGTGGGCGGCGAGTTCATCGCCCGCGTCGGTGGCGATGAATTCCTGATCCTCGCCGCGCACCCGAATGGCGGTCGCGGCTGGCTGCAGGAAATCGTCAACCGTGCCTGCGCTGAGTTTCGCGATCCAGTACAAGTGGGCGATATCTTCTGGCGCGTCACGCCCAGCGTGGGCATCGCCATTTACCCCGACGATGGCCGCGACGTCACCACCCTGATGCGCCGCGCCGACCTTGCCATGTACGAGGCCAAGCGGCTCGGCGGCAACGGCGCCGTGTGGTTCAACATGTCTATGGATCAGCGCCTGCAGCAACGTCTCGAACTTGAGCGCGAACTGCATGATGCGCTCGAGAAATCGCAGTTTGAGCTGCACTACCAGCCGCGCGTGGCGGTCAGCGACAACCGCATCGTGGGCGCCGAGGCGCTGGTGCGCTGGCGGCATCCGTCGCGCGGCCTGATTCCGCCACGTGAATTCATCCCGCTCTGCGAAGACACCGGCCTGATCAAGCCACTCGGCCTGTGGATCGCCGCCGAGGCGATGCGCCAGCAGGCGCGATGGCAGGTGGCCGGCATCCGGCTGCCGATCTCGATCAACATCTCCGCCCAGCAGATGATGGCGCCGTTCTTCGTCGACGCGATGGTAGCCCTGCTCGCCGAACATCATCGCGACCCGCAGCAGATCGAACTGGAAGTGACCGAATCAATGCTGCTCGGCCCCGACACCGACGCCAGCCGCACGCTTGAGCGGCTCATTGAGGCCGGGTTCCGCATCGCCATTGACGACTTCGGCACCGGCTACTCGAACCTGGCCAATCTTGAGCGTTATCGCGTGGATACGCTCAAGATCGACCGCTCATTCATCGTCACGCTGGACACCGCGAGCCCGATCACCGATCTCATTCTTGGCATGGCGCGCATGTTGAACATGAAAGTGGTCGCCGAGGGCGTCGACAGCCCGCGCCAGCTCCACTGGTTGCGCGAGCGCGGTTGTCAGGAATATCAAGGCTTTCTGCACAGCGAGCCGATGACAGCCGACGCGCTGTGGCAACGTCTGGGGGGATCAGGCGTCGGCGCGAACGGAATGGGTGGCGCGGGCCACGCAGGCGTCGTTTAGCTCGGCACGCTGCGCCGGTGTCGCATCCGCCCGGCGCAGTGTCAACTGCCCGAATTCGCGCGCACCTGCCAGCTAATCCCCCGCCATCATCGGGGCATCGTCGCTGGCGTCCGAGTCGTCGAGCGCCTTGGGTTCGAGATTGAGCAACCGTTCGACGCGGGAGAACACCTCCGCGCGCGAGCAGGGTTTGCGCATGAAGTCGTCGGCGCCGATGCGTTTGACGTAATACTCCTCGGTTGCGGCTTCGTTGCCGCTCATCACAATGACCGGTACCGAGCCAACGTACTGCGAACGGCGAACACGACGCAGCACGTCGAAGCCACTGATACCGGGCAGCACAATATCAAGAAAAATCAGGCTCGGCTTGTTCTTGCGCAGCAGCTCGAGCGCGGTCTCGCCATCAAACGCTTCGAGGATGACGAAGCCATTCTCGCGAAGCATTCGCCCCAGCGCTGCGACCATTGTCTTGGAGTCGTCAACAATCAGGATCGACGTGCCTTCCGGTACACGCCTGCGTGCCCGACGGCGCCGTTCAACGGGCTGCGCTGGCCCGCCCGTAGTGGTGGGTTCACCAGGGCGAGTGTCGGCCGCCGGTGTGGGCAATGGACGACGTCTGAAAAAACCCAGCAAAGACATAATCCCCCCTTTTTTACTCGGCCCCCCTACTGCTTTGACCACTGGGCCGTCGCACCTTGCGCGAGCGCGTACGCAACACTTCGAAGATTGGCTCTTTTCCCGAGATGCTTCAAGCTTAGCGCAATGCCGCAGCAACGGCACCTCCGCCTGATTGCGGGGCTTTCGCTGCAAAGCGAGGCAGGCGCCCCGAAGAGGCGCTGCAGCAAACGGTTGCGGCGATCAATCACCCCATCACAAACACGCAAAGCTTGTTGCCGTCAAGATCCCGAAAGTACCCCGCGTAGAACCCGGTGCCACGCGACCCCGCCGCCCCTTCATCCGTTGCACCAAGACTGATGGCTTTGGCGTAGATGCGATCGACGTCTTCTTTCGAGCGCATGGCCAGCGCCACCATCACGCCGTTGCCCACAGTCGCGGGCTCGCCGTTGAACGGCTTCATCACGGCCAGGCTGGCCCCGCGCTTCTGCCCCCAGGACACGCCTGTCTCCGACTCCCAGCTGCGGGTGGCGCCGACTTCGGCCATCAAGGCGTCGTAAAAAGCAAATGCACGCGGCAGATCGTTGGAGCCCAGGGTAACGTAGCCAATCATCGCAATCTCCGTCGAACCGATAGATGGACGGCAAGTCTATCGCTGCCACCGCCATCCGGCACGCGCACCCGCCATTCGTCGCAACGGGCTTGGTGACTGCCACAGGGAATGCAAAATCCCGCTACGCCTGATGCTCTGGGCGGAACGCGACGGAGTGGCGATGGCGATATTCACAAAAGGGCGAGTCGTCGGCTCGCTGGTACTGCTGGGGCTGGGTGGCTTGCTGTGGGGCGGCTACGCGCTGCAGATGAAGCTGGGAGCGCCAGATGAAAAGCCGCGCTACAAGGTGGCGGATGTTGATCGCGGGGCGATCGTGCAGTTTGTCACGGCAACGGGGACGCTGAACCCGGTGGGACTGGTCAACGTGGGCACGCAGGTGTCCGGCACTGTCAGCGAACTTTCGGCGGACTTCAATGATCGCGTGAAGCGCGGGCAGGTGTTGCTGAAGCTTGACCCCACCCTGCTCAATGCCCAGGTCAAGCAGGCCACTGCCTCACTGGAGGCGGCGCGAGCCCAGTTGACGCTGGCTGACAGCAACTACAACCGCAACCTGAAACTGGTCGAACAGGGCTTCATCTCGCGCGCCACGCTGGAGCAGTTACGGCAGGCACTGGACGCAGCGAAGTCGCAGGTTGATCTCAGCCGTGCGCAATTGGAGCGCGCACAGGCCGATGTGGCCAACAGCATCATCCGCTCGCCCATCGACGGCGTGATCATCAAGCGCACCGCCGATCTTGGACAAACCGTCGCCGCCAGCTTCCAGACTCCCAACCTGTTCACCATCGCGCGTGATCTCAAGCAGATGCAGATCGACACCAACGTCTCCGAGGCAGATGTTGGTCTGCTCAAGGCGGGCCAGGCAGTGCGCTTTGTGGTGGATGCCTTTCCGGAGCGTGACTTCGAGGGCAAGGTACGTCAATTCCGTCTGTCGCCGAACGTCACGCAGAATGTTGTGACCTACAACGTGGTGATTGAGGTCGACAACCCCGATGAGCTGCTGAAGCCAGGCCTCACGGCGCAGGTGCGCATCATCACCGCCAACAAGCCGGACGCACTGCGGGTGCCCACCGCTTCACTGCGCTATCGGCCGAGCGAGTTTGAAATCGCCATGGACACGGTCAAGAAAAAGATGCTCGGCGAAAAAACGGCTGACGAGAAGGCGAAAGGCAAAGAAAGCGACAAGGCAAAGGACGCTGACAAAGCCGCCGCCGAGGCCGACAGCACCGACGAGCTAGGGTTGCGCACCAAATCCGGCGAGCGGCTGTACCGCATCTACCGCATCACTGACGGCAAGGACGTGAAAGTGCCGCAGCGCGCCGAGCCGGTCGACGTCGTCATTGGCGTCGCCAACAGCAAGTTCACCGAAATTGTGAAGGGCCCGCTGACCGCCGGCGACCGCGTTGTGGTGCGCTCACTGCTGGCCGACCCGACCAGGCAGTAGCGGCACGGAACGCAACCCATGACCACCGCACTCGTCGAATTGCGCGACGTTCGCAAGAGTTATTTCAGCAATCGCATTGAAACGCCCGTATTGCATGGCATCAATCTGGCGATGCAGCGTGGCGAGTTCGTCGCGATCATGGGGCAATCCGGGTCCGGCAAATCAACGCTGATGAACGTGCTTGGCTGCCTCGACACACCGACTTCGGGCAGTTACTCGCTGGCTGGAGAAGACGTTGGCAGCCTCTCCCGTGCCGCGCTGGCCGGATTGCGCAACCGCACCATCGGCTTTGTCTTTCAGAGTTTCAACCTGCTCAAGCGCATGTCGATCCTTGACAACGTGGCGCTGCCGCTGATCTACGCCGGTGTCAACCGCAAACAGGCGCGCGAGCGCGCGCAGCACCAGCTCGTACGCGTTGGCCTCGGTGAACTGGCGCGGCGGCAGCCCAACCAGCTTTCGGGCGGCCAGCAGCAGCGCGTCGCCATTGCGCGGGCACTGGTTGCCGATCCGCCGCTGATCCTGGCCGATGAGCCGACCGGGAACCTCGACACCCGCACCAGTGCCGACATCATGGCGGTGCTCACCGAGCTCAATCGCGATCGCGGACAAAGCATCATCCTGGTCACCCACGAGCCGGACATCGCGGCATTTGCGCGGCGGCTGGTTCGCCTGAAGGACGGGCTGGTGCTCTACGACGGCCCGGCGCGCGAAGGTTTGCGTGAACTGGCACAGGAAGAAGCGGTCAACCTGGCAGGCAGCCTGAGCACGGCTACCACTGAGGAGCAGGCATGAAATTCACGCAATTGCTTGCTGAATCCGCCGGTGCCATGCTGGCCAACCCGCTGCGCACCTTGCTGACCATGCTGGGCATCATCATCGGGATCGCCAGCGTTGTACTGATGCTGGCGGTGGGCGATGGCATCAAGGCATTCATCGACAAGCAGCTCGCAGTGCTCGGCAGTAACCTGGTTCTGGTGCAGGCCGACATGCGCAAGTCCGCTGGCGCGCGACTGCGCACCGGCACCGTACAGACGCTGACGCTGGACGACGCCGAGGCGGTGAACCGCTTGCCGAGCGTGGTCGGCGCAGCGCCGATGCTGACGACGTTTTCGCAGATTTCGGTGGGCAACGACAACAGCAATACGCAGGTGCAGGGCACCACACCGGCCTCGTTCCGCATCCGCAATCTGCGCATGGCGAAAGGCAGCCCGATCACCGAGGTTGACGTGGCCAGCGTCGCGCGCGTTGCCGTGCTGGGCAAAAAGACCGCCGAGCAGCTGTTCTACAAAGCCGATCCCATTGGCCAGACCATTCGAATTGACAACCAGAGTTTTCAGGTTACGGGTGTACTCGATAACGAGGGCCAGAGCTTTGACGCCGGCGATATCGGCGAAATCGTGATCGTGCCGATTTCCACGGCGCGCGTATCGCTCATACGCACGGCGTCACCTCGCAGCGTGCAATACGTGGTGGCGCAGTCGAAATCGGCCGAATCCGTCAACGACATGGTGGTCGATATCAAGGAGCTGCTGCGTGACCGTCACCGCATTCGCGCTGACGACGAGGACGACTTCCGCGTGGTCAACTTTGGCGAATTCGCCAAGTCGGGGGCGGCAATCGCAACCGGTCTGTCGGTGGCGCTGGGTTTCATCGGCGCGATCTCGCTGGTGGTGGGTGGCATCGGCATCATGAACATCATGCTGGTATCGGTCACCGAGCGGACGCGCGAGATCGGTATCCGCATGGCGATCGGCGCGCGTCCGTCGGACGTGCTGTGGCAATTTCTGATTGAGGCGGTAGCCATTTGCGTGGTCAGCGGCCTGATTGGCATCGCACTGTCGGCTGCTCTGGCGGCAGCTGTCTCATCCAGCGGCAAATTCGAGCTGGTGGTCGGCATCAAGGCCATCCTGATCGCCACCCTGTTCAGCGGCGCGGTTGGCGTGTTCTTCGGCTTTTATCCGGCACGGCGGGCGTCGAAACTGCAGCCAGTGGAGTGTCTGCGCTACGAATAGCTGATCGCCCGGTCAGCGCCGGCAATTCAGCGAAAATAGGGGAGTGATCCCAAACGACTTCATCGCCCAGCTGCTGTCGCGCGTCGACGTCGTCGAGGTGATCGACCGCTTTGTACCGCTGAAGAAGGCCGGCCAGAACTATCAGGCCTGCTGCCCGTTCCACAAGGAAAAATCGCCCTCGTTCTCTGTCAGCCCGACCAAGCAGTTCTACCACTGCTTCGGCTGCGGTGCGCATGGCTCGGCCATTACCTTCCTGATGGAATATGGCGGAAAGAGCTTCCCCGATGCCGTTGAGGAGCTGGCGCAAAACGTCGGCCTCACCGTGCCGCGCGACAACTCGCGACCGGCCGACCCGCAGGCGGGCGGCCTGTTCGACGTGATGCTCACCGCTGCGGGCTTTTACAAGCAGCAACTGAAGCATTCGCCGATCGCGATTGACTACTTCAAGAAGCGCGGTGTCAGCGGCGAGGTCGCACGCCGCTTTCATCTGGGCTGGGCGCCGGCCGGCTGGCAGCCTCTGGCAGAGGCCTTTGACGACTACGCCGACAACCAGTTGCTGGAAACCGCCGGGCTGGTCACCACTGGCGACGCCGGCAAACGCTACGACCGCTTTCGCGAACGGGTGATGTTCCCGATCCTGAATCAGCAGGGCGCGGTGATCGCGTTTGGCGGGCGCATTCTCGGTTCCAAGGATGACGGCAATGGCCCGAAATACCTGAACTCCCCCGAGACGCCGATCTTCAGCAAGGGGCGCGAACTGTATGGCCTGTTTCAGGCGCAGGGCGCAATCCGCAAGGTGAATCGCGTGCTGGTGGTTGAGGGCTACATGGACGTGGTCGCGCTGGCGCAGTACGGCGTGGAGTATGTCGTGGCCACACTCGGCACCGCGACCACCGAAGCGCATGTGCAGCGCCTGATGCGGCTGGCCGACGAAGTGGTGTTCAGCTTTGATGGCGACAGCGCCGGCCAGCGCGCTGCCTGGCGTGCGCTCGAGAACGCGCTGCCGGCGCTGCGCGACGGCAAGCAGATCCGCTTCCTGTTCCTGCCCGAAGAACACGACCCCGACAGCTACGTGCGTGAGCATGGTCGCGAGGCATTCGAGGAGTACGTCGCCAACGCCTTGCCATTGTCGCAGTACTGGATTGATGAGCTCAACAAGCGCCACCCCGGTGATAGCGCGGAGGCCAAGGCAGCGCGCGCCGCAGCGGCACGTTCGCACCTGGAGCTGGTGAGCGCACCGATGCTGCGCGAGTCACTGGGAACGGTCCTTGCCAAAGACACTGAACTTTCGCTTGCATCGGTACTGCCACCAGTTAAGCGCGCTGCTCCGACCGAGGAAGAGCAACAGACCAGCTACAGACAATATTCCGGAGTCAGACCGCCACCTCTACGATTTGATCCGTTAGAAAAGCGTCTACTGCTTCAATCGAGGCGGATTCTTGCTCAGCCCAAACTCGCGATGGTCATTGCCGGAACTGTGCCAGCTAAGGCGGACGAGACCAATTTCGCGTTAAGACTCTTGATCGCCGTGGCAAATCAAGCGATCAAGATGGATGGGCCATCTCACTTTGGTATTTGGCATGCACAGTTCGAGCAGACAGACTTCGCGTCTACCGTATCAAGTTTATTAGTAGACAAAGATGTCGACATAGATGAGAGAGTGCCCTTCGAGGAAGCTGAGAGCGAGCTACGTGAGCTACGTAATCAGATTGAGTCGGGGACACTATTTCAGTCAACTCAGGTAGTGTCCGTCCCACAGAATCTCGCCAATCTCGGAATTCTTGCTCTCGGACCGCGACGTCAAGCGACTACTGCAAATGCTCTGCCCCTCCCCCCTGGTGGGGGAGGGGTTGGGGAGAGGGGGATGATGGCCTCCCAGCCACCAGCACCTGGGGCGCAGCCGTCACCCTCTCCCCTGCCCCTCTCCCCTCAAGGGAGAGGGGAAGACGCTGCGCACCGTCTTCGCGACTTCGCACGCGAACTACGTGCCAATCAAACCCCTTGGGAGCAGGAGTTATGGCAAGAGCTTCGCGCCCACCGCTTCGCCGACGTGAAATTCAAGCGGCAGCAGCCGATTGGTCCCTACATTGCGGATTTTGTTGCCCTATCCAGATCAGTCGTTGTCGAACTAGATGGATCACAGCATTCTCAAAACGCTGACTACGATCAGAAGCGCGATGACTTTCTCAGACAGGAAGGCTTTCGGGTAATTCGCGTCTGGAACAATGAATGGACTGAAAATCGGTCGGGCGTTCTTGATGCGATCTGGGCAGCCGTCACCGACAACCCCGGCGTCGGGCAGTCATCACTTTCCGGTGCCAGCGACCCGGATCAAACCCCGGACGACGATCTCGACGACATCCCGTTCGACTTCAACGCCAACTTCGCGCCGTCGCCGGACGACCAGCACGACGCGCCTTTCTAGTTCACACTGCTCAATCTCATGACCTCACCGCTGATTTCCACCACTGACCTGGCCGCGCAACTGGCTGATCCACATCTGGTGATCGTGGATAGCCGCCATGACCTGCTGAACCCTTCACTGGGACCGGAGGCTTATGCCGCCGGCCATTTGCCGGGTGCGATCTTCATGTCGATCGACGATGATCTCTCCGCCGCGAAAACCGGCAGCAACGGCCGCCATCCGTGGCCGACGGCGGAAACCTTCGCAGCAACGCTCGGGCGCAAGGGCATCGGCAATGCCAGCCGCGTGGTCGTCTACGACGGCGGCAATGCCATGTACGCCGGCCGGCTGTGGTGGATGCTGCGCTGGCTGGGTCACGACAACGTTTTTGTGCTCGATGGCGGCTACGCGCAGTGGCAGAAAGAAGGCCGTGCCATTGACACCACCGCGCGCCAGCGCGCGGCTACCAACTTTCAGGCCACCGTGCGCAAGGGCATGCTGCTCAACGCCGCTGACACGCTGGCAGCGCTTACTGACCCGTCGCAACGCATCCTCGACGCCCGTGCACATGAGCGCTATCGTGGTGATGTCGAGCCGGTGGATCCGGTGGCTGGACACATCCCCGGTGCGCTGAATCGCCCGTTCGCGCTCAACCTGCGCGACGGCGTGTTTAAGTCGGCTGAAGAGTTGCGTCGCGAATTCGAGGTGGTGCTGGCCGGTCGCACCCCGGCACAACTGATTCATCAGTGCGGTAGCGGCGTGTCGGCCTGCGCCAACATCATCGCGATGGAACACGCCGGACTTGGCGGCAGCCGGCTCTACGCCGGGAGCTGGAGCGAATGGTGCGCCGATCCGTCACGCCCGGTGGCGCGCAGCTAGGCCGGCCTCAATCGCGATAGTTGCCCCAGGCCTTCATGCTCTTGCGCATGAAGCTCACTTGCGCTTCCCACTTCGTGCAGCGACGGCAGATGAAAGCGTGTGCCCGGATCACGGCGCGTTCAGTCGCCGACAACGCGCGATCTTCGCGTTCGGAGACGAGAGCCGCGACTTCACGGCAGGTGCGCAGGAATTTCATGTTGACGTCTTGGCAGGGCCGTTGCCGAACCACTTGAGTTGCAGGCATTCCCGCAACCGCAAGCGTGCCCGATGCAGCAGCACCCAAGCATTGGACGAGGTGATCTGCAATTCCTTACAGATCTCGTCGGTGGAAAACTCCATCCACTCGCGCATGAGGAACACGCGGCCCATCGTTGGCGGCATCTGGTTGATGCAGACATCCAGCACCTCCAGAAATTGCTTCGAATTGAGCGTTTGCTCGGGGTTGGGCCAGTCGTAGGTGTCACCACGAAAGTGGCCATCGGGCACGAACAGTAAATCCTCCAGCTCGGCGTCCTCATCGGTATTGACCGACGATGCCACTTCGCGCGAATTGGCGCGCAGGCAGTCGATGATCTTGAATTTGAGGATGCCGACCAGCCAGGTGCGCAGGCTGGAGCGACCGCCGAAGCTCTGCGGCTTTTCGAGCGCCGCCAACATGGTCTCGGCCACCACATCTTCGGCCCAGGCGTCATTTCGTAGCTGCAGGCGGGCGAAGCGCAGCAGATAACTGCGTGATTCGGCGACATCGTCGGCAAATTTGGCAAGGTCGGTCATCGTGAACGAAGGCAGCAATCGGGAGTTTTTGGCGTGCTGCGAGTGTATGGCTTTTCGATGAAATCCTCACCGAAACTGGGCTCAGTGAGTCAATTGGCATCAAGTCGACTTTTCCAAATTTTCGCCTTCAGCCCGCGCGGGATATGAGTTTCAACAAAAAGGTGACGAGTAGTCTGAATGCTCCAGACAACCGTCAACGAGTTCGCCTCGGGGCACGTTTTTGCGCGAGTGCTGTCCAACCAGTTGACCCGCGCAAATGGCGCAGAGTTTTCCGATAGCGCTTTCCGCTGCGAGCGGAGCAACGAAGGAGAGAATCCAATGAAACAGATGTTTGCCATGACGCTGGCCGCCGTTGCGGTCACTGCGGCCGTTGCGCAGCCGGCGCCGTCCTACGCACCGCCGCAGCAAAGCTATAGCGACACCGCACAGGTGCTCTCCGCGCAACCGATTTACGAGCGCAACAACGTTCCCCGTCAGGAATGCGCCAATGAAACCGTGACCGAAACGCGCACGGTGCCGTCGCAAGGCTACGTCACCGCCAATTACGCCCCAGGACAGCCAGCACCTGCGCCTGCCCCCACGGGTGAGCGCACCGTCGGCGCTGGCACCATCATCGGCGCCATCATCGGCGGCGTGGTGGGGCATCAGTTCGGCAACTCGTCGGGCGGCCGCGATCGCGGAACCGCCGCCGGCGCCATCGTTGGCGGTCTGGTCGGTAACCAGATCGAAAACAGCGCACCGGCCACCACCGCAGCCCCGGTCGCCAGCGGCCCGGCCCGTGTTGACTATGTGCCGGAGACGCGCACCGTACAGCGCTGCCGCACGGTCTACGACGGCCGCGACGAAATCGTTGGCTACAACGTGGCCTACCGCTATCAGGGCCGCGATTACACGACGCGGATGGCCTATGACCCGGGCCCCACGATGAATGTGCGCGTCAACCTAGCGCCGGACGTTCCGCCGCCGGTGCGTCGCCCGTAACGAATTGAGTTAACCGCTTCCACATCTTCCAAGAGCAAGTAACCGAACAACGATAACGCTGACCTCCATCACCCGCCGCCCGCGTCTCCTCCCCCGAAATCACGCGCGCGGCATCTGCCGTCGGGCTCCTCCCCCTTGCCCGACGGCGGGACCCGGTGAAGCGATCACAGCGACATTGCGCAGTCGCAGCCCGGCCGGGCCTCCCCTTCCCAGCCTTGCCTCTGCCAACCCGCTCCACGCGGGATTGCCTCAACGGCCACCACTGGTGGCCGTTTTTGTTTGCATGAACGCTGCGTGCGGCAGCGCAGCACGACGCCCGTACAATGGGCGCAAATTTTTTCGTCTCACTTGGAGCACATCATGATTCGTCGTTACGGCGTCGGCAAGCGTCTTTCCGAAATGGTCACCTACCACGGCTTTCTGTATCTGGCCGGGCAGGTTGCCGCTGATCCGTCGGCTGACGTGAAAGGCCAGACCGAGCAGATCCTCAAGCAGATTGATGAACTGCTGGAAGAAGGCGGCGCCACCAAAAAAGGCATTCTCACGGCCACGATCTACCTCGCGGACATCAACACCTTCGCGCAGATGAACGAGGCCTGGGACGCATGGGTCCCGGAAGGCAATCCGCCCGCCCGTGCGACGGTTGAAGCGAAGCTCGCCAAACCGGAATACAAGGTGGAAATCCAGATCACGGCGTGCAACGGCATGAGCTCGCACGGCCACGGTCACGACCACAACCACTAACGAGAGGTAACCAGGAGTCCAATGCTTGACCCGATCAGAACCCAGTCCAACCTTGCCGCCCCGGCGCACGTTCGCGAAGCCGAAACGATGCGCGTGAGCCGGGCAACGTTCGATGAGGTGATGTTTCAGACGTACGTCCCGGCGCAATTTGTGCCGGTGCGAGCGTCCGGGTCGCGCATCTGGGATAGCGAGGGCCGCGACTATGTGGACCTCGCCGGTGGCGTGGCTGTGCTCTCGCTCGGGCACTGTCACCCGGCGCTGAACGCCGCGCTCAAGGCGCAGGCCGATCGCATGTGGCACATCTCGAACTACATGGTGAACGAGCCCGCGATGCGGCTCGCCCAGAAGCTGGTCAACGCGACGTTCGCCGACCGCGTGTTCCTGTGCAACAGCGGCACCGAGGCTAACGAAGGCGCGCTGAAAACGGCCCGCAAGTACGCCAGCACCAAATACGGCGAGCAGAAGCACCGCATCATCTCCACCACCAATTCGTTCCATGGCCGCACCTGGCTCGCGGTGTCTACCGGTGGCAGCCCGAAATACACCAAGGGCATGGGCCCGGTGCCAGCGGGCATCACCCATGTGCCATACAACGACGTGGATGCCTTGCGCGCGGTGATGGATGACGACGTGGCCTGCATCATCCTGGAGCCGATGCAGGGCGAAGGCGGCATGTATCCGGGCAGCGCCGCATTCCTCGGGGCCGCGCGCGAGCTATGCGACAAGCACAACGCGCTGCTGATCTTCGACGAGATCCAGAGCGGCGTGGGCCGTACTGGCGCGCTCTACAGCTACATGCAAAAAGGCGTGACGCCGGACATCCTGACCAGCGCCAAGGGCATCGGCGGTGGCTTCCCGATTGGCTGCTTCATGGCGCGTGCCGAGGTCGCCGAAGTGATGCAGCCGGGTACTCACGGCACCACCTATGGCGGCAATCCGCTGGGCGCTGCAGTTGCCGAGACGGTGATTGACATCGTCAACAACGAAGCCTTCCTGCAGCGCGTGCTGGTCGCCGAGCAGCGCCTGCGCACAGGGTTTGCGGCCATCAACAGCAAGTACAACGTGTTTGCCGACGTGCGCGGCGAAGGCCTGTGGCTTGGCTGCGAGCTGGTCGCCAAGTACGACAACCGCGCCAGTGAATTCATGAAGGCCGGCCACCGCAACAACGTGGTGTTCCTCACCGCCGGCAACAACAACATCCTGCGTTTCGCGCCGGCGCTCAACATCAGCGACGCCGAAATCGACGAAGGCCTTGCGCGCACCGAGCGCGCGATTGCGGAAGTCGTTAGCGCCTGATCAACAGCGCGATAACGTAGCCTCGATGTAGCGCAGCGGAATCGAGGGAACCACGACGGCTGTCGGAGTCATTCGACGGCGTCCGCGTGTTGTAGCCTCGATGCAGCGAAGCGGAATCGAGGAAACCCGTGCCTGTCGAATTCATTCAGGGACGTCCAACTCCGGCGCGACAGCCCAATTTGGCGGCAGGAGCCCGTTCCGCACGTAACGATGAAACGACGAATGCGGCCAGCCGCCCGGCGTGTCGGCATGACCATGTTTCACCGGGTTGTACTGGATGTAGTTGACTTGGCCTTCGAAGTCGCGTTCGTCGCGAATGGTGTGTTCCCAGTAGCGCCGTTGCCAGAGGTCATAGGCGCCGGCGTCATCACGGGTGAGCGCAACGCCCGCACGTCGGCAAGCGGAGGTGAAGCGCGCCTTGATCGCCTTCCAGCGCCCCGCGTAGTCAGCGTCACCCGGCGGTAGCGTCCAGATGCAATGCAGGTGATCAGGTAGCACCACGATTGCGTCGGTGGTGAACGGCCGTTCACAGCGCACCCGATGGTACGCAGCCCGCAAATCCTCGATGCGCTCCACCAGCAAGGGCGAACGACGATCCCGCAAAGTCACCGTGAAGAAGTACGTCCCGCCCGCCACAAAGTTACGCCGATACGCAACCATCAATCAGCACCACAACAATCCGTAGCCTCGATGCAGCGAAGCGGAATCGAGGGAAAACGCACGCGGGAGAGGAGAATTGGGAAATCGGAAAAGTGCTTCGACACGGAATGATTCATCAACATTGGTTGCGATCAGCAACCGCACGATTCCTCGATTCCGCTGCGCTGCATCGAGGCTACCTCTAACTGCGAAGGAATAGAAACCAAACTAGCGCCGCGCCTAGGCCCAAAGCGATGAGCACGGAAACGACGTCGACTTCCCGTTCACTGTCCTTTTTCTTTCGACGCAGCGAGACCTCGTCGAATTCGACATCGTCGGGTTCGACTGGAGTGGACTGATTCTCGGCGTGGTGAACCGGATCCACGTCTAGGCCAGCAAACCGCCCAAAGCCTCACCCAACCTCCCCCCATCCACCCCACCCGCCATCGCCATATCCGGCCGGCCACCGCCTTTGCCGCCTACTACTGCGGCGGCTTTGCCGACGATCTCGCCAGCCTTGAACTTGCCTACGAGATCAGCGGTGACGCCGGCGCAGAGGCTGACTTTGCCGTCTGGCGTTTTGGCGCCGAGCAGGATGACGCCGCTGCCGAGTTTGTTTTTGAGCTGATCGACCATTTCGCGCAGGGCCTTGGCGTCGGCGCCTTCGACTTCGGCGGCGAGGAACTTGACGCCGTCTTTCTCGACGACCCTAGAGAGCAGATCGCCACCAGCAGCAGCGGCGAGCTTGCTCTTGAGAGCCGCTAACTCTTTCTCCAGCGTCTTGACGTTGTCCTGCAGCTGCGCGATTTTGTTGACGACCTCGTTCGACGGCGCTTTCAGTGAGCCGGCGATGGTGTTCATCTGCTGGTCGAGCGATTGCACGTAGGCCATCGCGTTGAGGCCGGTGACGGCTTCCACGCGACGCACACCCGCGGCCACGCCGCCTTCGCCGATGATCTTGAAGAAGCCGATGTCGCCAGTCCGACCAACGTGAGTGCCGCCGCAGAACTCCTTGCTGCTACCGATCTCGAGTACGCGCACTTCGTCGCCGTATTTCTCGCCGAACAGCATGGTGGCGCCCGAGGTCTTGGCCTTTTCAATCGGCATCACTTCGGCGTGCGTGGCCGTGTTGGCGACGATTTCGGCATTCACCTTCGCCTCAACTTCGCGGATTTGGTCGTCGGTCATCGGCGCGTTGTGCGCGAAGTCAAAACGCGTCTTGTCGGCATCGACCAGCGAGCCCTTTTGCGCGACGTGGCTGCCCAGCACTTCGCGCAGCGCCTTGTGCATGATGTGGGTGACCGAGTGGTTGCGCATGGTGCGGATGCGCGCATCGGCATCCACCGTGGCCGCGACCTGGGAACCGATGCGCAGTTCGCCGTTCTGCACGATGCCGTGATGGCCAAACACATCCGGCTGAATTTTCTGGGTGTCTTCGACGGTGAATAGCGTCAGGCAGACCCCGGAACGGGTGATCTCGCCACGGTCGCCGACCTGGCCACCGCTCTCCGCGTAAAACGGCGTGCGATCGAGCACCACGATGCCGCGATCGCCGGTCGCCAGCGCTTCCACCGGCGTGCCGTCCTTGTAGAGGGCAATCACATGCGCTTCGTCAGCGAGTTTTTCGTAGCCGTGGAACACCGTCTTCGGGCCGTCGTAGCTGAGCACATCGGCCGCCTTGAACTTGCCAGCAGCACGGGCTTGCGTGCGCTGCTTTTCCATCGCGGTTTCGAAGCCCGCCTCGTCTACCGTCACGCCACGCTCGCGGCAGACGTCGGCCGTGAGGTCGAGCGGGAAGCCGTAGGTATCGTAGAGCTGGAAGGCGACGGCGCCGTCGAGCACTTTGCCACCATCGGCCAACGCCTTTTCGAGAATCGCCATGCCATGCGTCAGCGTCTCGCCAAAGCGCTCTTCCTCAGTCTTCAGCGCCTCGGCCACACGATCCTTCGCGGCACGCAGCTCGGGGTAAGCCTCGCCCATTTGCGCATCAAGATCGGCGACCAGCTTGTGGAAGAAGGGTTTGGTCTGGCCCAGCTTGTAGCCGTGGCGCAGCGCGCGGCGGATGATGCGGCGGAGCACGTAGCCACGGCCTTCGTTGCTCGGGATCACGCCATCGGCGATCAGGAACGAGCAGGCGCGGATATGGTCGGCAATCACGCGCAGCGAGGGGTTGCTCAGATCCTTGCAGCCGGTCTCGCGTGAGGCGGCGTTGATCAGCGCTACGAACAGGTCAATCTCGTAGTTCGAGTGCACACGCTGCAGGATGGCGGCGAGGCGCTCGATGCCCATGCCGGTGTCGATCGAGGGCTTCGGCAACGGCTTCATCGGGCCGTCTTTCACCTCGCGCTCGAACTGCATGAACACGAGATTCCAGATTTCGATGAAGCGGTCGCCGTCTTCCTCGGGCGAGCCGGGTGGGCCGCCGGGGATGTGCGGGCCGTGGTCGTAGAAGATTTCCGAGCAAGGGCCGCACGGCCCGGTGTCGCCCATCATCCAGAAATTGTCACTGGCATAGCGGCTGCCCTTGTTGTCGCCGATGCGGATGATGCGGTCCACCGGCACGCCGACTTCATCCTTCCAGATGCCGAAGGCTTCGTCGTCCTCGGCGTACACGGTGACCAGCAGCTTCTCTTTCGGCAGGCCGTAGACCTCGGTCAGCAGCTCCCATGCGTACTTGATGGCGTCGCGCTTGAAGTAGTCACCGAACGAGAAGTTGCCCAGCATCTCGAAGAAGGTGTGATGCCGCGCGGTGTAGCCGACGTTCTCCAGATCGTTGTGCTTGCCGCCGGCGCGCACGCTGCGCTGCGCGGTGGTCGCCCGCTTGTAGGCGCGCTTGTCGGCGCCGGTGAACACATCCTTGAACTGCACCATGCCGGAGTTCACGAACATCAGCGTCGGGTCGGCCGCGATGAACAGCGGCGACGAGGCAACGCGGGTGTGGCCCTTGGATTCGAAGTAGGCGAGGAACTTTTCCCGGATTTCTGCGAGTTTCATGACGTCTTCTGGTGGTTCTTCTGGAAAGGATGGCGGCGAGGCGACACCTGCAAAGGCGTTGCGCCCGACGCGCGAAACCTTTGATTTTACTGGGCAAGCAGGCCTTTTCGGCAGTCTCGGTATTGCCTAATCGGCATCGGCGCCTGACCGGTGGTAGCAATGCAACTTTTTGTTGGAATGGCGTCGGCATTGGGCTCAAGCGCAAAAATCGCTTAAAGTCGACTTTATAAATTTTTGCTATTGAAGCCCAATTCGAATAAGGCTTTCGATGAAAAGCTTATGCCATCGGTTCTACCCGGACGCGATTGAAACAGCAGCCCGTTCGGGTGTGAGGCTTGCGCGATAATTAGGCACTTGGAACGCATCACCCTCCCCGAACCCGCAGCCGATCGGCCTGCGGCCTCTCAGCCCAATCCCCCTGCCGCGACCAGCGGCGCTGCCGCACCCGCAGACCGCGTGTCCGCGCCCGCCGGTGCGCTACCGCGCGAGCTGTTCGTACTGGTGGCGTTTCTGATCGTTGCTCACACCGCCTTCAATGGCATCCGCATCACCACCTCGCTGGCGGCCATCAAGGCGGGCGGCGGCGCGCTGTGGGTAGGCTTGCTGACAGCGATGTTCAACATCGTGCCCGCCTTTGTTGCGATTCGCGTCGGCCGCCTGGTCGACCGCGTGCCGCTGCGGCGTCCGCTGATCGCCGGCTGCGCGCTGGTGGCAGCAGGTGGCGCCATCGCGGCCGTTGAACCCATGCTGGGCATCCTGGCACTTTGCGCCATCGCCATCGGCATTGGCTGGATGGCGATTGCCGCTTCGTCGCAGTACGCAGTCGGGCTGTTCGGCGGCAGCGAGAACCGCGTCCGCGCGTTCAGCGTGATGTCGATGGGGTTTTCAATTTCGAGCTTTCTCGGACCGCTGATCGCCGGCTTCATGATCGACCATGTCAGCTACCGCGCAGCGTTCGCGGCGCTCGCTGCCCTGCCCGCCATTGCGGCGATCGCGTTCGCGACGCGCTGGCTGAAGCTGCCCACTGTCGCCCCGCGCGAGGACGCACCGAACGGCGGTGCGCGTGAACTGCTGGGCATGCCCGCTGTGCGCAACACGTTGATCTCGGCCGCGTTCATCACCGTTGGCTGGGATCTCTACATCTTCATGGTGCCGGTGCTGGGCACCGAGTTGCACCTGACCGCAACGCAGATCGGTTCGGTGCTGTCGTTCTTCGCGGTCGCCGTGTTCGTGGTGCGGCTGTTCATGACGCGCCTGACCGACCGGCTGGGCGAGCGCGGGGTGATGGTTTCGGCGATGGCGGTCGCGGGGGTGACCTTCATCGCCTTCGGCTTCGCGCACAGCTATGGCGTGATGATGGCGCTGTCGTTCGTCATCGGCCTGGGGTTAGGCGCCAGTCAGCCGATCGTCCTCTCCATCCTTCACGACGCCGCGCCACCGGGCCGCATCGGCGAAGTGAACGGCATGCGGATGACGATGATCTCCACCAGCCAGTGGACGATGCCGCTGGTGTTCGGCATGCTCTCGGCGAGCACCGGCATGCTGCCGCTGTTCCTGATCATCGGTGGCGGCATTCTTTCGGGCAGCTGGTTCGCGCGACGCAAGTTGCCGACGGCGTAGACGCAACGCCGCCGCCGGCTGCGTTGGCAGCCACCCGCCAGTACCGGTGCTCGCCGGCACAAGCCATGCGCAACACGCTAATCACATCAGCCGCACCGTTCGCGTCAGTCGCGCCAATTGACAACTGTATTTGCGTACACTATTCTCGCAGCTCCCATTGTGCGCGCGGCTGGCCAGACTGACCATGAAAATCCCCCGAATGAGCATGATCACGCTGGGCGTCGCCGATCTCGATCGCGCCACGGCGTTTTACGAACAGGTGCTCGCTACACCGCCGAACAAGTCGCACGACGGCGTGCGCTTCATCGAGCTGCCCGGCGTCTGGCTCAGTCTCTACCCGCTCGACAAGCTGGCTGCGGATGTTGCGCCCGGCCTAGACGCAACGCGCGGCCCGTTCCCCGGCTTCACGCTCGCACACAACGCGCGCAGCGAGGATGAGGTACGCGCGATCTGCGAGCGTGCCCGCGCGGCCGGCGGCAAGATCATGACCGAGCCGGAGGCCACGTTCTGGGGGGGTTTCCACTGCTACTTGGCCGACCCTGATGGTTACTACTGGGAAATTGCTTACGGCGAGATGTTTGATTTTGATGCGCGTGGCGATATGCGCTGGAGAGCCTAGCCTGCTGAACAGTCAGCTGCGCTAACGCTCACTTCGGTTCGTGGCGCCCCTTCAACTACGCTCAGGCGCTTTTAGGTACTTTCGCGCTACGCTCACCCTCATTCCCCCGTTCGTGGTGAGCTTGTCGAACCATGAACCTGACGCACTCGCGACGATGTGGTTCGACAGGCTCACCACGAACGGAGACGAAACCTCATGACTACACCCAAAGCCACTACTACCAAAGCAGCCAGAAGCAACGCCCCAGTGCCTGCCGACTCGAAAACCCGCTGCTTCTGGGCCACCGGCGTACCCGACTTCTACGAGAAGTATCACGACGAGGAATGGGGTGTGCCCTGCTTTGACGAGCAGAAGATGTTCGAGATGCTGATTCTTGAAGGCGCGCAGGCAGGCCTGTCGTGGCAAACGGTACTCGCCAAGCGCGAGAATTACCGCAAGGCGTTCGACGGCTTCAATGTGGAAAAGATTGCGCGCTACAAAGAGCCGAAGATTGAGAAACTGCTGGCCGACGCCGGCATCATCCGCAACCAGTTGAAGATTCGCGCAGCTGTCACCAACGCTCAGGCTCTGCTCCGGTTGCGTGAAACAGCGGCGCGCCCGGAATTGGCGCTGACCGATTTCTTCTGGCAATTCGTCGATGGCCGACCAAAGCAGAATGCTCTCAAACGCAAGGAAGACATCAAGGCCACCACACCCGAGTCGGACGCACTGTCGAAAGCCTTGCTAAAGGCCGGATTCAAGTTCGTCGGCTCCACCATCGTCTATGCCCACATGCAAGCCTGCGGAATGGTCAACGACCATCTCACGAGCTGCTGGCGCTACGAGGCGGTGCGGGAGATGGGCCGGCAACTGTAGCGGGCGCACTCCGTCTCGATGCCGCGTCGCTCGTTCAGGCGATACGCACGCAGACATGTGGTGTCAAAAGTCACCCCGAAGGGGCAAGTCAGTGTTGACCACGAGTGTCACAGCGATGATCGCCGCCGAGGCTTCTCGCGGCTAGCTGCTTGCTTGGGTCCGGTCGTGTTCGTCGTTACAGACCGATCGTTCAACCAGCGGCCCGGTTCACTGCAAGGTCATGCCACATTGTGTTGTGAGGAACTTGCGGATGTCGCGCACGGTGTTGGTTCCCCACTCATCGCGCGCAGCATTCGCCGGGAAAGCGACGCCGCCAATCACCGCATTCCCCGTCACGCCCAGCGCAACACGCGTAGCGATCAGCATGTCGGTCGTTGCCAGCACCTTGCCGTCACCATCGATATCGAGCGAGCAGGCGCGAGCGCCAAACGGCCCGCCTTCGTATCGGGCCACGCAGAAGTCATCATTGCTGCCGTTTGAGCAATTACCAACGACGACGATTTTTCCATCAGACTGTACCGCCACGCTGTAGGCCGTGTCGTCGTCACTACCGATCGTGGAAATGGCGCGGCCATCAGTGTTGAAGCTGGTGTCAAGCGCCCCGGTGCCGTGATAGCGTGCAATGCAGAAATCGATGGTACTCAAGCCCAGGCAGTATCCGGCTACGATGATCTTGCCGTCACTTTGTAGCGCAATGGTGCGAATGAACGAGTTGCCGTTGCCCATGGTGGTGAACAGCTGGCCGTCGGTGCTGAAGCTGGGGTCAAGCACGCCACCAGACTCAAAACGCGCAAGGCAAAAGCTGGAGCCGGCGCCACCACTTTGCAGATCGCAATAGCCGGCCACCACGATCTTGCCATCAGGCTGCAGGGCTGCGCCACCGTAGGCCGATGCGTTGAAGTTTCCGATCTGTGCCTGCGCCCGGCCATCAACATTGAAGCTGGTGTCGAGCGATCCATTCGCGTTGTAGCGAGCGAGACAAAACTGCGAGTAGCCGCTTGCAGCCGTGCTGTAGCAAAGTCCGGTCGCCACGATCTTGCCATCCGGTTGCAGCAACACCGAGTCAACGTAGCTAAGGCTGGCGCCAATCGTAGTCGCCACTTTCCCGTCACCGCTGAAGCTGGTGTCGAGCACGCCGTCAGCGGTGTAGCGAGCCAGGCAGAAAGTGTTGCCGGCGCCGTTGTCACAGGTGCCACCGACGACAATCCTGCCGTCGGGCTGCAGCGCGGCGCCGCGCAACGAACTGGACACACTGCCAGCCGCAGTGATCACTTTGCCATTGCCATTGAAACTTGTGTCAAGCGCCCCGGCGACGGTATAGCGAGCCAGACAAAAGCTGGTGCTTGCGCCGTTATCGCAAGTGCCTGCGGCGACGATTCGCCCATCCCGTTGCAGGGCCAGCGCCCGGACATCGTCGTCGCCCGAGCCAATTGCCACAACAAACTTGCCGTCGCCGCTAAACGTCGTATCAAGCGCACCGTCAGCGGTGTAGCGAGCAATACAAAAGTCCGTGTTGGAGCCGTTTGCGCAGGTGCCGGCAACCACAATTTTCCCGTCGGCTTGTATCGCGACGCGTCTCGCACCATCGTTGCCGGTGCCGAATGAAGTGTTGACCTTGCCAAAAGCGCCGAACGTGTTGTCCAGATCACCCGGCGCACCTAGAGCAGGAAGCGACGACAACACCAATAGGGCGAGACTCCAGCGCAGGAACCCGTGGCACTTATCCGCGACTGGCGCCGATGGCCAGATCCGCGATGGCGATGCGCTTGCCGCTGCGGCGGGTGCTGCCACCGGCAGTGGTCTGCGCAAGGTCTGCAGCGAACGCCGTTTCGCAACGGAAAGAAGTGAGCAAGACAACTGCATATTCATGCTCTGGAGTTGGGTCACGGGGCAGCAACCGATTTGGCGATACCGATGGCTTGCGCTTTGGTCAGATTATTCATCACGATACGCAAGATACCGTCATCGCGCTGGATTGCGACCAGGCGTTGCGGATCCGCGGGCACCAGCGCAGCGCGTTTGCCGACGCCGGCGATCGGCTCACGTTTCGCTTTGCTCGTCTGCTCATGCGGCGTGATGATGTTTTCGTACAGTTCATCGGAAACGCCCTTGCCGTCCTCTCGGGCGATGGTTTTCCGGTCGTAGTACTGCACCGAGACTGTGGCGAAACCTCCAGCGCCCCGTCGCATCCATGCGCAGCCCAGTTCACCGGACTTTTCCATGCGAGCATCGGCTGCTTCAAAACCGGCCCCTGCAACTGCCTGCAACTTGGCGGCAGGCAATAGCTTTGCGCACATGGCCTCCGGCGACTGTGCGTTGGCGGACACCGACGCCAACCCCACAACAACGACGACAACAGCGGCGATCCCGGTGCGTATCAGTTTCATCAATCTCACGATGTTCTCCGGAAAATTGAGTTTTCAGGGTTTCCTTGCCGGCGATTTCTCACCGCAGACGATTCGGGCGCCGTCGGTTGCAGAGGGTAGGCGCGACCGCGCGGTTGGCATGCAAACTCGGACTGCACCAACCTGCCCCACAGTTCGCCGGCGCCCCAATGCCCATCGACACAGACAAAGACGCGCTCTGCCGCTCGTTAATGCCACAGTTTGACCGCACCGGCGCAAAGAATGCACCCCGTGACCACTTGCCCGGTGCCTGCCTGGGCCAATCAGTCGGGCGCCCCGCCTGTCTCAATACTGGCAACTTTGCGCTTCACCATCAAGTGTTTGACGATATCGTGCGGATAGACGCAGTGCTCGTGCGCACTGACGTAACCAAGTGCGCGGTAGAAGTCTGGCGCCTGAAAACTGAATGTTTCCAGGTAGAACTCCGTGCAGCCATGCTTCTGCGCTTGGGCCTCAAAGGCGCGAACCAGAGCAGCCCCAACTCCCCGTCGACGGTGCTCTGATGCAACCCACAGCTGCTGTAGCTCGCAGCAGCGTCCCCAGCGTCGGCCCACCGCCCCACCAATCACACCTCCGGTAGCGTCGCGGGCAAAGCAGGACAGCGGCGCCACTTCATGCAGCGGCGCAGCAGCGTCGTTGAACTCGCCGATGCCGTTGTCAACGATGGTCGTTTCCGCGGGCGGGCAACTGTCGTGCGTCTGTATTGACAGGGTTGGTGACACCAGTGATTTTGCGGGTGCGGAGGGCAAGTCAGACATCAGTTCAGGCCATCAATCAAACAGCGAACCCAGCAGACTGCCGATACCATCGGTGACCAGATCGACGATGCCGTCGCCAGCGCTGGATGCGACCTCCCCAATGCTGTCGGCGACGCCGCTGCTGACTGCGTCGACCGCGCCGCTGCCAATGTCACTGGCGACACTGCCGATACTTTCGCTGAAGCCCGAGCTGCTGGCGCTGCTAAATACGCTGCCAATTTCGTTCAGCAACCCACCGCCAGAAGCAGCATTGCCGGACGCACCGAACAGCACGTCGGTCGCCGATGGCAAGGCATCGCCCGCACCACTCAGGCCACTGGCGATCGACGACGAGGTGCCATCAGTAAAGATGTTGCTGCCGATTTGTGTAACGCCGCTGCCGGCACCGGACAGGGCATTGCCCAAGCCCGACGCCAGACCTGAGCCGTTGCCGAACAGGGCGTCAGTCGCGGTGGGCAGCGCGCCAATCCCGGTATTGCCCACCGAGGATGCGCCGGAACCGATGGATTCAAGCAAACCACCGGTCGCCGCCGTGCCCGTATCTGCCAGCACACCACCCGCCACACCGCCGGCGGCCGCCGGCACCGCGCGGCTACCGGCGTGGCCCACGCCTCGCGCGGCGGCACGCCCAAGCGCAAAGAGAATGTCAGCAGCGAGATCGGCGGTGTCCCAATTGCTCCAGCCACCCGATGACGAAGAGCTGTAGCCGTAGCCTGGTGATTGTGTGGGGTACTGCGCCGGCACCTGTTTCTGGCGCTCCTGCAGATAGTGATCGATGGCCTTCTTCGCGGCTTCGCGGTCGAACACCGAGACCGGCGCGCGGCAATATTCGCAAGCATCTGTCTTGCCGATATTGACCGGCGCCGCGCAGCCGGAACACTTGATCTGTTGCACGCTGGCCGCCAGTTTGGCGCGCTCCTGCTGCGTGAGTTCCCGCACGAACTGCTTCTCGGCGAGGAAGTTGTAGAACGTGGTGAGGCGGCCATGTCCCTTCGGGCAGGACTGATAGGCAAACCGCGTGTTCTTGACGCGATCATTGGTGAGCCGCATGCCGGTGCCGCAGGCAACACAGCGCAGCCCCTCACCGAACTTGCTGCTGGCGTTGCTGGAGGTGCCGCCGCGCTCGTTGATAAGCTGGAACAGCGCTACCGTGCCATCGGGCGATAGCTGTGAACTTTCCCACTGATCGAACCAGATGGCGTTGCAATCGTGGCACACGTCCAGTTCGACACTTTGACCGTAGTGGCCGGGCAGTTCGTAGAGCGACATCAGCGTGCTGCAATTGGTACAGCGCTTGTTCGACTGGCGACTTTGCAGTGGTGGAAATTGCGAGGCGGACATGACAGTTCCTGACGAACGCTAAATAGGCACCGCGTCGACGTCACTCAGTGAATGCGCGGCTGGCACCTCACGCGCCAGCAGCGGTAGAGACGCGACGGGCGATAGCTTAACGACAATCGCCTTACGTTGCCGACGTGGTGGTTGGCGTGCGACGAAGCGGACGTAGTGGCGACGAGGCCACTATTCGTCGGACGGATCGGCGTCGTTGCGTGCGCCCCATGGGCGGGCACGGCGGAAGGAGCTTTTGAAACCGTTGCGGGAACCCGATGGCCAGCTGCTGGCAGGCGTAGCTTCTTCGGCTTCTGTGGATGATGGCTCAGCCTGTTGCCGGCCTCTGTTGCCAGTCTGCTTACGACTGCCAAAGCTGCTGGATTTGCCGGCGGGCGAACGCAACGAGCTGGTGCGTGTGTATTCCTGCGGCGCCTCCGCGTCCCCGAAGAGTTCCGGCTCTGCCTGCGCCGCCGTGCTCGCTACCTTGTTGGCAGAAGCTGCTCGCCAGTTGCTGCGGCCTGATAGCCCGCTACGACGGGTGCCGTCGACCGCGGCCACAGGAACCCGTGGCACGATCTTGAACGCGTCACCAAGGTGGAAACCGCGCGTCAGCAAAAAACGAATCTGCTTCTGCCGGACCTTGTCGTCAGCCGGCGTCTCCCCGCCAAAACGTCGTTGCCACAGTGCCTGTGCGACTTCCGCATCGTCCTGCTCCAGCGCTTCCAGTGCAAGGCTTGCCGCATCCTTCTTGATTCCGGCCTCGGCAAGCTTGTTTTCAATATACCGGCGACTGGCTTGACCAGCGAGTCGCCGCACCATGGCCTCGGCGTAACGTTCATCAGACTGCCAGCCGGCGGCGGCCAGATCGTCAAGAAGGCGCTCAATCTCGTCCTTCTTTTCGGCAGCGGTCACTGCATCCTGACTGGTTCGACGCGCTCGCGCCTGTGCCAGCTTGCGCAGCAACTCCTCGCGGGAATGCTCGCGCGTCGTCAGCAGGCGCAACGCCTTGTTGCGCAGCTTTTTTGCGGCTTCGAGCGTTTCAGCGTCGCTACGGTCCTTGCTCGCCATGAGCGGATTATTGATCGCTTGCGTCAGAACGGGAAGAGCGAGCGAGAGTTGCATGCGTATTCTCCGTTTTCGGCATGCGCGAGCAGGAACGTGCCCGCAGCCAAGGCAGGCGTGCGCTTGCACGCCCGCAGTCACCGAGTTTCCAGCGCGATCCGGTCCTCATATGGCGCACCACCTCCCATCGAGAACCTGGCGGATGCGCAACGAGCATGCCGGGGCTATTCGTCGTCCGGCGAGCCTTCGTCTTTGGAGACAGCACCGCCAATGGTGATGCCGATCTTTTCGCGAATCTTGTTCTCGATTTCTCTGGCGAGGGCCGGGTTCTCGCGCAGGTATTCGCGGGAATTGTCCTTGCCTTGTCCGATGCGGTCACCCTGATAGCTGTACCAGGCACCAGACTTTTCGATGAAACCGTGTTCGACGCCCATGTCGATGATTTCGCCTTCGCGCGAGATGCCCTGGCCGTACATGATGTCGAACAGCGCCTCCTTGAACGGGGGCGAGACTTTGTTCTTGACGACCTTGACGCGGGTTTCGTTGCCGACGATTTCGTCGCCCTTCTTGATGGCGCCGATACGGCGAATATCCATACGCACCGAGGCGTAGAACTTGAGGGCGTTGCCGCCGGTGGTGGTCTCGGGGCTGCCGAACATGACGCCAATCTTCATGCGAATCTGGTTGATGAAGATGACCAGGGTGTTGGTGCGCTTGATGTTGCCGGTGAGTTTGCGCAGCGCCTGGCTCATCAGGCGCGCCTGCAGACCGGGGAGCTGATCGCCCATTTCGCCTTCGATTTCTGCCTTCGGCACCAGCGCTGCGACCGAGTCGATCACCACGATGTCCACGCCGCCAGAACGCACCAGCATGTCGGCGATTTCAAGCGCCTGTTCGCCGGTATCTGGCTGGCTGATCAGCATGTCAGGCACGTTGACACCGAGCTTGGCGGCGTAGATTGGGTCGAGCGCGTTTTCGGCGTCGATATAGGCAGCCACACCGCCCGCCTTTTGAATTTCAGCGACGACGCTCAGGCAAAGCGTAGTTTTGCCGGATGACTCCGGACCATAGATTTCGACCACACGACCACGTGGCAGGCCACCAATGCCGAGCGCGATATCGAGCCCCAGCGAGCCGGAGGATACGGCCTGAATGTCATGCTCGGCATTGCCTTCGCCCATCTTCATGATGGAGCCCTTGCCGAATTGTTTTTCGATTTGCGAGAGCGCAGCAGCCAGAGCTTTTTTGCGGTCGTCCATGGCGAGTTCTTTGGTCATTTTGGTCATCCTTGCATTGTAGGGAGGGCAACCTGCGCATTCCTCACGTGAGCGACCTCGTCAGGAATGGTGCCTCGCAGGTTGCCGAAATCGCGTCCGGCAAAACGACTTCGGGCTGGTGACTTCTATTTCGTGCTGACTTGCGTTTATTCCACAGCAAGCTTGCGTTTATTCCACAGCAAACTTGCGTTTATTCACAGCACTGGATAAACTTCACTGTATGGATGCGCACTGTATAGCTTTACAGTATTCATGTCAAGCGGCGATGCGCAGGATTTCTGATTTCGTGGAGACACCGCATGCGCCCCTTGACCGCCCGCCAGGCTGAGATCCTTGCCCTGATTCAGGACTTCATGGAGCGCTCCGGCTTTCCGCCGACGCGCGCCGAGATCGCCGAGAAACTGGGCTTCAAGTCCGCCAACGCCGCCGAGGAGCACCTGCGAGCACTCGAACGCAAGGGCATCCTCGATATCCTTCCCGGCGCGTCGCGCGGCATCCAGTTGAAGCAATCCGGGTTGCCGGGGCTGCCGCTGATCGGGCGTGTCGCCGCCGGCTCGCCAATCCTCGCCGAGGAGAACGTGAAGTCGCGGCACAAGATCGACCCGGCGCTGTTCTCACCCGCGGCAGACTACCTGCTCAAGGTCAAGGGCGATTCGATGATCAATATCGGCATCATGGACGGTGATCTGCTCGCCGTGCACAAAACGTCCGACGCGCGCTCCGGGCAAGTCGTCGTGGCCCGTATCGACAATGAGGTGACCGTGAAGCGGCTCAAGCGCAAAGGCAATGCGATTGAGCTCCTGCCCGAGAACGACACCATGAGCCCAATCCCTGTCGACCCGACCGCGAGTGATTTTGCGATTGAGGGCCTGGCCGTTGGCGTGATTCGCTCGGGCGGCATTCACTAGGAGGCAGCGTGACGGCCACGCGCTGTTGCGCCAAAGCGCCTGCATTAACTCAGCAGCTTTTTGTGGAAAGCCCCGTCTAATCTGGGCTAAACCCCAAAATCTACGGCGAATCGACTTTTTGCCAATTCGCCCTCCAAGCCCTATTTGAATGCGGGTTTCCGGGAAAGGTTGTTAACCTGCCAGCACGCCGTGTGCAGCCAGCGCGGCCGCCACACGCTCCGGACAGTCGATCAACTCCGCCTGCCAGCCGCGCGCACGCGCTGCCGCGACGTTCGCAGCTGAGTCATCCAGAAACAGCGTCGCCGACGGATCGAGCGCATAGCGCCGCTCTAGTGCCTCGTAAATGGCTGCATCTGGTTTCGACAGTTGCTCACGCCCGGAGAAGATGCCGCCCTCGAAGCGGGCGATCCAGGGGCAGCGATTCTCCAGCACACCGGCAAACGCTACCGGCATGTTGGAGAGGTACAGCACACGGTGTTGCTGCGCATTTCTGGCCGTGCCTGCGTCACCGGTCGCACCCGTCAGCGCAACCACAGCAGCCACCGAATCGTGCAGCACCGGCAACACGTGCGGAATCCGATCAATGAACGCCTGCAGCGCTATGCGATCAAGGTCGAGCCGGGCAGCCGTACGCGCGGCGAGCTCATCACTGTCAAGCAGCCCGCGATCAAAGTCCTGCCAGTCCTGATGCTCAATCATCGCCAACGCCAGCTCAGCGGGGGTCCGTGATAGCTGATCACGACCGGGATAGTGCTCAACGATCAAGCGGACCGGGTTCCACTCGACCAGTACATTGCCAAAGTCAAAAACAACATTCATCGCGAAAGCATAGGGCATGACACGTGGCGGCCCGGCACCACGATCTGTAACGTTGTGATGAAATGCGTCGGCAACGACAAATTCCGCAAATCATGGTTACGCTGAACGCTGATCTCTTTGAATCACTTCTGGGAAAACGTCTCTCGGTCGACGCTCACGGTGGCGTGGAGATGTGGACCATTGACAGCGTGACGCGTCGCGCGCAACACGCGGCGCGGACCGATCAGCCGTTCAATGTCTACCTCACTGCACCGGCGACCAACGACCGGCTGCAAGGGATGCGTCGGGGCGTGTTGCCCGACGGCGAAGCGATTGATTTCTTCGCCGTGCCGATTGGCGCAACGGCCGACGGCGTCAATTACGAAATCGTCTTCAACTAGCCACAGGCTTCGCTGCGGCCAGATCATCCGGCTCGCGGCGCATGTAGAGATAGATACCCCGGGCTTCAACCTCGCGGAAGCCCTGGCGCTCATACAGCCGCCGCGCTGGATTGAACGGTTCGACGTGTAGCGTCGTCGGCAATCCAGCTGCGCCGGCAATTTCAACGAGAGCACCGCTGATGGCGCCGCCAATCCCACGGTTGCGACAATGCTCAAGCAGGGTAATTTCCATCAGCCGCAGCTCGCCCGACGTGCGGGTGAAATACAGTCGCCCGACCGGTGCCTCATCCAGCCACACAATCAGCAGGTTTGCGGTCGGGTAGTGCTTGACGTAGTGCGCATGCTGCGAATCAAACTGCCAGCGGCAGAACGCCGCCTTCTGCTGTTCGGTCCAGTCGACCGCCTGACGCAGTTCATCGGCACGCGTCAACGCGTAAAGAGACGCGGAAAAGTCGAGATCGGCAGGCGTTTCGGCACGGAGATCAACGTGGACGCCGGGCAACGCGACGCGTAATCGCGCGAGCAGCGCCGCTACATCGGCACCGCTTTGCAAATCCGGGGTCAAATCAGCTCGCCGTGAACCGCGAAACTGATGTACGGGAAGTCCAGGCCATTCAGTCGCGATTGCCGCACGGGAGCGCGAACATCACCGGTGAACGCATAGTCTGCCAACGCCGGCGGGGAACCGGTCGCCGCACGCGGGCCTGCCAGTACATACACGCCCGGCTTCAACTGCGGTCCGCTGCCGCTGGCCATGAAACTGAAAAACGCCGAGGCCCGCTTGCCGTTTGTTGCCGAGGTATGGGTAACCTCAAAACCGGCGAAGGCGTTGTCATGCGCGGTAAACAGCACTGACTGGCTGGTTCCGCCAAGACGTTTGGGAGCGTGCGACCACAGATCATGCCGCATCACGGTGCTGTCGGGTGCGATGTGCACCGCGACGATTTGCAGCAAATCGTCCGCCAGTGCGCCGGCGCCCGCAGCAAAGCCGCGAAAGGAGACGTCACGAATGGGGCTCAGCACGGCTTCGCGCCCCGTCACGGCGATCTTTGGCGCAGCCACCATGTTCGGCATCTCGGCAAATCGCGCGAGCGCAAACGGCAGACTGCCACCGAGATCGCGCGCAACGACCGACTCCGCGACCAGCGCGCGGCCACCGCCCTTTGGCACGCCAGCCAAGTCCACCGAGCTCGGCGCCGTCCAGATTGAGCTCGCGCCCGCCACAGCGACACCCGCCGTGGTGGCTGCTGATACCGACAAAAATCCCCGTCTGTCCATCTTCTTTTGTTCCAATCACCAAGCTTCGCAGCTTACCCGACTATGTTCGCGGTGGGTAGACGCCCTGCAGCGCAATATTGAAATACAAGGTCAAATAAGGCTGCATGTTGTTGTGCGGTTGGCCACCACCGGCGGGCGCCAGTGTCGAAGCAGACAGCGTTGTCAGGGAACCCGGCGCCGAATACAGATTACCGCCCGTAGACCGCGCCAGGGCCTCGGTCGGGCCAGCAATCCGGTCTTCGCCGATATCGTTGCGCGCATTGAGTGCGTGTGAGTGACTCGGGATTTCCGATTCGAGCAGCGTGACCGTGTCGCTACCACCCGTCTCACCGAGGAAGTGCAAGGACAAGCCTGGACCTTGCTCCGGATGCATCGGTGCCGAACCCTGCAAGTTGGGCAGCGCGAAGTTGCTTTTGCCATCGCCACCGTAGGTGGTGCCTAAAAGAGAGAACAACGCCGTGTTTTGCGACAGCGGCAATATCTGCCCGTTGCACCAAGCCCAGCCCTTTGGCGCGAAGTTGAACGGAAAAATACGAATTTCAGCAACAAATGGATCCATTTCGTTCTCCGCTTCTTAGGTGGGCGACGGGAAGATGCCGAACAGCGAGATGATGAAGTTCACGCACAGGTACGGCTGAAAGTTATCGTGCGGCTGACTGCCGCCGACCGAAGAAATTGACTGCGCTGCCAGCGGCACAGTCGGCGTGGCGGCGAAAAATGGCGTCGCGGTCAACGGTGTCGCGATGACATTACCGCTGGCGTTCGGCACCGTGGTCTGGTCCGACGACGCCAAAAACGGGTGTGAGTGTGCGGGAATCTGCGATGTAGTCAACGTCACCGTCTCGACACCACCTGTCTCAGCCAGGGTGAATCCATTGCCCTGATGAATCGGGATCCGCCCGCGCATATCTGGCAACGCGAACGTGGATTGCCCATCGCCACCGTAGGTGGTGCCTATCAGATTGAATAGAGTTTCGTATTCGGAGATGGGCAACAACTGCCCTTGGCAAAACATCCATCCAGCCGGGGCGAAGTTGCCCGCGAAGATCCGGACTTCTCCAACATAAGGTTGAGCCATGTCCTTGCCTCTTTAGGTCTGACTGGGGAAGATGCCCTGGAGCGCAATGCAAAAGCTCAGGGTCAGGAAGGGCTGCATGTTCAGATGCGCCTGACTACCGCCAACGTTCCCCACCGTGCCAGCGACAAGCGTCGTCGGCGAAGTCAACGGGCGGTATGCCTCGTAATTCAACGAGTTGGCGAGGGTTTGACCGCCCGGGACCGACCCAGTCGCATTGGCGTTGGTTGCATTAACGTAGTGGATATGCGTGGGAATTTCGCCGATTGACAGGGTATGCCCCTGTTCGCCGCCCCGCTCACCGAGCGTGTGGCTGCTGCCGACATGAATAGGCGTACGTCCACGGTTGTCAGGCAGGGCGAAATTGACCCGGCCATCGCCGCCGAACGTGGTGCCCAGCAGCGAAAACAGGGCCTGGTTTTGATTGATCGGCAGCAATTGCCCGTTGCATAGCGCCCAACCTTTGGGAGCAAACCCAAAGCTCATGATGCGTATCTCAGCCAAAAACGGTTCTGCCATGGTGAGGACTTTCTCTGATGGGTGAAATCAATCCCGACGGATCGGGCGCGAGGTTGCGAGCGATGTCATGGCGCACTCGGTGCTGTCGGCGACGTGCAGATGACGCCGGTCAAAGTGATGGTCCCAATTACCTCGGTCGTCGCCGTCGGATGATTGGCAGCCAACTCAAAGGCGGCGGTCGTACCGGCCGGCGGGACGTCGTAGAGGGTGACCAACGCCGGGGCTACCTGACGGGCACGCACACCAACGAAACCGGTCGAGGGTGGCACAGTCGCAGCGTTATTCGCAATATGCAAGCACGCCGTTGAGCTTTGCCGTGCATTGATGGCGATCGGATTCACGGCATTGACCGAGTCGGTATGGGTAATGTTGTTATTCAGCACGGTAGCGTGGAAGTTCGGATTGGTGCCAGCATCCGGCGTATTGACGATGATGCCGTTGAACAATCCGTGATTGGTTACGGTGTTGTTCTCGAATCGCACGAAACCTGGAGCGCCGGCGCCAACGGTGCTGGTGGGGTAAGCAATCAACGTGTGATTGGTCGCCGTGGTGGGCGTTGTCACCGTGTTGTTGCGGACGGTGGCGTGCAGTCGCGAGGATGCCGTAGCGTTACCCGGCGTTTGCCCGACGAAGATCGCGGCACCACCGAAGCCCGCGGCCGGAGTACCCGGCACCAGGTTGTTGTTAATGTCAACAAAGAGTTGCCCGTTGCTACCGTTGGAGAACACTACCCCTTCATTGCCTTGCGTAGTCTTCGACCAGCGCGAGTTCTGCAGTGTGAAGTGGACGGTTGAAGAGCCGTTGGCGGCAGCCTGAATCGCCTGCGACTTGTTGTCGTCGAACTGGCTGTTGTCAACCAGCACGCGGCCCAGGGCTGTGCCTTGCAGCTCCATCTGGATGCCATCGGCCCCTCCGCCAACACTGTTGCTCTTGACGACAGTTCGCGTGACGGCGAGGCCAAAATTGTTGCTCTGGCCATAAATCTCGACGTTGTGTTCGATGCCGCCCTGAATCCAGCTGTCCGTGATCGCGTTGGCGGTGCCGCTCAGACCGTTGATGCCGGGGTCACCCACGACATCGAGCTTGCCAAACACCAGCGGTGCATCCTGGCCTCCGGTCGTCACGCCAATGGTGCCGTCAATCACGCTTCGGTTAAGCGAGAAGTTGGTGGTGTTGGTTGCATAAATCCCGAAGTTATGCGTCGCGTTGCCAGTAATGCGCATTCGAGTGAGCGAGACATTTGCCGTGTTGTCGAGGCGGATACCCGTCGCGGCGTTCTGGATAGTGCCGCCGGTACAGTCGGCCGTGACGGGAGCCGTAGCCACCGTATTCTTGTCAACAACCGACCCGCCGCAGTTTCCTGCGGAATTGCCTAGCACCGTCAATCCGCCACTTGATCCAGTGCTCGACAGGTTGATGCCCGTCGTCGCGCCATTCACCGAGATACTGCGGAAGACCAGATTGCCGGCACCGATAGTAGTGTTGGTCACGTTTAGTGCCGTCCCAGTTGTTGACGTCAACGTGCTCGCGGTGTTGGTGGCGGCAACGGTACCGCCACCGGTCGCATTGAATGCCGTGTTGCCACCTGTGCTGGCGGTGATCACACCGGTGAAATTGATAGTTCCGCCGGTGTTCGACGTCAACGAGATGCCAGTACCGTTGTCGGTCACTGCACCGCTGAACGTCGCAGTACCGCTGGTCTTGCCAGTAACACTGATCGACCGTGCCCCCGCTCCCGAGGTTACGGTGGCGGCATTGTTAATGGTGGCGGTGCCACCGATGACGGAGAAGCCGGTCGCCGTCGCGCCGCTGATAGCGCCGCCATTGATGTTGAGCGTCCCGGTAACTGCATTGAGCAGCACACCAGTAGCACCGCCCGTTGACGAGACTGCGTCGAACGTTGCCGCAGCAGCCCCGTTGATGAGGCTCAACGCCGGCAGGCCGCCCGTGATACTGAGGTCAGACGCAGTCAGCGTGCCGAAGTTGTTGCCGCTAACCGTCGGTCCCGCAGTACCGGTCAGATTGAGCCCTCGCACCGTGTTGTTGCTGTTCAATGCCACTGTGACGCCGGTCGACGTGATGAATGGGCGCGTTGCGTTAATCGCAGGTCGTGCCGGAATGGCGCCGACTGGCGGAACGCTGGTGCCAAATACCGCATCGAAGCTCGCGCCAGTTACGCCCTGACCGTACAACGAACCACCGCTGTTCAGTGTCACGGCCTGCGTATAGATGGCTGAATCGGAGATAAATATCGTGCGGCCGGTAAGGGCGCCGATATTGGTCAGCGCCGTCGCGAGTGTGCACTCGTTGGTGAGCGTGCAATTGCCACTGCCGACAGCGGCAGTTTTCACGTAATAAATCGTCGGTCCGGTGAGGTTAAAGCTCACATTCTGGTAAGCACTGCATACGCCAGGCCCAGGGTTACCGTTGTCACAGACGCGATAGGCGAAACCGACGACCGTACCAGTAGCTTCGGCCGGTGGGCTAAAGGTAAAGCTGCCGTCGGCGTTGATCGTCACTGTTGCACCGGCGAGCACCGAGGTTGGCACGGTGTCGATAGTGACAACACCCAAATCCGGGTCGGTTCCACCCAGCGTGGCCGCCGGGAACGTGACCGGAATATGGACCCGGGCCGCCAGCGTACCGGGGTTGGTCGGGATTGGTGGATCGTTGACCGCAATGATGGTCACGGTCGTGGTTTGTGTCGCGCACAGATTAGGCGTACCGTTATCACAGACCTGAATGCCTACGTCACAGGATGCAGGAGGGATGGGGCCAGCTGGCGTGAATGTGTAAACACCGGTACCGGCAACGATTGAGGCGCCTGCGCAAGTGTTGGTGCCAGCAATGCTCCACGCCTGCGCCGGACCATCCGGGTCAACGCGAGTCGCGGTGTAGGTATAGAGCGTATCTTCAGTGGCTGTAGTCGGCGCGGCGCTATTGATCACGGGCGCGTCGTTAACCGCCGTAATGTTCAGTGTTGTGGTTTGCGTTGCACAGAGATTCGGGGTGCCGCCGTCACAGACCTGGATGCCGATGACGCAGGAGGCCGGAGGCGTCGGACCAACCGGCGTGTAGGTGTAAACGCCCGTGCCCGCAACAATGCTCGCCCCCGCACAGGTGTTCGACGCGGTGAGACTCCACGTCTGCCCCGGACCATCCGGATCATTGCGTGTGGCGTTGTAGGTGTAGGCCACGTCTTCCGTCGCCGGCGTCGGTGCCGTGCTGTTGATCACCGGCGCGTCGTTGACCGGCGTAATCGTGACCGTCGTCGTCTGCGTCGCGCAGAGATTCGGGGTGCCGCCGTCGCAGACCTGGATGGCCACCACGCAGGATGCGGGGGGTACCGGGCCAGCTGGCGTGAAGGTGAATACCCCCGTACCCGCCGCGATCGAGCCGCCACAGGTGTGGGTACCGAGCAAGCTCCACGTTTGGCCCGGTCCATCAAGATCAGTGCGGGTAGCGTTGTAGGTGTAGAGCGAGCCTTCGGTCGCCGTGGTCGGCGCGGCGCTGCTGATCGTGGGCGCGCTGTTGACTGCGGTGATGGCCAGCGTGGTGTTCTGTGTGGCACAGAGATTCGGGGTGCCGCCGTCACAGACCTGGATGCCGATGACGCAGGAGGCCGGAGGCGTCGGACCAATCGGCGTGTAGGTGTAAACGCCCGTGCCCGCAACAATGCTCGCCCCCGTACAGGTGTTCGACGCGGTGAGACTCCACGTCTGCCCCGGACCATCCGGGTCAAGGCGCGTTGCGTTGTAGGTGTAGGCCACGTCTTCCGTCGCCGGCGTCGGTGCCGTGCTGTTGATCACCGGCGCGTCGTTGACCGGCGTAATCGTGACCGTCGTCGTCTGCGTCGCGCAGAGATTCGGGGTGCCGCCGTCGCAGACCTGAATGGCCACCACGCAGGATGCGGGGGGTACCGGACCAGCTGGCGTGAAGGTGTACACACCGGTAGCTGGAACAATGGCAGCCCCAGCGCAGGTGTTGGTGCCAAGCAAGCTCCACGTTTGACCCGGCCCGTCGGCGTCGATACGTGTGGCGCCATAGGTATAGAGAGCGCCCTCAGTCGCAGTCGCAGGCGCGACGCTGTTGATTGTGGGCGGACTGTTGACTGCGATCACGTTGATGGTCGACGTGACGGGAGCGCTCGGAAGCGCACCGTCGTTGCCGATCCACGTCACCGTACGCGCAAGCGTCGAGGGTGTGATCGAGGTGTTGTTATATGTCACCGAGCGTAAGGCCGCCTGATAATTGGCCAGCGTGGCAACACCAGTCAGCGTCAAGGTGCCGGTGGCCGGTGCAAAGGAGCCGGTGATGCCACCGGCATTGACGAAAGCGAGCACGTCTTCGCCATTGGCATAGTTGGCGGTGATCTGAACCGTCGCACTCGTGAGGTTCACGCTATCCACGTCGCTCACCGTCACCGTGCCATCAACCACGGCCGCAGATCCGCCTTCGGTGAAGGCAAGGGTGGCGCCAGCGGTAAGCACGGGTGCGTCGTTCACAGCGACAACGTTGACGGTCGAGGTCACCGGCAGACTCAGGGCTGCACCGTCGTTGACAATCCACGTGACCGTGCGCGCAAGTGTCGACGGATTTTCCGAGGTGTTGACGTAGGCAACACTGCGCAGGGCCGTCTGCCAGGTCGCGACGGAGGCACTGCCGGTCAGCGTCATTGTTCCTGTAGCCACTGAAAACACGCCAGTAATGCCGCCCGCGTTCACGAAGGAGAGCACATCCTGACCGTTAAAGTAGTTACCGGTGATTTGCACTGTCGCGGCAGTCAGATTGGCGCTGTCCACATCATTGGCGGTCAGGCCCGGCGAGAGCGCAATCGCTGGTGAATTTTCCGTGTAAGTCACGGTATTGCCTGCTACGACGACTGGCGCGTCATTCACCGGTGTCACATTGATCGAGCTGGTCGCGGTGTTGCTCAAGTTGGCCGTGGCGCCACCATCATCTACGGTCCAGCTGACAGTGCGCGTCAGCGCCGACGGGTTGTCCGAGGTATTGACGTAGGTCACACTGCGTAGGGCAGCCTGGTAGTTCGCCAGCGAACTGGAGCCAGTCAGCGTCAGCGTGCCTGTGCCAGCAACAAAGTTGCCGGTGATGCCACTGGCGTTGACGAACGCAAGGACGTCCTGGCCGTTCTGATAATTGCCGGAAATGACAACCGTCGCGCCGACCAGATTTGCACTGTCGATGTCGGCAATGGTGATGGTGTTGTCGATAACGGCGGCGGGGCCATTCTCGGTGTAGGCGAGCGTAGCGCCGGCCGTGAGTACCGGGGCGTCGTTGACGGGCGTGACGTTGATCACAAAGTTTTGCGTGGCGCTAACGTCGACACCGCCATCGACAACACCACCGTCGTCACGGACGCGCAGTGTGATCGTCGCCGTGCCATTGGCATTCGGGGCGGGTGTGAAGGTCAGGTTGCCGTTCGTACCATTAACTGCAGGTTGCGTACTGAAGAGCGCGCTATTGGTGTTGCCAGTAATCTCAAAGGTGAGCACCTGTGCCGACTCGCACGGTGCACCCTTGCTGAGAGCAGTCGCCCAGCCGGCGACCGTTTGCGGGCCGGAATCTTCGTTGACGGTTACCGTCGCGCCGGCGGTAAAGCTTGGCGCCTGGTTGACCGGGCGCACTGTCAGTGTGAAGTTCTGCGTCGTCGTACCAACAATATTGCTGGCGGTGAGTGAGATCGGGTAGGTGCCGCGCGTGCAAACGGCAGGTGTGCCGCCAACCGTTGCCGTGGCGGCGGGCGTGCCGGCATAGGTGAACGTAACTGCGGATGGCAACGTCCCGGTCGGCTGCGCCATACCTGTAATCGGCAAACCAACCGAGGTGGTGGTTACGGTATGGGTGAATGGTGCAAGTTCCGGAACGCTGACCGTTGCGGCGCTGGTGATTGTCGGCGCACCGCCAACCGTCAGCGTGAAGCTCTGGGTCGCATTGGGCGTGACGCCGTTGATCGAGGTGAACGTACAGGCGTGCGGACCGGCTTCAGACACAAGTGGCGAGCCGGAAAGCGTGCCTCCGCCATTGGCGTCGGCGACGAAGGTGACCGAGGGGAGCGCCGGGGTACAACCACCGAATGCCGCGGTTGGCGTGGGCATGCCATTCGAGGCGAAAGTGAAGCTGTTGGCCTGGGTCGGGATAAAGATGGCGCTGTTGGCGCTGGTGATCTGCGGCGCGCGGGTGTTGGTAATGCTGACCGTGGCGGTCGCGGAATCGAGGGTGCCATCGTTCACTTTGAACGTGAAGCTGTCACTGGCCGTCGCGTTCGCATTGGGCGTATAGGTAACGTTGGGAGCAGTTCCGCCGAGTACGCCCTGAGTCGGTGGCACGAGCACCGCGTAGCTCAGCGTGGCGCCCTCGTAGTCGGAACCAGTCAACGTGATGTTGAGTGTTTCGCCAACCTTGGCGGTCACACTCTGCGGATTGGCTACCGGTGGTGAGTTCAGCGCAGCATCGATGCGGAAGTAAAGGTTGGGCCCATCATACGTGGCATAGAGCGCTGACACATCGGTGCCTGCTGGCGCATCGCCCAGCGGATCGGTAGCAAGTGCGGACACGCCAGACCAGTCGGTAATCAGGCCGTCCCGCACGATCGCTGCAATGATCTGTCCGGAGAGCGAGATGGCAAATACTGCGACTACGACAAGCTGCATGCCGTGCCAGCCACGCCGCCGGGCGTGCCACACAGCCAGCGCGAGCAACAGAGCCGTAAGACCCAGCGCCATCGTCGACAGCGCAGGAACCACCAGCGGTGGCGGGGCGTCGAACAGGATCGCAGCGCCGTTGCTTGACAACAACGCGTCTGCGCCGGTGATACCGTCAGCCCCGGAAGTCGTCAGGCCAATCCGCATCTTCAGGCCTGACTGCGGCAGGTAGGCAGTCGGGATATAAGTCTCCACTGCCGATGTACCGTTCGCACCGAAACCGCGCGCCACCGGGTAAGCCGCACTGTCAAGCGTAACCGGCGCCGACAGGCTGGAGCCGGTGCAGGACTGCAGGGTAATGCCCGTCACCCGGTAGCCTGTCGAGTTGGCAACCACCGTCGTATTGAGCACCAACTCAACGCCGGCAAACGACCCATCAGCCGTACTGATGGTGCAGCCAGAATTAATGTTGTTGTCAGTATCGAGCAGCACACCGAAGGTGGTTGTTGCAGCCCCGGCGACCATTGATCCCGCAAGCGCCGAGGCCGTCACCACCGCGCCTAACATCGCTTGCGCCCGCCGCCAGCGGGCGGTCAAAGCCAGCGCGGTACGCGCGCCGCCAACATGATGGTTGTGATCATCGCTGCCAGACGATTCGGTCAGATTCATATTTCCCCCGCAATTGCGTCGCCCCACCTCCGGAGTGGCGCTGACGATTGCATCGCCCGTTTTGGGCGTAAACAGACAAGAATAGTAATCGGGAAAGTCCTAGGGACCAACACATTTGATGACGCCGTCACAATCGTGACCATGCACGCAAGCGCCTTGACTGACGCTGCTGGCTCCATTTTGGACACCGCAATGTCACCAACACATCGGGGCGCGCCGCTATGATCGACGCCAACATCAGAAACCAGGCCTGCAGACCCGGCGCCATGCGACCGACACCAACACCGACGCCCCTTGACCGAATCCCGTTTCTCAGGTTGCTAGGCATGCAACAGCATGAAGCGGCATCAGGCCGCTCCCGTTTGTGCTTGCCGGACCTGCGCGAGGAATTCTGCAACCTGATTCCCGCTGCGCATGGTGGCGTGCTGATGACTTTGCTCGACGTGGCGATGGCGCGTGCGGCTACATCGCTGGATTCGGCAGCCTCGCACAGTGTCGTGACCGTCGAAATGTCGACTCGCTTTATCAAACCGGGGCGTGGCCCGCTGACTGCCGAAGGCCGTGTCCTCCATGCCGGAAAATCCCTGTGTTCATGCGAAGCGCATGTTCATGACGCTGACGGGGATCTGGTTGCCAGCGCGATGGGCACCTTCAAATTCTGGCGTTCGCCGCCGGGCGACGTCGAGTAGTCACGCCGACCACAACACACTGACGAGACCTGCCAGCGCGAGCGCGGCGAGTACGGCCAGCACGGCGCGACGAAAACCGGCCTCAGAGACCTGGTGAAAGCCCCGCGAACCAACCACGATGCCTGCCAGCAGGGGAAACGCGAGCCATGCTGCCCGAGTGAACGTCTCCGCAGTCACTATCCCATGCCAGCTGCCCCATGACAGTGAGTACAGGGCGCTGCCGAAGAAGAGCACGATCAGTGTCGCCCGCAAGTTCCTGGCTGGCAGCGAAACGGCGAACAGCATCACTGATGCCACCATGCCGCCGAGCGACGATGCGCCTGCGAAGAAGCCCGCGACAAAGCCGGTCCCAAAACGCAGCTTGAACCCGTCGGGCAAGTTCGGCCGACCGTTGGCCAGCAGGCATAGGCAGGCAATCAGCAACAGTGCGCAGCCCCCTGCGCGAATGGACGCCTCGGGCAAGTAGGCCAGTGCTGCAACGCCGAGGGGAATCGACAGCAGGTACGCGGCAGCCATCGGTGCCAGCCATCGCCAGTCGACGTCTCGCCACACGGTGGGTATCAGCGCGATGCTCGCAATGACCTCCATCGTTTGCGCAGTTGGGATGATCAATCGGGGCGAAATCACGAAAGACGCGCTGGCAACGAGCACCGCTGACAACCCGAACCCGGAGAAGCCACGCACCAGACCAGCTAGAAACGAGCACGCGGCGAGCACCAGTAAATGTTGTGGTGCGGAAGAAAGCAAATCCATCACAGGACATTAGCGCACTGGCCGCGTTCATCCGGCACCGCTGTCCGCTTTCGCATCATAGTGTGGCGATCGGCGGTTTGTGGAGAGCATGGACCAGACACGGTCGGCACTTCTGCCGCAAGACTGATGACTCCACTGCTACGGTTCGGTATCGCATTTCGATACGTGACGGACCGTCGCGCGCAACCTCGCGCTGCGCGGTGGCCTTTCCGGCATCTGCATGAAAAAGTTCGCTCCGTCTTCAACACTGAAAGCGAATCAAAACATGCACACCCCGAACGTAATCATCCACCGTGACACCGGCGCCTGGCGCCTTCAGGTGTGGGTGTCGTTCGCCATCGCAGTATTTCTGTGCACGACCGGGCTGTCGTATCTGCCCGGACAGGACATTGACCGCGCCTTCATGATCATGGGCTATCTGTTCTGTCTGTCAGCCACCTTCGTGCTGTCGAAATTCGTGCGCGACAACCAGAGTCAGAAGGCCGACACACCGATGTGGCGCTGGGTGGTCTACGGCGCGTTCTTCCTGGCCATGGCCCTCACCGGCTGGGGGCTCTGGCGCATGAACATTAACGAGACCTACAAAGCGTTCCTGCTGGTCAGCTGGCTCTACCTCATCACCTCAACCTTCACCCTTGCCAAGACCTTGCGTGATGGCCATGACGCCGATCTTGCCGAAGCTCGTCTGCAGGGCCGCACCGGCGCAGTGCTGCCATCGCAAAGCATGCAGTAAACCCCGTTCGTCCCTTTACCGCCCCATCTCAACAAGGAGACGTCATGACTACCCGCACCAATTTCAACGACCGTCGCTCGCCGACCAGCCGTTTGCTTCTACGTTTCAGCTCGTCCACGGCGTGGCTGGTTGCTGCTGCAGCGATTGCCCTGTCACCATTGACCGCTCATGCGCACCGCGACGACGGGCTATCAGCGCTCAGCGCACTCTCAGCACTGCCGGTCGCATCAGTAGTCGTGGCTGGCAGTGCCGCAGCAGGCGCGAGTGCAGCTGCCGTAACCTTGCCTGTGGCACTTTCGGCAGGAGGCGCAGTGCTGGTGGTGAAGTCCATCGAGATCACGGCACGCGGCACGCTCTGCGTGCTCGAACGTGCTTCCGATGGCGCGCGCGTCAGCCTTGAGTTTGCCGGGCGCAGTTTTGAACGCACGGTATTGAGCGTCGGCAAGTCGGTGCAGCTCAGTGTGCTCGCGTCCGGCACGGTGCTCTCAGTGCTGGGCGAAGCGATCGCTTTTGTGCCCAACGAGCTCGGCCGCGCCCTGCTGCACAACGAACGACTCACGTACTGATGAGCTCTCAACCATGAACTCGATTTCTCCTCTCATCGCAGCTGCATTGGCTGCGCTTTGCCTGATGAGTGCGCCAGCACAGGCCGGCCGCTCCTGTGAAACAAAGCCGGCAGATTCCCGCACCGTCGAAAAGGGATTGACGCTTGCTGAGCGCGCCAACGCCGCACTCAACGCCAGTGGCGCCAGGGTCGTGTTGCTGGCTCGGGCCGGGCAGGATCTCAGCCGTTACGGTTTGCGCTACTCGCATCTCGGCTGGGCTTATCGCGATATCGAGGGCCATTGGCGGGTCGTCCACAAACTCAATATGTGCGGCACTGCCGATGCGTCGATCTACCGGCAGGGGCTCGGCGAGTTCTTTCTCGATGATCCCTATCGGTACGAAACGGCCTGGGTAGTACCAACGGCCGAAGTACAGGATCGACTGCATGCGCTGCTGAGCGACGGCAACCGTATCACCACGCTTCATGTCAAGCCGTACAGTATCGTGAGCTATGTCTGGGCGGAAAAGTACCAGCAGTCAAACCAGTGGGCGCTGGAGACACTGGCGCTGGCGATGGACGGCGAGATTCGTAGCCGTGCGCAGGCACAAGCCTGGTTGCGCTACAAGAACTATCAGCCGACCACACTGACGCTCGGACCGTTGACCCGACTGGGCGGACGGATCAGTGCAGCAAATGTCGCATTCGACGACCATCCCAATGAAAAGCGCTTCTCCGACCGTATTGAGACGGTCACCGTCGACTCAATATTTGCCTGGATGCAGGCAGCGCGGCTGGGAGGCGCGCCGCAGACGCTGAGGCTTTAGGGGCAAGACTTGCGGCGCGCTACACTGCCAGCCTTCCATCTGCGGGGAATGCACCGTGAAGTCGCAACCTAACCTGATCCGTTACCTGCTGGCCCTGTTGCTGATGTGCTGCGCGACTGTCGCGGCGGCGCAGGACAAGGCTGTCTATCACATTGACAACGCTGCTGCCCAGGGCCTGAAGGGGCTGCGCAACATCCGCAATCACCTCGACACTGCGCCAGACACCAAAATCATCGTGGTCACCCACGCCGAAGGCGTCGACATGCTGATGGAAGGCGCGAAGGAGGAACGGAGCAAGACCGAGTACGCGCCGCTGGTATCTGCGCTCAAGGCGCGCGGTGTGAAATTCGAGATCGGCGAGATCACGCTCAAGAACCGCAACCTGAAGAAAGACCAATTCATCCTGGATGCCGACTACACGCCGTCCGGTGTGGTGCGCATCGCCCAGTTGCAAACGCGCGACCACTACGCCTACATCAAGCCCTGAGCGGCTGTACAAGGCGGAGACCAGATGCCCGCTACGTGCGGGCATCGTCTTTTTTGATTGCCGGACTTTGTTGACATGCACGGACTACATCTCACCGCCGACCTCTTCGACTGCGCCGCCACCCGCGAACTGATGACCGATCGTGGTGTGCTGCAGGAAGCCTGCATTCGTCTGGTGCGCCGCTCGGGACTCACCGTCGTGGGCGATGATTTTCACCAGTTCGCCGCCGTCGACGGTGAGCCGGGCGGCGTGACTGGGCTGGTGCTGCTGGCCGAGTCCCACCTCGCGGTGCACACCTGGCCCGAGCTGAACGCAGTGACGCTGGATGTCTACGTCTGCAATTTCCGTCAGGACAATTCGGCCAAGGCACGGGCACTCAGCGATTCGCTGGTCGAACTCTTCGTTCCCGGTCACGCCAACCGCAATGACCTGCTGCGAGGTGCACCACACTCGCCGGATTCACCGGACGGCGCGCATCTCACGCTGGAGTGGTTGACACCCGACGTGGTGCATGGCTTCGCGCGGCAGCGTCCGCCGGTGGCGATCCAGACTCCGGTGCAACGCCTGGAGTGGCACGACACCCGCGCCCTTGGCCGCGTCTTCACGCTCGACGGCGCTTTCATGGCCAGCGAGCGAGACGAGTTCATCTATCACGAGTGCATGGTGCACGTGCCGGCATTGACCCACGGCGATCCGAAATCGGCGTTCATCATGGGTGGCGGCGATGGCTGTTCAGCGCGGGAGCTGCTGCGCTACGCGGGCATTGAGCGCATTGTGGTCGCTGAGCTTGATCCTGACGTCATCGAAAGCTGTCGTCGGCAGTACTTCGCTGTCAACGGTGGCGCACTGGACCACCCGCGGGTCAACGTCCGCATCGGTGACGCGCTTGGCACCTTGCGCGAGAGTGAGGCGGAATACGATGTGATTGTGATGGACCTCACCGACCCTGGCGACGACGGCAGTCTGGCGAGCGAGCTCTACAGCACCGAAACCTATGCGCTTGTCCGGTCAAGGCTCACGGCAAATGGTCTGGTCACGTTGCACATTGGCAGCGCGTTCTATCACCCCGAGCGCTTCCGTAAAACGCTGTCTGACCTGCGCGAAGTATTTACAGAGGTCGCCGCTTACAAGGCTTTCATGCCGGTTTACGGCTGCGAGTGGGGCATGGCCTGTGCCAGCATGCACGGCAACCCGGCGAACATGGCGGCGCGTGAGGTATCCGCCGGGCTGGCGAAGCACGCCATTCAGGGCCTGCGCTTCTACACACCGCGCGTACACGCCAGCCTGTTCGCGTGGCCCGCGTATGCAGAGGCACTTGGGGCGTAGCCTGATTTTATTCGCAACGCAGCAAGCGAACTGATGCGGTGAGAACGGACGTGTCAGACGCTCCAATCGCGGCGCTACTAAGGCGCGACGGTAAGCGAACAAGTGCTCGCCAGATGTGCCCGAATACTGGCCCACGTGGTGCGCGTTGCGCAGGGTGATACCGCGTTGGCGATCACTGCGTTTCCGCTGATTCCAAGCAAGGCGCGCAACAGCAGCACACCGTCGGTGGCCGCATCGACACTCGAGTCTCCGTCAATGTCGAGCTTTTGTGCAGTCAGGTGATTCGCTATGTCAGCGGCGACAATTCGTTGTGCCGAGAGTCCGAGTGCGCCAGCCGTCGCCGCATTGCCCGTCATTCCAAGCATCCAGCGCAGCATCAGCAACCCGTCGGTGACGCTCCCGACACTGCCGTTGTTGTCGGCATCAAGCGCACAAGTGACCGGTTGTCGTGCTGTCACCCCGGTTACCGACGCATTGGCGGTCACTGAGGCAAGTGTGAGGGCCGGAGCAAAGATGGTGTCGGTCTTGCGTGGGTACAGTCGCCCGGAAAAGCCATAGGGCACGGAGCAACTGTAGTTACCGCTGGCATCGCTAGTGGAACACGTAGCGCCGGCGCCGCCACAGAAGGTGACGCCCCCAATCGCTGCGGCAGGGCCGGCAATGGTGCCCGTCACCGTCAACGGCCCCACCGCTGCCTGGCCCGAGTTGACATTGACCATCAGGGACGAAACGTCAACCGCCTCAAAGTCGCTGCCGCGAATGAAATCAAGCTCGTGCAATTCGTCGTTGTTCCAGCGATCGTCGGTAGCGCCAGAGATGTACCAGTTGCTGCCGTTGTCCGCGAGCATCATGCCGTACTTCTTGAGCGCCCGCAGGATGGTGATAGCCGTCGCCGACAGTGGCGGCATGCGCACTTCGGACACGCTGGCCTTGAGGCGAAAACGGGCGCCCATGGCCGGCACATTCGAGCTGGTGTTGCTCGATGCATAGTGCCGCGCTGGCCAGTCGAACGCGCGCCGCGTCACCTGTGCGGTAAAGCGGACTGCATGTGCAATCTCGCCAGCGGCCACCTCGTCGTAGCGGATCAGCCCCGGCAGGATGGGCAAGCCAGCAGCATCAGCAGAGTTCCAGGTCGCTGGACGTAACGCGTGCGAATTGAGATCCCACACTGCGCCGGAGTAACCTGTCCAGCTGGCAGGCGCAGCGGGATAGGCTGGCGACTGGTTCAGGACGCCCACCTCGTAGAGCTTGCAGGTGCCGCGATCAATAACGATCCCGTGGCGGTCACCAGACGGGAATGCAGCGCCACCTTCGATGGGGATGTTGGGCGGAATTGGATACGGACCTGGATCGCTCTCGTCAGCCACGTCAAATGTGATCGGCACCATTGGCTGGCCGGCCGGCACCGTAGTGAACGGAATGCCCATTGGCCGCCCCTGATAAAGGCCGGAGCCAAAGTCCAGATGCAGACCTGCGTTAATGCCGATACTGGCGACAAAGTTGGCCGAATTACCGTGGACTGGCAGTGTGTCGACCGGTACGTTCCAGATGCTGTTGGCCGGAAAGATCGGGCAGCCACCGATGACAGGCGCCGCGCCGTTGGCGCCCGAAGTCGCAGTCATCAGCACCAGTGATGTCAATAGCGCTCGCGCAAACCAGAACGCCCCATGATCGGGAATTGCATCCCCTCTGTTGGCGCTGCACGCGAGTGAGCCAAATTTCGAATTCATGCCAATAGCATATCGCGATATTTGCCCTGCGAGAATCATCGCAATCATTGATGAGACGAAAGACGTAATTTGCACCGCAATCCATGCAGTACCGGGAAATGTAGTCTTGGGGTCAGCCGCTCACCGCACGTCCAATAAAGCCGGAAGCACATCGCCCGCAGAGCCTTCAAGCCAGCAGGTGGCTTCGCGATTCGAAGCCGACAGGTTCGGGTCGACAACGATCACGGCTGCGCCCTGACGGCCTGCCCGTCGAACCAGCGAGGCCGCAGGTTCAACAACGCCCGATGTTCCAACCACCACAAACGTATCGGCAGTTTGCGCAAGCCGGGTCGCGCGGTCAAACGCAGCGGAAGGCAACGACTCGCCAAACCAGACAACGCCAGGCCGCACGGGGCCGCCGCACAATGCGCAAGGCGGCGGGCGGAGCCGGCGTCCGCCCTCGGGCTCATCAGGAATCATGTTGATCAGTTCCGGCGGCGCCGGCGTCGCGCACGCGAAGCAGCGCGGGGCGAGAATGCTGCCGTGCAAGTGCACGACATCTTCGCTGCCTGCACGCTCATGCAGGTCGTCGACGTTTTGTGTCACCACGTGGACGGCACGTGGCCTGACATTCGTGGTGAACGCTGCAATCGCGCGATGCCCGGCGTTGGGCGCCGCCTGCATCACCTTCTGTCGCCGCCATTCGTACCAGCCCCAAACCAGTTCTGGATCGGACTCGAAGCCTTCGGCAGAGGCCAGTAACGCCGGATCGAACCGTTCCCACAGACCGGTCAGCGCATCGCGAAACGTCGGAATGCCGCTTTCGGCGGACATGCCGGCGCCAGTGAAAAAGACGATGTGCCCGGCACGATGGATCGCATCACGCGCGGCTGACAGTGTGGCTGGATCCATACGGGGCTCCTTGTGGCCAGCAGTCTATCGCCGCACGCCAGGACGCAGCCCTAATGTGCGAGCAGACGCTTTGCCTCCGCCATGATCGCAGGACTGTAATGCCAAACTTTTCGTAGAGCGCATCTGCCGGGCCAGAGGCGCCGAATCCGCTCATCCCTATGAAGCCACCACACGTGCCAAGATAGGCATCCCAGCCCATGCGGCAAGCGACTTCGACCGCGATACGCGCTCCGCTGCCGAGTGTGGCTGCACGATAGACTGCATCCTGTCGGCCGAACAATTCCCAGCACGGTAGTGACACCACGGCGCAACCGATACCCTGGTCTTCCAGTGTCGCTCTCGCCTGCACCGCTAGCAGCATCTCTGAGCCGGTAGCCAGCAAGTCGGTCCGGCGCCATTCGCCACCACGTACGCTGTGTTCGGGACGCGGCGGGCTTACGACTTCATTCGTCAATTGATCGCCGAAGAGAATCTCAACCTCAAGATCTGCTGTGCGTTGCCGGGTTTGACGACAGGCTACGGTCCCAGCCATCAGGCGACGGAAGACCTAGCGATGATGCTGGCCATCCCCGGACTCACGGTGGTCGCCCCCAGGGACGCGCTCGACATCGAGCAGGCTGTACCGCAGATTGGGGCACATCAGGGGGCCGTCTGCATGCGGCTTCTGCGTGGGCAGGTACCGCTGGTGCTGGATGAGTACGACTACAAGTCTGAATTGGGCAGCGCCAAGCGCTTGCGCGGTGGCAATGACGCACTGGTGATTTCCAGCGGCTTGATGACAATGCTCACGCTTGAGGTCGCAAAGCAACTCGAAGCGGATGGCATCAAGGTCGCCGCACCGCACTGCCCGACCATCAAGCCACTGGATGAGGCCGCCGTCCTCGCTGAAGCGCGGCAGCCCGGCCGTGTAGTGGTGGTCACAGAAGACCACTCAGTCATGGGTGGTCTAGGTGAAGCTGTGGCAAGGCTGCTGATGCGCAAAGGCGTCATGCCTGCGCGCTTCCGCATGCTGGCATTGCCTGACGCGTTCCTCGACGCTGGCGCATTGCCCACGCTGCACGACCGCTATGGCATTTCTGCCGAGAAGATGGCGGCGTCGATCAAGAGCTGTCTCAAATAGCCCGTTTTCAGCAGATCGCCCTGCACGAGCCGCTTGTTTCGCGCGCGAAGGCGTTCACCAGCCGCCAAAGCGCGGCCAGGTAACCACGTCCTTGGCCGAATCAAGGGCAACATATTCTGGAAACTGGGCCGCCGTGGCGCAAGCGTGATTCGGCAGGATGCGCAATTGCGTCCCGACGGGAAAGCGCTTCGCGATGTCACCGTCGATACCACCGACACGCGCGATGATGCCGTGTTCCTGATTTGCGCCTTCGACGATGTATCCGTCAACCGGCACGCAGTTGAGGTCGCAGACCTGGCCGTAGCCATAGTCGTGCGTCTGCTTCTGCGTCCCCCGGTCGCGGCTCATCGCCATCCAGCCGGCGTCAACCAGCGCCCAGCCTTTCTCTTTCTGGTGACCGATCACGGTTGTCAGCACCGACAACGCAACGTCGTCCATGCTCGCTACACCGATGTTGGTCATCACCAGGTCGTGAAAAACATACACCCCGGCGCGCACCTCGGTCACCCCTTCGAGATGTTTCGCCGAGAGCGCAGTGGGCGTCGATCCCACGCTCACGTTCGGACACGGCAGCGTGGCAGCACGCAGGCGCTCGGCGGCAAGCACGCAGCGTGAGCGTTCCTGCTCCGCCATGGCTGCAAGGGCCTCCGGGGTATTGAGTTCGTAGCTGGCGCCCGCGTGCGTCATCACACCGCCCAGGACCATACCACCTTCGTGCAGGGTGCGACCGACGGCGATCAGCTCATCGCCATCCGGTTTCAGGCCGGCGCGATGACCGTCGGTATCGAGTTCAAGCCACACTTCGAAAATGTGCCGGTGCTCGCGCCCGAAATCGACGATAGCCTGCGCAGCCTCAACGCTATCGACGATGATCTTGAGATCACACCCCTGGTCCCGTAGCGCTCGCACCTGCGGCAGCTTCACCGCCGCCATCCCGACCGCGTAAAGGATGTCGCTAATACCCGCTGCAAAAAACTGTTCGGCTTCCTTAAGCGTTGATACCGTGATACCGCTGGCGCCTGCCGCAATCTGCCGGAGCACAACCTCCAGGCATTTGCTCGTCTTCACATGCGGGCGCAGCTTGACGCCGAGCACCGTCATGCGCGACTGCATGGTCTCGATGTTGCGTCGCAAGCGGGTGAGGTCGAGTAGCGCGGCGGGAGTCGAAAGTTGAAGCATGGTGGCCCTGCTTTTGCGGTTTGCGGCTCAATGTTAGTGTGATCCGGTCGGGCGACGTCGCGAACCCGTTGGTAATCCGTTGGTTGGTCACCCATAGACTGCAGGCAGTCGAATCAGTCCTGACAACTTATGAAGTTCAGTCCGCGTTGGCGCCATTTCGCCCTGGCCGCCCTTGCCTATGCCACCGGCGTTAACGCAACAACCATTACGGTCACGTCCGTAGCCGACGGCATTGCCACCGGGGTCGGGTGCACGCTGCGCGCTGCGATCGAAGCCGCCAATACCGATACCGCTGTTGGAGATTGCCCAGCCGGCTCAGGAGGCGATGTCATCGCATTCAATATCGCAGGCGCCGGCGTCCATACCATTCTTCCAGCGACGCCGTTGCCGAGCGTCACGCAGTCGCTGACCATCGACGGCTATTCCCAACCCGGCAGCGCACCGAACACGCTGCCTGCCGGACAGGGCAGCAACGCGCAGCTTCGCATCGAAATCGATGCTGCGAACATCGGCAACGCTGCCGCCCTGTCGGTGGTTGGCCCCGCCGCAAATGTGACGACCATCCGCGGTCTCGCCATCACCTCCAGCGGTGCAGCGGTGTGCTGCGCGCAACGTGGAATCCTGTTGAGCAACGTCAGTTTCGTCTGGATACAGGGCAATTTCATCGGTATCGCGCCTGATGGCGTAACCGCTAAAGGATTGGGTGCGGGCGGCGTATTCCTGAGCACACCAACGCGGCAGGTGACGATCGGATCGGACGCTTTTGTGCCGACACCGCTCGCGGCAGAAATGAATGTCATTTCCGGCAATCGTGGTCCCGGCATTCAGGGCAACGGCAGCACCGCCAATCTGTGGATTCGAGGTAACCTGCTGGGCACCAATGCTGCCGGGGTCGCAGCCGTGCCTAACGTCGGTGCCGGCATTCAGATGTCGGGGATACTGGCGGGCAATGCCATGTGGAACGACAACCTGATTACCCACAACACCATTTCCGGCAATCTGGGTGGAGTGGCTCTTTCCGAGTCGCGTCAGATCGACTTTTCATTCAACCGTATCGGGGTCGCTGCCGACGGTGTATCGCCCCTGCCCAACACCGGCCGTGGTCTCGACATCGGCGATAACCCCTTCTCCAGCCCGAGCACGACGACGACAGTACGGGTGGCCAACAACACGATTGCCAACAATACCGGCGGCGGGCTGCTGATTTACCGAGCCAACGCGGCCAACACTGTCAACGGCATGAGACTGGTTGCCAACGCGCTCTACAACAACACCGGATACAACCTTGACCTTTCGGCTACATCCACGTCCGATGGACCAACGATGAACGACGCAGGCGACAGCGACCAGGGCGCTAACGCGCTGCAGAATGCTCCCAACATAAGCGCAGTCACAGCCAACGGCTCGACGCTCAGCATCACCTGGAATCTCGCGACCAATCCTTCGGCCGCAACCTTCATCGCGGACTTCTTCCACTCGCCGACCTGCGTCGCCGGTGCCCCGGTGGCGGCGCGGACTTTCATCAACAGCAGCCAGATCACGACTAACGCCCAGGGCAACTACACAGGCATGCCGACCTTTGCCTCTGCGCTGACCAACGGATTCGTCGTTGCCACCGTCACCGCAGACTCGAGTGGCAATTCATCAGAGCTCTCCAACTGTTTCCCGATTACTTCGCTTGTCCAGCAAGCTGTGGCATCTCCTGCCGTACCGGTACCGACGACGAACGCATCGTTCGCTCAGGTGATTCTCAGCCTCCTCATCGGTGTCTCTGCGCTCGCATCGAGGCAAGATCGCGACCGGAGCGCCCTGCGATGAGGGCCGCCCTCGCCAGCCGGAGTCGCATGTCGGGCAGCGTTGCAATGCTGATGACCGTCTCGGCAATGGCGTTGCTATCGCCGACGCCGCTGCTGGCAAGCAGTGTTGAAGGCGCCTGGCGTATTACCCGAGTTGCTCCGCTATCCGGAGAGAGCAGCACAACCGCGCGTAACTCGCTGATAGGCCAGGCGGTACGATTTGCGAATGGCCGGGTTGCCGGCCCTGCTCCGTTGTCATGCGAACAGGCGACGTGGGAGACCAACCTCTCGCCACCTGAAGGCTTGTTCGAGGGCAATTTCTCGCAGAGCAGCCACGGAGCAGCCAAAAGTCAGGCGTTGGTACATGGTCTTTGGCGCTTTCCCATTCCAGGCTATACGTTGTCGTGCAGCAGCGGCCTTTTTCACTTGCATCGACCCGAGCGCGCAACGCTGCTGACAGCGATTGATGGACAGGTGTGGACACTGCAACGCTTGTCGCCACAACTGCTCGCTGCAAATACGCCGGAATCTGTGGTTCAGGAATTGCTCGAGAACTGGCTCAATCCCCCGGCCGGTTTCGAACCAGCGGCCTTGAGCCGTGTTGAGCGATGGTTGACGCCAAAGCTCCAGCGCCTCATTTCCGTCTATTTTTCAGTGCCCGGCAAACCCGACGACGCCCCCGCAATCAACGGCGATCCATTCACCGATAGTCAGGAAGCCCCTGCCCGATTCGTCGTTTCCTCAGCCAACCTCAATCCATCCAGAACCGTCGCCCGCGTTCGTGTGCAACTCATTGATGGCAATCGTGTACGCAGCATTCAGTATCTGCTCCAAAGGCATGGCGACCGTTGGCAAGTTGATGACGTTCACTATCCTAACCGTCGCTCGATGAGCGCACTCCTCAGCAATCCATAACAACCATGATTGACCGCATCACCCAACGTACAACGCGCCTGGCCCTTTTTGTCCTGGGTCTGCTTTCCGGGTCTGCATTCACGTCCGCGTGCGCAGCAGACATTGTTTCCCGCCTCGACGCAGGAGGGGGCCTCACCGTGGAAGTGGGCGAGCAGCGCGGACGCACTTTCAACGCCAACTACGGATTCGTCAAGGTCAGCAATTTCGAACCGAAAGTCCTCTTTCAGGGTCGGCCGGTCGTGATAGGCGCCGGGGCATCGGGTAACCCTCTGTGGGATGCCTGGGTCATCCGATCGCCTGCCGGGCCGGCCGTGCTGGCAGTCAATCGTGAGGTATTTTTGGTCACGCTGCGCAACGGTCAGCCACACGCCGAACTGATTGCAAATGCCAAGGCAGACGCCGCTACGATTCAAGCGCTGGACGGCAAGGGCGGGCAGCCAGAGGCGGTCACCACCATTTATCAGCGCAATGACGTCAAGGACGCCCGCGAACTGCCTGGCGACAGGCTATACCTGATCAGCGGCAGCACTGTACTCGACGGTCGCACACTGCGCACCTCCAGGCTGGCGATCAGCAGCGCAGAAAGTCGCAGGCAGCGCGGTGAGTACAACCCCGAGCCGGGAAAGGCGCTGCTGCTCTCTCCGCGCAAGTCGAGAACAGCGCTGTTCGCCAGAGGCGACCAGAACCGCGTGGCCCTGGTTGTTGTTGATCTGGGCAGTGGCGAGGTGACGCAGCACCTCCCGATCGACCGCGATCAGACTTACCTGGGTGAACTGGACTACTACGCTGACGCCACCTGGGCCGCCCGCTACTTTGAATGGTCGAGCAGCGGAGGCGGCGAAGTACTTTCGCTACGGCGCAACGCGGCTGCGATACCGAAAATTGGTTGGCATTTGACGTCCGGCAATACACTCGACCATCGCTATCGCCTGCTCGCGGTCGAAACGTCAATGTTCGACACCTTTCTTGCCTACACGATGGCACAACACGGCGCGGTCATGGACGGTGAATCTACCCGGGACAATTTCGGCCGAACCGCGAACATTCGTATCGGTAGCCGCACGTTGACGGTACGCTGGTCGAGGTTCGAAAGTCCGCCCAATTTCGGACATCTCGAAGTGAGTGTCAACCAGTACAAGCTCCGCGCACCGCTCCTCAACGAGCTGGACTTCCCGGAACTCATCGCCAGCCTTGCCAACGGCTTCAATCGCGAGCTGGCTTCCGGCAAGCACCAGCAACTCATCCAGAAGGACTAGGATGGACTTCGCACTCAAGATTCTTTACTACGCAACACAGACGATTGCCTGCCTGATGGTCGGTTTCTTCTTCCTGGCTGCGGTATTTGGCGGCACCGGAGCCAACCGGATCGTTGCGCTCGGCAGCGGCCTGCTGTCGTTTGCGGCGCTGGGTTTTGGCGTCTATCTCGGGCACTTTTGCGATCGCTGGCTGGCCGGTACCGCTGTCGCAGCGCTGGGAGTGATCGTGTTTTTTGTTGCAATGATTCTCGGTTCGTTGCTGTTCACAAACGTCCATTGGCAGTAGCAACGAAAAAGAGGATTTCGCGTTCACCAATCTCGTAGCGCCAGTGTGGCGCCTGTTCGCGTTGTGTGCAGCGGGCCACGAAATCAAGAACGTCATGACGCTGATCCGCTGCCAGGCCGGTTGCTTTGGACCAATGTGCGCTGTCCGGCACGTGAACGATCAGCCCCACATCGCCACCGCCCATTTCGCAACAGAAACGCAGCGAGCAGCTGTCATCTTCGTAATGGATTGAGCCGTCACGCAAACTGCCTTGAAAACGCACCCGGCGGCCGAACGCATGCTTAAGTCGGGCCGCAGCGGTCGCCCTGATCTCCTGCTCATTCACGGTCGCCTCTCCCATCAACATTCGCCAATCATTGCTTCGCCGCGTTGACAGAAGATCACCACAAAAATCGTTATGCCAGCTGGACTTTGCACACACTAGTCTATGTCAGAGCATCCACCAGAAGAGTATCTCCGGTCGGGCCACCCCGCGGTCTTGTGCGCAGCCGATATAGCCGCTACATGCGGCAAGAATGTTGGTGTGCCTGACTCGACAGCCGACGCAGGCTCGCAACCCGGGTGGCCCGGCTTTCGCAAGTTGGCAATCATCGGTGCGCATTCGGTCAAAATCCGGTTCACCGCTTCCTGTGATCCTGTTGTCCATCACCTGACATGCCCCTAGCAAAGCCACGCGGTCGCAAATCAGCAAGCAGTCACGGCCCGGCGACTGCCGCCCCCTCGGTCGTCGCCGCAATGAGCCCCCGCGCGGCGCTTGCATGCGAGCTCGCCTCGCAGTACGTCGCAGGTCAGCCCGTGTCGGTACTGCTTGCGCTCGCCGACGACGCTGCTTCCGCAGGGGACGATGCAGCCGAACAAGTTGCACTTTCGATGGCTGCCGAACGCATCCACAGCGGTCGTGAAACCTATGCCGGTCTCGCCGGCATCACCCGCCGTCTGCTCGGCAAGCCCATTGCCGACGTGTCGACGCTGGACATACCGTTGCGCTGGTGGCCCTCGCTCGGCCGCTTTCTGGCGCTGCTATTTGCCGAACAGCATGATGAGGTTTTGCAGCAGACCGCGACGTCCCTGTTGCAAAGCATCACGCACGATCCGTTTTGTGCCGAGCCCCACGTCGCGGTCACGCGTCTGACCATTGCCCGACATCTGCTCGGTTACGCCGATCTGAAGTCGGACGAGGCGATTCTGGTTCAACTGGACGCCATCGCGGTCGAGGCGATGCGACTGATCGCCGCAGACAACGTCGCGGTATCGCTCTGGTGGGGTGAACGCGCAGTGATCGGCAGTCTGTCGTACTCCCGGCAGGGACGCGACTATGCCCGGCTGGAAAAGGTAATCGCCGGGGCCGAAGCACATCTGGCCAGATATCCGCATGGAGACACGCAGTTCAAATTGCTGCGCGTCCGGCTGGATATCGCCAATACTGCAAACGACCGCGTCGGCGCACAGTCGGCTCTGGCAGAAATGCCTCAGCACATCGGCTCCAACAAGAAAGTGAACCTGGTTATCTACCTTCGCTCAAGAGGTTTCTTCGCCCTTGAGCACGGTTCTGGCGTTGATGCGGAACGCGATCTTAGTCAGGCACTGGAGCTGGCCGAGAGCATCGAGGCGCCGCCACCGGTAAGGCTGGCTTTGACGCATCTGCTGGCGACGACGTTGTTTGTTCAGAACCGTTTGCGCGACGGCTGTGCTGTCCTTGAGCAGGCGCGAAGCTACACCGCCGCCAGCCAGATGCACTTTATCGATTCGCTCGCCGCGACGGCAGCATCGGCCGCCTGCTGGGACCAGGATCGCGACGCTGCCGTCCAGCTACTGCGTGACGGCCTCGGCACCTACCGCCGCGCTGCCCGTCATCTCTTCCTGCGTTCGACTCCAGAACTGGCGGCGATCACGGCCGCGCGCGCGTTGCAGTACGGCATCGAGACCGAATTTGTCGCCGAATCGATTCGGCGCCGGGAAATGCAGCCACCCGGGCGGGCGGTTGAATGCTGGCCGTGGGCCATCCGCATTCACCTGTTTGGTGGCTTCGCATTGCAGCGCAAGAACCGTGCTGCGGCCAGCAATGGGCGCGGCAAGGCGCAGCAAAAACCGATCGCCATCCTGCGCGCGCTGGCGCTGCTCGGACCGCGCGGCGGTGACCGTCGGGCGCTGGCACGTCGCGTCTGGCGTGGCGTTGACCCCGATGAACAGGGCGACGCACTCGACATGGGCATTGGTCGCGCCCGCAAACTGCTCGGTGATGATTCGCTGATTCAGGTGCAGGATGGCCGCATCTTTCTCGACGACAAGCGCGTGTTTGTCGATACCTGGGCATTCGACGAGATCGAGCAGGTTATTCGTGACACAGAGCGACAGCCTCCCAGTCGTCTGCGGATGGAAGAACTGGGACAGCAATTGATTGCGCTCTATGTGGGCCGCCTGTTCGATGACGACGACTCACTGACCGCCAGCGCCATCCTGATCGAGCAATTCCGAGAACGTTTCATCAACATGGTGACCTTGCTCGCCCGGGCGCTGGCGCGTCACGACCTGCGCGGCGCGATGGACTTGTTGCAACGTGCCATCGAACGTGAACCGTACAGCGAACGCCTGTACCGCAGCCTGATCGAGCAACTTGCCAATGCCGGTGAATATGCGGAAGCCATGCGCTGGTATCGCCGTTGCCAGCACGCCGTGTCGCAAGCTTACGGTGTGGCCATCTCGCCAAACACCGAAGCCCTGCTGGCACTGATCCGCATGCCGCCGCCCAACCCACCCGTCGAAAGCTGATCAACGTCCTCATGGCCGGCACGGCGCCTCGCCGCACGTATTGCTGACTTGTGATTGAGGTGCCTACGGCTGGCGCATCCACTTGCCAAATCCACCCGGAAGAGCGCTACCCTCGGCGAGACAACCGTTGCGGTCGCCGGCAGCAACAGAAACCCGTGCTATCGTGTGAATCCACACACACCTCGCCGACAGTCATGTCGTTATGCTGACGCGCCGACGGTGCAACACGCAAGGAGACCAACATGCCAGGACTGCTACCCAACGTCGATCCCGATGGCCTGCTCGAGTTTTCGGTGGTGTACACCGATCGCGCACTGAACCACATGTCAAAGCGCTTTCAGGGCGTCATGAAAGACATCTCGCGCATTCTGAAAGCGGTCTACCGCGCCCGATCGACCGCACTCGTTCCCGGCAGCGGCACTTTCGGCATGGAGGCTGTCGCCCGCCAATTCGCCACCGGCAAAAAGGTGATGGTGATCCGCAACGGCTGGTTCAGTTACCGCTGGACGCAGATTTTCGAGATGGGCAAGATCCCGGCGCAGGAAATCGTGCTGAAAGCACGCAAGACTGGCGCAGAGCGACAGTCGCCGTGGGCGCCAGCCCCCGTCAGCGAGGTGGTTGCTGCCATCGCGAGCAGCAGGCCTGACGTGGTATTCGCGCCGCACGTGGAAACTGCCGCTGGCATGATCCTGCCTGATGACTATTTGCGGGCAGTTGCCGATGCCGTGCATGCCGTCGGTGGTCTGTTTGTGCTCGACTGCATCGCCTCCGGTGCAATGTGGGTGGATATGCAGGCCACCGGAGTGGACGTGCTGGTAAGCGCGCCGCAAAAGGGCTGGAGCAGCTCGCCCTGCTGTGCGATGGTGATGCTCTCGGAGCGGGCACGCACGGCGATTGATGGCACCACCAGCACCAGCTTCGCCTGTGATCTGAAGAAATGGCTCACCATCATGGAAACCTACGAGAACGGCGCTCACGCCTATCACGCCACCATGCCTACCGACGCACTCACGCGCCTGTGGGAAGTGATGCTGGAGACCGAGCGCTATGGTTTCGAGCGCGTGCGGCAGGAGCAGATCGCGCTGGGCTCCAAAGTGCGCGCACTATTCGAAAGCCGCGGGATCACGAGTGTGGCAGCGGAAGGCTTCAAGGCGCCAGGCGTGGTGGTCAGCTACACCGACGATCCCGGCCTGCAGTCAAGCAAGAAATTTTTGGCCGAAGGCCTGCAGACCGCCGCTGGCGTGCCGCTGCAATGCGATGAAGGCAGCGACTTCTCCACGTTTCGCATCGGACTCTTTGGGCTGGAGAAATGGCACAACGTCGATCTCACCGTGTCGCACCTGGCGACCGCGCTGGATCGTCTGGGTATTGCGCCGTTGCGGGAAGCCCCGCGGGCACCGGAGCGGGCAGCAGCCTGAGCACGAGACAGGCGCCCGCTATTTGGTAGCTGCGGTGCCGGACTTTTCGGCCTTGGCAAAGTCCCCTGCCAGGCCGATCAACCATTCGTCCGGTTTGATGTATTTGCGAAAGGCGGCATTGACTTCGGCCAGCGTTGCGACCTTGATCGCCGCCTCGCGGGCCGCATCAAGCGCAAAGGATTCGCCCCGATCCATTTGCGTGAGCAGCGCGCTGGCAATACTGTCGTCGCTGCTCCAGCGTTGCAGCCTTGCCTGCAGCTCGTTGCTGCGAGCGCGTGACAGCTCGGCCTCGGTGAAACCATCCTTGATCGCGAGCGCGGCCTCTTCGCGCAATGCCGCGACGACACGGTCGCGATTCTGCGGCGCATAGCTCCCTTCAACGCCGAAATAGGCCCGGTTGCCCACCTCGGGCAGGCTCAAGCTGGCGTCCACACTGTAGGACAGGCCGTCCTTCTTGCGAATGCGCTCTGCGAGCCGGTTATCGAGCTGGTTACCGCCGAACACGGCGACAGCGAGACGCAGCGCCGCCGCATCAGCATCGTTGGCGTTGAGTGGAAGAAACTGGTCGACGTCGAGAAGCGCGTTGGCTTTGTCCGGAACCTCCACGGTCAGCGTATTGCCGGGCAGCGTCTGGTGCCGGACTTCATAGCGAACGTAGGCCGGCGCCTGCGACCGCCAGCCCTCGAACTGGCGCTGCACCTCCTCAACCACGCCATCGGGCGCGGTGCCCACCACCGCCACCTGCATCTGACTCGCACCCCAGTTGCGCTGCCAAGCCCGCTGCACATCTTCGAAGCTGATCTCCTGCAAGTCGGCGATCAACTCGGCGTTGGTCTTGCGGAACTCCGGATCACCGCGCTGCAGGCCAAACGCTTTGTTCTTGTAGGGAAGGGCGACATTGTTGAGCACCGTTTGTGGCTCGTTGGCCCGCGAAGCGAGACTGGTGGTGATCTGCTTCTTGATCCGGGCAAAGGCGTCGGCGCTCATCTTGCCGGCACGAATTTCCGGCAGCAGCAGACGAATGGCGTCGAGTACATGCTCGCGATCACTGGTGATCGAGATCGTCGCGCCTTGCGAAACCGGACTGCCACCGACACTGTAGCGCGACTTGAGACGGGTCAGGGCATCGGTACGTGCCTGCTTTTTCTCCGGCGATTCGCCCTCCATCAGCAGCAATCCGACGAAACCGAGCGCCGGCTGCGCCACCTGTTCGCGACGTTCGCCCCAACGCAGCTGAATTTTCACCACTACCGAGTCACCGCGATTCTGCTTGCGTAGTACCGCCGATTGCAACGCCGGGTTGGCGCGGTCGCGCACGGTGCGCCTTTCCAGCGCATCCGGCGTCGGGATGAAGGCCTCGCCGTCGGCCAACGCCGCACGCGGTTTGTAGGTCGCAACGATCGACTCCGGCGATGGCGCGACGGCCAGCTCGACGCGATCAGGCGCGGCCTCCGGCATGAACCGGGCAATCGACCGGTTGGCCGCTTTGAAGTAAGTCTTCTGCACCCGCTGCAAATCGGCCAGCGTGACCTGCTGCGCACGGTCGCGCTGGGCAAACAGCAGGCGCCAGTCGCCCAGTGGAATCGCCTCCGAGAGCGCCATGCCTAGCGAGATTGGCGACTCGGCTGCCTTTTCGAATGCCACCGCCATCTCGCGCTGCGCGCGCTCAAGCGCCTCCTGAGTGACGCCGTTCGCCGCGCCGCCTTCCAGTGCGGTGATCAGCTCTGCCTCAAGACGTGCCAGATCGCTACTCTTGTCAGCCACCAGCACGAATCCCGCGAAGCCGGCATCTACACCACCGAGGCCCAGCGGTCCGATCTGGGTCGCCTTCTTGCTCTCCACGAAGGTCTTGTACAGCGGCCCGGACGGATTGCTGGTCAAGGTCGCCCCCAGCAGCGACAACGCCAGCGAATCGGCATGCAGCCTGACCGGTACCCGGTAGCCAACCGCGGCAATCTTGATGTCGCCAACCCGGCGTACGGTGACATCGCGCTCGCCGTCCTGGGTGGGCTCGGCCGTATAGAGCGCCGGCAACACCCGCGATGGTCGGACGATGGCGCCAAACGATTCGGCGACCCAGCCCAGCGTACGCGCCGGGTCGAACTTGCCGGCGATCAGCAGCACGGCATTGTCAGGCTGGTAGTAACGCTTGTAGAAGGCCTGCAGGCGTTCAATGTTGACGTTCTCGATATCGCTGCGTACCCCAATGGTGGGCTTGCCATAGTTGTGCGCGGTGAACACCGCAGCGCCAAGCCGCTGCACCAGCACCCGGAACGGCTCGTTCTCGCCGCGTTCGTATTCGTTGCGGACGACCGTCATCTCGCTATCGAGATCCTTCTTCGCAATGAAGCTGTTGACCATGCGATCCGCCTCGAACTTCAGCGCGAAACGCAGGTTGTCATCGTTCGCGGTGAAAGCCTCGAAGTACACGGTACGTTCGTGGGTGGTATTGCCATTCCAGCGCATGCCACGCGCGGTGAACTCCTTGGTCGGATCGGCGTGGGTCGGCGTGCCCTTGAACACAAGATGTTCGAGCAGATGCGCCATGCCGGTCTCGCCGTAGTTCTCGTGTTTGGAGCCCACCAGGTACGTGACGTTCACCAGCGTCAGATCTTTCGATTGATCGGGGAACAGCAGCACCTTGAGCCCGTTGGCGAGGCGAAACTCGCTGATGCCTTCGGCCGTCGGCCCGGCAGTGATCCCTGCGGGCAACGGGGTCGGCGCTGTCTGCGCGCGCAAGTCGGCCGGCAGCCACAGCGCAAGGAGAGTGAACAGGGAAATCAGCACTGCAACGGCGGGGGAACGGCGAGACAAGGGATGCTCCTTGGTCAGAAAGTCGGTGAAACAGACGGCGCCAACGAAGGCAGCGCGGTCACGTAACAGTGTCGAATGCTATGCCATTCGCATAACTCGTTGGGCACGCGCGCCGAGCGCGACGCTGCGCATCGTTCCGCCCCCCACATCAGCGGCAGCCTGGGAACCACGACGCGGCCATGAAGCGGCACAACGAGACACGGTGACGATCAGGGAATAGTCTCAGCAGTTGACCGGCGCAACGCCGGCGTAGTGACGTCGTTCGAATCGGATGGGCGGCAGGCTCGTCTCGACACCATCGATTGTGATCGGCGGCAGCAGCAGCACGCCGGGTGCGCCTACCGCGGGCATGCCACGCAGCTCAAAGCGAATTTCCTCGAACTGGTCCGCGCCCGGCGGCAACGGCAGCGGACGGCTGCCGGGCCGCCGCGTAGCGAGCGGTTCTGTCGTTCGCTGGAGCGCAACGCTCGCTAGCGGTGTGCCATCGGCAGCCTGCACCGTCGCGTTGCCCTGCACACTCACCTCGCGTCCGCGTGCGAGCCGCACCGCGACGTAGGCGGCCTTTGATCGACGCAGCGCACCCGGCTCGATGCTCACCTCAATGCGGGCCCCCTGACGCTCGTAGCTGAGTCCCACTTGCGGGCCGGAGATTCGGCAAAACTCGAGCACGGGGGTCGCCTGGTCGGCCTCCACATGCACATACGGCGCAGCGTAAGGAAAGCAGGCGCTCAGCAGGCCAGAGACAACGACTGGCAACACTAGCTGGCGGGCCGTGCGTAGCAGGCGAGTGTTCACTGGCTTTGTCTTCCCAGTTAACCGATGATGGCGGACACGAGCGGAATCAGCACTGATGCCAGCACCGCCTGCAAGCCGAGGGCCAGCGCGGCCCAGGCGCCGGCCTCGGCGTTCACCTGCAACGCGCGTGCGGCGCCGATGCCGTGCGACGCAGTCCCGAGTGCGAAGCCGCGCGCGATCCAGCCGTTGCCGTCCGTCGCAATACCGATCGCGTCGAACAGATACTTGCCCGAAAGCGCGCCGACCAGACCAGTCACCACCGCGAACACAGCAGCGAGCGCCGGGATGCCACCAATCTTCTCGGCCACCCCCATCGCCACCGGCGCGGTCACGCTCTTCGGCGCCAGCGACAGCAGCACCTCGTGCGGCAAGCCCAAGGCCCAAGCGAACAAAACGGCGCTGCCGGCCGCTGCCGAGCCGCCGATCAGCGCTGCGGCGACAAAGCGCACCCCACGAGCCCGCAGTGCGGATCGCCGCTGCCACAGTGGCCAGCCCAGCGCCACCACGGCCGGGCCGAGCAGAAAGTGGATGAACTGCGCGCCGGAAAAGTAAGTCGGGTACGCCGTCCCGGTCAACGTCAAGGCCCCGGCCAGCACCACCACCGACCACAGCACCGGGTTCGCCCACGGTGCCTGCTGCATGCGCGCATAGAACGCCTGTGCCGAGACGTAGACAACCAGCGTCGCGGTCAGCCCGAACAGCGGCGTGGACGACAGATAAACCCAGAGCTGCACGAAGTCGGTCATTGCTTGCCCCCGGCATCCGTCGTCGTGGCCTCTGCTGCCACGGCGGTGTCGCCGGTGTCGCGCAGCAGCGTGCGCAGGCAGAGCGCCGTGACCGCCAGGCCAATCCAGGTTGACAGCACAATCACCACGGCAAGCCGCCAGCCGTACTGGCCAAGCACGCCGAGGTGCGTCATCACACCAACGCCGACCGGGACGAATAGCAGGGAGAGGTGCGCCAGCAAAAATTCGGCCACCGCTGCCACGCGCGTCTGTACCGCACTTGCGCGCAGCGCGACCAGCAGCAGCATGAGTCCGATCACCGGCCCCGGAAACGGCAGCGCCAGCGCGCGGGCCAGCAGTTCGCCGCAGGTCTGCAGCACAAGAAGGATGGCAAGGCCGGCCAGTGCATTCATGACGGCAGTATCGCTGCCGGCGAGGCAAAGGCCAAGCCGTCGCCCGCTACGTCTCTCGCTCGGGTAAAGCTGGCGTCTTCGGGGATCAAAATGGGCCGTCCCATCGATACGCCGGTCTGTTCAGGTGATCGCCTGACCGCCAGGCCGGCGCCAACCTGCCCCTGCACTACAAGGCGCGGATCGCGACCTTGCGGAATTTGATGATGCCACCCGGTGCGTCCTTCGCGCCGTTGCCAAACTGCAGGGCGATCGGGCCGCTGGCGAACTTGCCGTCTTCAACATCCACCGTCCGCTCGCCGTTGAGCACGACGGTCAGCCGCTTGCCCTTGGCAGTGATGCGGAAGGTGTTCCACTTGCCACCGGCTTTCGGCATCGGTTGTGCCACTTTCGCGATATCAACAATCGCGCCGGTGCCGTACAACGGATCGGGCCGCTGGTCGAAGATATTGACTTCGTAGGAGTTCGCCGCCGTCACCTCTTTGGTGTTCGACAGCCGCAGGAAGATGCCGCTGTTGGTGGTGTGATCGGCCCAGAATTCGGCGTCGATCTCGAAATCGGAATAGCTGTTCTTTGAGATCAGGTAGCTCGCCACCTTGGCTTTGTCCGCCACAATCGCGCCGTCTTCAGCGCGCCAGTTGGCGTCACCAATCGGGTAGAAATTGTCCATCCCTTTGGCGCCATCGACCAGCAGCGTCCAGCCGGACGACCCCGACAGACTGGCACAAGCGGCCAGCGCGAACGCCGCCACCAGTATTGACATCGCAGCAGCCACCCGGCGCCCGTTTGCTTGCTTCATAGATCCTCCTTTTTTCACTCCGGATGCGCCGATCTGGCGGCCGAGCGTTGCATTGTGCCCGCCGCACCGGGCGCGTCAAGCGCCACGACAAGAACGAGCAGGCCGGCCGCAACTCCCACGATCGACCATACGCCGGAGCAGCCTGTCAGCGGTGGCTGGTGTCCCGTTCAAGTAAGCTCCGTGAGGACCAGCATCTGTTCTGCCCAGGAGCCCTCATGAAGCTGCAAGTTCTCTTTGCCTCCGCACTGGTGACGCTCGCCGGTGGGCTCGTTGCACCGCTACCGGTGGTGGCGCAGGTTGCCCCCACCGCTGCCGAGGTCGGCCGTTACACCGGGCTGCACGCGGCTGCCCAGCGCGGAGATGCGGCGACAATACGCCAGCTCGTGGCGGCCGGTGCCAGCCTCAACGCCCGCGAGGCCTACGGCCGCACGCCACTGCATGTCGCCACCTTCGCCCGCCAGCGCGACGCTGTGCGCGCCCTGCTCGCAGCCGGCGCCGACCCGTCGCTGCTGGAAAGTGATCGCTATGACGCGGTGACCATCGCCGCCGTGGCTGACGACGAGGAAACGCTGCGCATCCTGCTGGCGGGCGGCGCCAGCGCCAAACTCACTACCAGCCGCTACGACGGCACTGCGCTGATCGCCGCCGCACACCTCGGCCACGACGGCGTGGTGCGGCAACTGATCGCGGCTGGCGCGCCGCTGGACCATGTAAACAACTTGAACTGGACAGCAACGATCGAGGCCATCGTCCTTGGCGACGGCGGCAAGCGTCATCAGGCGACGCTGAAAGCACTGATCGACGCCGGCGCCAGCCTGAAGCTGGCAGACCGCCAGGGTAACTCCCCGCTCGCCCTGGCGCGCGCACGAGGCTATCGGGAAATGGTCGCCATGCTGGAGGCCGCGGGAGCGAAGTAGCCACCGCAACCTCTCCCAAAATGGCCGACCGCAGTCATCATCTTCCTGCCGAAACCCTCGTCCACATTGGGCTCGGTGGTGATTTCTGCATGATGTCGACTTTTTCAAAAAATTGCTTGTAGCCCAGTTCTGATAAGGGTTACAGCAAAAAGCTGAACGACAGTCTGCGGTCTGCTGCTCACGCCTCTGATGCGGCGCAACAAAGCGATGCGGCGGCTGGCTACACTGGCAGGTTGACTCTTCAGCAAACCACCATGAATCCAGCCCATCGCCTCGAAGGCAAAGTTTCCCTGATCACCGGCGCCGCACAAGGCATCGGGCTCGCCACAGCACTCAAGTTTGCCCGCGAAGGCGCCATCGTCATCGTCTGCGACATCAAGCAGGCGGGCGTTGACGACGCGGTGCAGCAATGCCAGGCACTCGGCGCCAAAGCGGCGGGCTACGTGCTCAACGTCACCGACCGCGCAGCGATTGATCTGGTCGTCGCCAAAGTGAAGGCGGATTTCGGCCGCATTGATGTCCTGGTCAACAACGCCGGAATCACCCAGGACGCGCGCCTGCAGAAGATGACGATCGAGCAGTTCGACCGCGTGATCGACGTCAATCTGCGCGGCGTCTTTCACTGCGCGCAGGCAGTGGCCGATGTGATGGTGGCACAAGGTTCAGGCGTGATCCTCAACGCCTCGTCCGTCGTCGGCATCTACGGCAACTTTGGCCAGACCAACTACGCCGCCAGCAAGTTCGGCGTGATCGGCTTCACCAAAACCTGGAGCCGCGAGCTCGGCCCCAAGGGCGTGCGCGTCAACGCCGTCGCGCCGGGCTTCATTGCGACGCCGATCCTCGCCACGGTGCCGGACAAAGTTCTCGATGAAATGAAGGCACGCGTACCGCTGCACCGCCTCGGCACCGCAGAGGAAATCGCCAACGTCTACGCATTCCTCGCCAGCGACGAAGCCAGCTACATCAACGGCGCCGTGATCGAAGTGTCGGGCGGGATGTCGGTGTAGCGGAGGGCGCGGCGCCCTAGAATCAGCCGGATGCGTTCACTCGTGTACTCGCCAAACCGACGGTTACGTCGCGCCGCCGCGCGTGGTCACTCCACCGACAGCAGCCGGCAGATAGCGCCATGACGCTTATCAAATCAAGACAACGCATCGCCGACCACGGCGAAGTGTTCACACCGGCGTGGATGGTGGATGCCATGCTTGATCTGGTGAAGCACGAGACCGAGCGCATCGACTCGCGCTTTCTTGAGCCCGCCTGTGGCAGCGGCAATTTCATCGTGCGCATCCTGCAGCGCAAGCTCGCGGCGGTCGAACTCAAATACGGCAAGTCGGATTTCGAGCGCAGGCATTTTGCGCTCGCTGGGTTGATGTGCATCTACGGCGTTGAATTGCTGCCGGACAACATTGCCGAGTGCCGCGCCAATGTGCTGGAGATCTTTGCCGACTACCTCGCCATTGACGAGGCAGACCCGTTCTACCGCGCCGCCGCATTCGTGCTCTCGCAAAACATCGTGCACGGCGACGCGCTCACCATGCGCATGCACGGTGGCGAGCCGATCACTTTTGCGGAGTGGGGCTACCTCGGCAAGGGCAAGTTCCAGCGCCGAGATTTTCGCTTTGATGTGCTCACCGGCTCATCCAAGTTCAGCGGCAGCGCGAATGACCCGCAAGGCTCCTTGTTCGCCCATCTCGGCAAGCATGAAATCTTCACCCCGGTTCGTGAGTATCCGCCGATGACGGTCGCCGAACTTGCTGCGATGGTCGCTCCGGTCGACGCGGACGCACCGCAAATGGCCGCGCAGCCATGAGCCACAACGCATCAACCCCGGTAGCGCCACAGGCCGATTTTGTGCTGCGCGGGCGCAACCCCGATGTGCTCACCTGCATCGCGAACTTGTCCAACGACGAGGTGTTTACGCCGCCGGAGTTTGCCAACCGCATGCTCGACACGCTGGCTGAGGCGTGGGCCAAGGATCATGGCGGCAAGAGCCCGTGGGCCGACCCAACCGTGCGCTTTCTGGATCCCTGCACCAAGTCCGGCGTGTTCCTGCGAGAGATCACGCGCCGCCTGACCGACGGGCTTGCCAACAAGATGCCGGATTTGCAGCAGCGGGTGAACCACATCCTCACGCAGCAGGTGTACGGGATTGGCATCACCCAGCTCACCAGCCTCTTGGCGCGGCGCAGCCTGTATTGCTCGAAGCACGCCAAGGGCAAGCATTCGATTGCGAAGGGCTTTGCAAGTGATGCAGGGAATGTGTGGTTTGAGCGTACCGAGCACACGTGGCGGGATGGCAGTTGCAAGCACTGCGGTGCCAGCAAAAAGGCACTAGACCGTGGCCGCGACCGCGAATCACATGCCTACGCGTTCATTCACACCGACAACATCAAGGCGCGCGTCGCCAAGCTGTTTGGAGACGACATGCAGTTCGACGTCATCATTGGTAACCCGCCGTACCAACTCAACGATGGCGGTTATGGCACCAGCGCTGCGCCGATTTATCAGAAGTTTGTTGAGCAGGCCATTGCGCTTGAGCCACGCTATTTGTCCATGGTGATCCCGTCGCGCTGGTTCGCGGGTGGTAAGGGGCTCGATGAGTTTCGCGAGCAAATGCTTGCAGACGACCACATTCGAGCGATCCACGATTACCTAAGCGCTGCCGATGTATTCCCCGGCGTGGGCTTGAAGGGCGGTGTTTGCTTCTTCTTGCGTGAGCGCGACACTCAGGGCGATTGCGAGGTACTAACCCATTTCAAGGACTGGCCAGTTTCGGTTGCTACGCGGCCACTGCTGGAAGCCGACGCTGACGTGTTCATTCGGTTCAACGAAGGGCTATCGATACTGAAGAAGGTGATTGCCGTCGAGACGGGCACGGAGAAATCACTCGTACTACCAAATGGCAGTAAGTTCGATGAGCTTGTGAGTTCACTAAGGCCGTTTGGGTTGCGGACATTCTTCCGAGGCGCAGAGAACAAACGACGCGGCGACGTCGCGGTGCATCAAAACGGCGGCATTGGATACATCGCACGAAGCGAGATTACGACAGGCGAAAATTTAATTGATGCATGGAAAATCTACATCGGGCGCGCAGCACCCGGCACAGGAAATCGCGACACGTATCCGCATCGCATCCTCAGCACGCCGTTCATCGGTGAACCGGGCAGCATTTGCTCTGAAACCTATTTGTGCATCGGCCCGTTCGCGAGCAAAGTCGAAGCTGAGAGCGCGCTCTCCTACCTGACGTGTCGCCTGACGCGGCTTTTGATCCTGTTGCATAAGCCGTCGCAAGACACGACGCGCAAGGTCTACACCTTCGTTCCAACGCAGACGTGGGATCGGGCATGGACGGACGCTGAGCTTTACGCCAAGTACGGGCTCTCCGCAAGCGAAATCGAATTCGTTGAGAAGATTGTGCGGCCGATGGATTTGACGAGTGACCTCCTCGGCGATGTCACGGTCGACGACGATAGCGACGATGAGTAAACCGGGCATCGACGAAGTCCTCGCGCCCAAACCCGTCGCGCGTCCGCGCATCTATGCCTACGCCATCGCGGATGACGCGCACAAGGGCTTGCTGAAAGTCGGCCAGACCACGCGTGAAGTGAAGGCGCGCGTGGCGGAGCAGTTGAAGACGGCCGCGATCAAAAACTATCGCATCGTGCTCGATGAACCGGCGGAGCGCACCGATGGCTCGATCTTTAGCGACCATGAGGTGCGCGCCTCGCTGGCCCGCAAAGGCTTCAAGAAGGCACAACTGGAATGGATGCACTGCACGGTGGCAGACGTGCACACCGTGCTCACCGAGCTCGCCACCGGTCAGCGACTCACGGGTACGCATCACCAGACGTTCCCGATGCGCCGCGAGCAGGCGGACGCGGTGAAGCTGACGCTGGCCTACTACCAGTCGCGCTGGGCGGAGGATAGAGACGCGGTGCCACGCTTCTTGTGGAACGCGAAGATGCGCTTCGGCAAAACGTTCACCACCTACCAGCTGGCGAAGCAGATGAACGCGCGGCGCGTGCTGGTGGTGACCTTCAAGCCAGCCGTGGAAGACGCGTGGCAGACCGATCTGGAGAACCACGCCGACTTCGACGGCTGGCAGTATTTGTCGCGCGGTTCAGGCAATGCCGGCGGCGACCCGACGCAGGTGGATCGCAAAAAGCCGGTCGTCTACTTCGGCTCGTTTCAGGATTTGCTCGGGCGCGACGCGGCGGGCAACATCAAGCCGCGCAACGAATGGCTGCACACGGTGAACTGGGATTTGGTGGTGTTCGACGAATACCACTTTGGCGCGTGGCGCGACTCGGCGAAAGAGTTGTTTGAGGGCGAGGAAGACGCCTTGGCGCGCACCGAAGCCGCGCTTGAAGAAGCGGTGCGAGACAGCAAACGCTACCGCGAGCGCGTGGCCGACCGGCAACAGCCACTGGAGAGCGAGCGCGAGTTTCTGCCAATCACTACGCGGGCGTATCTCTATCTTTCTGGCACGCCGTTCAAGGCGCTGGCCACGGGCGAGTTCATCGAAGAGCAAATCTTTAACTGGACCTACACCGACGAGCAGCGCGCCAAGGCCGAATTCGCCCGCAAGCACCCCGCGAAGTGGAACCCGTATGGCGCGCTGCCGCAGATGCGGCTGTTGACCTACCAGATGCCCGACGAGCTGCTGGCAATTGCCAGCTCGGGCGAGTTTGATGAGTTTGATCTGAACGCGTTCTTCGAGGCGTCTGGCGAGGGGAAAAAGGCCAAGTTCACGCACAAACGCGATGTGCAAAAGTGGCTGGAAATCATTCGCGGACAATACGCGCCGCGCGCCGTGGAAAGCCTGAAGACCGGCACGCGGCCGCCGTTTCCGTACTCCGACATTCGCCTGCTGCCGTACTTGCAGCATTCGTTCTGGTTTTTGCCGAACGTGGCGGCCTGCCACGCGATGGCGAATCTGCTCGCCGAAAAGCACAACGTGTTCTGGCACGACTACACCGCTGTGGTTGCAGCGGGCGCGGCGGCGGGCATTGGGCTTGATGCGCTCGGGCCAGTGCGCGATGCGATTGGCAGCGGCTTCGACAGCAAAACGATCACACTCTCCTGCGGCAAACTCACCACGGGCGTCACGGTGCCGCAGTGGTCATCAATCCTGATGCTGCGCAATCTGAAGTCGCCGGAGACGTACTTTCAGGCGGCGTTTCGCGTGCAGTCGCCGTGGTCAATCAAGAACCCGAATGGCGACAACCCGAACGAGGAAGAAATCCTCAAGCCCGCGTGTTTCGTGTTCGACTTTGCGCCGACGCGGGCGCTGCGGCAACTCTCGGACTACGCGATTGGCCTTTCACCAAACGAGCTGAACCCGGAGAACGCGGTGCGGGAGTTGGTGGCGTTTTTGCCGGTGCTGGCCTACGACGGCGCCAACATGACGCAGATCGACGCAGGCGGCATCCTGGACATCGCGATGGCGGGCACCTCGGCCACGCTGCTCGCCCGCAAGTGGGAAAGCGCACTCCTGGTGAATGTGGACAACGACACGCTGCAACGCGTACTCGACAACCCCGAGGCGATGGCGGCGGTGGAGCGCATCGAGGGCTGGCGCGCGCTGGGCGACAACGTGATCGAGACCATCATCAACAAGAGCAAGCAGGTCAAAGACCTTAAAAACAAGGCCAAAGAAAAGGACCTGACAACCAAGCAGAAAGCCGCGTTGACAGAGGCCGAGAAGGAATTCCGTTCGAAACGCAAGCTGGTGCAGGAAAAGCTCATCAAATTTGCGACGCGCATTCCGGCGTTCATGTATCTCACGGACTTTCGCGAGAACACGTTGCGGGACGTCATCACCAAGCTGGAGCCGGAGTTGTTCCTGAGCGTGACCGGGCTCACGGTCAAGGATTTTCACCTGCTGGTGCAATTGAAAGTCTTCAACACCGAGCAGATGAATCAGGCGGTGTTTGCGTTCCGCCGCTACGAGGACGCGTCGCTCTCCTACACCGGCATCGAAAGTCACGCCGGGCTGTCGCGCTATGGGCTGTATGACACGGTCGTTGCGCGGGAGGCCACCTGATTCGAGTTACAGCAAAGCGTCGCCGTTGGTCAGCGTCAGCACCCCAAGCACGGCAAAAATCAGTGCTGCAACAATGTGCACCGGCCGCACCGGGAGTTTCTCGGCGAGCCGGTGACCGATGAACACGGCGGGCGCGTTGGCCAGCATCATGCCGAGCGTGGTGCCGGCAACGACGGCGGTGAGCGACGCATATTTGGCCGCAAGGCCGACGGTGGCGAACTGCGTCTTGTCGCCCATCTCGGCGAGGAAGAAGGCAATCACCGTAGTGCCGAAGATGCCGAATTTGGCGCCGCTGCCGGCGTTCGCCTCATCCTCGTCAATCTTGTCCGGCACCAGCATCCACGCGGCCATCGCGATGAAGCCGAGGCCGAGGATCCAGCGCATGGCATCCGGCCCGATCAGACGCATCAGCCACGCCCCAACGGCGCCGGCGAGTGCGTGATTGACCAGTGTCGCGACCAGAATGCCCAGCACAATCGGCCACGGCTTGCGGTACTTGGCGGCGAGGATGAAGGAAAGCAGCTGCGTCTTGTCGCCAATTTCGGCGAGCGCAACGATGCCAGTGGAGATGAGAAAGGCTTCCATGTGGAGTAATCCGGCGCCAGAAGATGAACCGATGACTGCACGGCATCCCCGGCGCAAGCGGAGGCTGTGCAGTCAAAGGTCTTGCCAGACGCAGGGCCAGGCCCCGCTGCCGCACGCGCCATGACCGGATGGTCAAGTGTGTTGACGCGTGCCCCGCTCGTTGCGCCACGCTGGTGGCGCTGGTGGGCGGCTACTCCCCGATGACCAATGCATTTTACGCCGAACCGAAAGCGCATCAGCCCGGCGCGGCTGCATTGCTCAGGCGTCGTAGCGGATGCGATAGAGATTGTCAGCGCTTGCCGTCAGCACCGCGTTCTTCTGCGCGCTGCCCGGCGCGTTGATCGATTCGATCAGGCCGATCACGCTGAGCGCGACGGCGTCGATTTCGACGCGGGCGCTGCGACCCGTGGCCGGGTTGCTTACGTGCGCCACCGCGATCACGGTCGATGGTGACGATTGCGTTTCGATGCACTGCGCGGCGCAACGCGTCTGCCATTCGATGCCCTGCTCCATGCCAAGCCGCAGGGCATCGACGGACGGGCCTGCTGCGTCCACATAGGCCATGGCCAGTGCTTGCCCGCTGCTGCCGATCACACTCGCGACTTCGAGCCCGATGCGGCCGCCCAAGGCGTGCAGCAGATCACCGCTGACAGCTGGCGTAACCAGTTCATCACCCAATGCCGCAGCCATTGCGCCAGGCGCAGTGGCAAGCGCGGCAACGCTGGCGACGGCAACTCCGGCGCGCGCGCCGTTGAGCATGAAATCACGACGGGATTCAACAAAGGACATGGCGCAGCTCCTTGAGCGAAAGCGGTGGTTGCCGCAAAGAGCGTTGCGGCGGCGGGCAGGTAACGACGGGCCGATGCCGGTGGTTGACAGACAAGTCTGCTGCCCATATCCACGGCGCGGGGCCGTCGGAGCCTTTTGCCATGGCGCTGCCAATCGCAATTTGGCAATTTGGCAATTTGGCCAGTTGACCCTTTTGGCGAATTGAGCGGAAGGCCTGAACTCCCGTTTATCAGACAAGCAACTTTTCTCCATAAAGGCCGTTGCAAAAGGGCCAAAGACGATAAATCGCCATTGTTGACTTTTAATCGATTCCTGCACTGAGCCCTTTTCCAGTGGTCGTTTCACGAAAAAGCTGATGGGACGATTAGTCCACTTTGTGACGCGGTTGCTCTCGCTCGAAGTCGTGGTGACAATGCCGAGCAGCAGTCGATACCGACTCGCCGACAACCAGGGGACACCATGATTGAAGTGAACGCAACACGCTGGCAACGCACATCACGGCCCCTGCGGCGATACGCGGCGGCAGTGCTGGCAAGCTGCGCCGGACTGGCGCTGGCGCAGCAACTGGCGCCTCCACCGATCCCCGCTCCCGCCAGCGCGCCGCACAATGTGATCCCCGCCGTCTGCCTGCAACCGCTGTCGGCGACCAACCTGCAAGGCGTCGCCAACTTCATCTGGTCGGCGTGCCCGCAATTGCTCAACTGGCCGCACGACAGCACACCGCGGATGACCGGGCCATCGCCCAGCGGCAAGGGCTCGGTGCACGGTTTTGTGCTCAATTACTACGCACCCTCTGTGTATGCCTGGCTCAAGGCCGGCAGGCCGGACGGCGGCATTCCGAGTGGCGCGCTGATCATCAAGCAGATGTACAACGACAACAACGGCCAGCCGGGCGCGGTGAATGGCTGGACCATCATCGTCAAGAAGAAGGACGCCTCCTATGACGGCTGGTTCTGGGGCTACGTTGATCCGCAGAAGCAGAACGGCGGCGACGGGCTTTACGGCGGCCAGTTCTACGACCCGAACTGCGTGGGTTGCCATGCGTCTGCCAGCACGCGCGAGTTGACCTTCTCTTCGCTGGTCAACATCACCGGCAACTTTGGTGGCACCGCAATGCCGCAACGCAATGGCCTTTCCGGCGGTTCGTTGCATGCGCGGGTGATGACGCTCGCCAGCGCCACCGATGCCGCCAAAGCAACAGCCACATCGGGGGGCGCAAGCAGCCTCGTTCCCGGCGCGCCGCCGGTGATCCCCACCGACATCCCGCCGCAAAGCGCGAGCAAGGTGATCGTCGGCGCCGCCGGGCCCACCGGCTTCGTCAGCTCCGACGTTTGCTCCGGTTGCCACGACGCCAGTAATCTCGCGTTCGGCATTCAGGCCAACATGACCTGGCCGCAGAACCTGCCGCCGTCGAAGTTCCCGACCACGCCGCTGCGCAACTTTTCACCCTTCGGCGAATGGGGCGCGTCGATGATGGGGCTCGCCGGCCGCGACCCGGTCTTTCAGGCGCAGCGCGAATCGGAAACGCTGACCTATCCCTCGGTCGCGAAAGAAATCGACAACACCTGCTACACCTGCCACGGCGTCATGGGCAAGCGGCAACTGCTGACCGACAAGCCGGACGCCCTCTTCACCCACGCCGACTTCATCGCCACCACTGGCCCCAACGCCACTTACGGCGCCCTCGGCCGCGACGGCATCTCCTGCCTCGCCTGCCACCGCATGACGCCCGAAGGTCTGGGTACCGAGGCGAGCTTCACCGGCAACTTCAAGGTGACGGACCCGAAGACGGTGTACGGTCCGTATCAGGACGTGGTGACCTTTCCGATGAAAAATTCGATCGGCATGACGCCCACACACGGCGCGGCGATCACCGATCCGGCGATGTGCGGCTCCTGCCACGTCGTTGAAACGGAGATCCTCGACAAGACCAAAACCTACACCCGCGAGAGTTTCTACAAGCAACCGAAATCGCACGAGCAGACCACCTACCTCGAATGGCTGAACAGCCGCTACCAGACCAAGACGCCACCGGGGCCTGGCGCCACGCCGCAGACCTGCCAGCAGTGCCACATGCCGCGCACGATGGATGGACAGCAGATCACCACCAGGATCGCCAACATCCAGGACAACACCTACACCGATGCACAGGGCCAGCCGTTCCCGAACACTGCGCCGGCCGCCGACATCACGATGAAGCCGCGCAACGAGTTTGGCCGCCACACCTTCGTCGGGGCCAACGTCTTTGTGCTGGAAATGTTCAAGCAGTTCGCGCCGCAGCTCGGTCTCACTGTCAATGATCCCAACTACGACACCAGCACCTTCAAGTTTGTGCCGGTACTTGATCTGTCGATTCAGGAAACGACGAAGCAGGTGCAAAACGCGACTGCGAGCGTCGCCATCGTCGCCCAGCGACGCAGCGCCAGCGGCCTCGACGTGGACGTGCAGGTGGTCAACAAGACCGGTCACAAGTTTCCGTCGGGTGTCGGCTTCCGTCGTGCCTTCATCGAGTTCACTGCGATGGATGCCACTGGCAAGGTGGTCTGGTCGTCCGGACGCAGCACCGACAAGGGCGTACTGATCAACGATCAGGGACAGACGCTCGCCACCGAGTTCAGCAAGACGCAATGGCAGCCGCACTGGCGCATCATCACCGGCAGCAATCAGGTGCAAACGTATGAGGTTCGCACCAAGGACCTGCAGGGCCTGCTCACCACCAGCTTCCTTGGCCTCGCAAAGTCGGTGAAGGACAACCGGCTGATGCCCGTCGGCTGGTCGCCAAACGGCGCCTACGCAAGCTGGACTGCCCCGATAGCAGTGCCCGCCACCGGCAGCCCCGGCTACTACAACGGCAGCGGCAGCGACCTGATCACCTATCGCATGCCACCCGCCGTCGCCGCACAGGTGAAGACGGTGCGGGTAACGCTCAACTATCAGTCGATCCCGCCGTACTACCTGCAGGATCGCTTCACCATCGGTGGCAACAACCCGTCTACTGCGACGCTGCGCGCGCTGGTGCAATACGTCGACTACTCGAACACGGCGGCAAAGGGATGGAAGCTGCCGGTGGCGAGCGCGGCGGTTGCCATCCGCTAAATTCGGCGGATGATCATCACCATCCGCCAACGCTGGCTTGCGGCGCTCGCCCTGTTTGCGTTCGTGCTGCCAGCGTGCAGCGCGTGGGCAAAGGAGCCCGCGCTCCTGCTCGCCAACGTGCTTGGGCCGCATGTCGATGTCACCCAGTATCTGGTCAGCGAGAAATTCGACGGCGTGCGTGCGGTGTGGGATGGCAAGACATTGCGCTTCCGCAGTGGGCGCGACGTGCCTGCGCCGGCGTGGTGGCTGGCGAAACTGCCAGCGACGCCACTCGACGGCGAGCTGTGGCTCGCGCACGGGAAGTTTGATGAGCTTTCCGGCATCGTTCGCACCTCACCGGCCGTCGATAGCGACTGGCGGCGGGTTAACTATCTGATCTTCGAGTTACCGGATGAAGCCGGTGCCCTGGGAACGTTTGAACAGCGCTACAGCCGTATCCGGGAGGTTGTTGCCAAGGCTCAGTGGGCTTCGCTACAAGTGGTCGAACAAACCCGTGTGGCTGATCGCGCGGAGTTGAAGCGCCGGCTTGATCGCGTGGTGAAGGCCGGCGGTGAGGGCCTGATGCTGCATCTGGCCAATGCGCCTTATGTGACCGGCCGCAGCGACGTACTGCTCAAGCTGAAACCACTGCTCGATACCGAAGCCACCGTCGTCCGCCACATCCCGGGCAAAGGCCGCAACGCCGGGCGGCTGGGCGCGCTGGAAGTGCGCACCCGTGACGGTATCGTGTTCCGGCTGGGCACCGGTTTCAGCGATGCGCAGCGCGACAACCCGCCGCCGGTCGGCAGCCTGGTTACCTACACCTATCGCGACGTGACGCCCAGTGGCAAGCCACGCTTCGCGAGCTTCCTTCGTGTGCGCGACGATCCCTGAGCAGCGTCACTCCGCCGCGCAGAACGCGACGCCTTCATCTGCCCAGCCAAGTCGCGTCACCATGTCCTGATGTTGGGCGAGACTGGTCGAGAAGCGATGGTTGCCGTCATCCACGTAGCGCGGCGGCCCCTTGAAGGCGCGGTAAATCGGCGCCGTACCCGCAGGGCATTTGCCGGTGGCATCGGGTAGCACGGCGTAGCCCTCGACCCCTTCAAGAAACGGCTTCACCGGTTGCGGCTGATTGGTCGGGTTCAGCCCGCTCAGGATCAATTGGTCGCTGGCCAGCGCCGTGAAGAAGTGGGATCCGCGGGTGCCGCCACGCGCGACCTCGGCGAAATAATGGCGCTCCAGCGGCGACGTCCGCAAGTTCGGCGTGGCAAATACCCTGATCTCCTTGCCGGTGCGCGCCCAGGCCGGCACCTGGTCGAGTGCAGCCTTGTCACCGTCGCGCCCGGTCAGGAAGTAGTAGTCGAGACCGGCGTGGTAGTACTCGGTCAGCGCCCGGGCGACCTTCTGGCCAGCCGGCAACACATCCAGCGCCACCGAATTGCTGTTGACCGGGCAGCCCACCGCGAGCGGGTTGTAGACGTAGACCGGCAGGCGCCCCACAAACGGCAGGCTGGCGCGGGTAAGCGTGATCTTGAGCGTGTTGGCATCGACGTACTGCGGCGTCAGCAGCACACGATTGATCGACACCCGCGTCTCTGCCGAGAAGCCAGTGCCGCTGAGCGTCAGGGTTGACGTGGCCGCATCGTCGCCAAAGTTCGACGGCGTGATGCTGGTCAGTGTGAGCGCTACGGGCACCGTATTGAAGGTCGCCACAAACTCGGGCATCACGTCGCCGATGGTCGCACCGCTAGTCAATGCACGGCCCGAGGCGATCCCCGACCAGCCGAGAAAGTTGGCGCTAGTCACCCCAACCACCGGAGCCAGCGTGGCGCTGACCGTGCTGCCGTAGCGCACGTAACTGGCGGTGTCGCTCAGCGTCATGGTTGCTGCGCAGGACGGGATAACCTGACGATAAGTAACCCACTCCTTGTGCGCCCGTATGGTCACAGTACGCGAACCACCCGTCGGCATCGCCACTTCACCAGTCGCTGCGTTATCGAGACCGTCGATACCGTCGATCGCATAACGGCTGGACAGGGTCAGGGGCTGTGGTGTTGACGCGGTGACGCGCCAGGTGCCTGCCGTATCACGCAACAGGCGGGGCACGATGCCGCCGCTGGAACCACCGCCCGGCGGAGAAATGCTCGCCACCACGCCTTCGAGCTGGCCATCGGCCTGCACATCCACCGCAATGGAGTTGCCAGCGTGGAAGGCGGCGCCAATGGTGTTGTCCGGGGTTGGGAACAGCAGCAGCGATGCATCGGGGCGCACGCCGGTACCGCCGCCGAAGACATAGGCCGAGCCGCTCGCCGTGAAGTAGTTTTTGTAGCCGGGTGCAGCCACCGCACGAATATCGAAGATGCTGTATTGCGGGTAGAGATTGCTGGTGCCGCGCCACGGCGCCGCGCGGGGCGTGACCGTGACGGTGCCGCCGGTCTGCGTCGCAGCCGTGCTGCTCACTCGGGTCAGCCGCGAAAAGTTGGCAGTCAGCACGGTGGTCAAAGGAGCACTCACCGGCGCACCGAGCGTGCCATCGCCGGCGATCACCTGCCACGTCAACAGCCGCGATGGCGCAGCGCTCGCGTCCTGGCTCCAGCGCGCGAAGCCGAACGAAAAGTCGTTCTGCGTCTGCAGCTCGTCCGGCGCCCACAGGCGATGCACCGACCCGATCGGCCATTGAAAGGTGACCGGCGTGGTAACCCGCACGCCGTCGATGACCACATCGAGACCAGCCGGATGAGTGACCACGGTCGTGGCCATCGGCGCCGTGGCGTACAGTCGCGCGAGCGCATCAACGTCCGCCGTGGAATAGGTAACCCGGCTGCCGACATCAATGCCGGCCGGTCGGGTTTCCATCGTGATGAGGTCGGTGTAGGCGTTGAACCCAAAGCGGCTGTAGTGCATGATCGACGCGTAGTCGTAGCCATTCAGCGTGCGCGAATAGAAGGTCTGGTCGCTCTGCGAGCGCCACGTCGGTGGAATGCGGCTCAGCCGGGTCTCGATGAACGGCGCCGGATCAACGTCCTGCTGCACGTGCAGCAATCCCATTGCGTGCCCCATCTCGTGCAGCAACACGCCGGCCGGACAGGCTGGTTCGCCGACAATCGTCTGCCGCCCGCCAGCGCGGCCCAGCGCGCTGGCACATGAGCCGGCACCGGGTGACGCCAGATTGAACGCAACGTAGTCCGTCTCCGCTGCGCGCGGCACCCAGCGCACGATGCCGGCCAGCGCGCGGTTGGCCTCGGTGACGGCGGCAGCGATCGCGGCGTTGTCGCCCGCCTCGATGGTGTAGGGCACCTCGACAATGCCTGATGCGGCCTTGCGCCAAAGCCCCAGATCAGAGTCAACCGTCAGCGCCTTGATCGACTCTGTCACAGGAACCGTTACCCCGCCGGCGTTGGCCAATCGCTGGCGCAATGCCAGCGTGTCGGCTTTCACCCGCTCGGCACTACCAATAATGATGTCGCCTTCCACCACGGCATAGCCAGCACGCTCGACATAATTGACCCAGCGCCCGCGCCAATGCGCCTGCAATAGTTCGTCAGCGGTGGCAACACCGGTGGGCAGGATAGTCCCGATCAGTGCCGCTGCCATCAGCAGTCGCTTCATTCATGTCTCCGAAAGTTAAGGCGCGCCCGTAGTAGCGCAACACAGACAAGCTGCATTCTAGGAAGGGACGGCCATTCGGCGCCGCAGCTTGCAATCACCAAAGCGACTGACGGCAATCCGTGCCAATTTGTGCCATCGGGTGCAGCGCGACGTGGATGGAGCGCCACACCCGCACCGTGCTCATGATGCAGCGCAAAACACAACACGAGTTGGCCTACCTACAATGGGCTGGAGGGAAGCACTGAGCAAGTCTCCGCATCCCCATGAGTTGAGGACTTGCCCAGCGATTCCCTGTTGGCCGCAACAAGGGAGTCGTCATGAATACAGCGAGCAGCAAGATCCGCACCGTAGCCCTGGTGGGCCACGGTGCGGCCGGCAAAACCACGCTGGCCGAGAGCCTTCTCGCGGCCAGCGGCGCCATCAACAGTCGCGGAAGCGTCGAACGCGGCAACACCCTGCTTGACTTTGACCCACTGGAAAAGGAAATCGGCCATTCACTGCAGGCGGCGATGGCCAGCTTCCAGTGGACTGGCGCCCAGGTTCACCTGATCGACACACCGGGGTACCCCGATTTCATGGGCCAGGCGATCGGGGCGCTGGCGGCCGTGGATTGCGCGCTGCTGGTGGTCAACGCGCAAACCGGGATTGAGCTGGCCACCGAGCGCATGTTCAACCTCGCGGGCGACCGTGGCTTGTGCCGCATGATCGTCATCAACAAGATCGATGCCGACAACGTGGATCTCCCGGCGCTCGTCGCCAATGTCCGCGACCGCTTCGGCAAACAGTGCCTGCTGCTCGACTTGCCGGTACATCACGGACAAGAGGTCGTGGAGCTGCTCGGTCATGACAGCGGTGAGAGCGACTTTGCTTCCATAGCCGCCGCACACCGCGCACTGATTGACCAAATTGTCGAGGAAGACGAAGACCTGATGGCGCGCTACCTCGAAGACGGCACCGACCCGAGCCCCGAGGCGCTGCACGAACCGTTCGAGCGCGCGCTGCGGGCGGGGCACTTGATCCCCATCCTGTTCGTCTCCGCCCGCACCGGTGCCGGCATCCCGCAGTTGCTCGATGCCATCGCGAAGCTGGCGCCGAACCCGGCCGAAGGCAATCCGCCGCCGTTCTATCGCGGCGAGCCGGGGCAACCGCATGAATCGTTCTCCGCCGTGCCCGATGACAGCAAACATGTGCTGGCGCATGTGTTTCAAGTGATCGTGGACCCCTTCATGGGCAAGCTCGGCGTGTTCCGCGTGCACCAGGGGACGGTCCGCAAGGATTCACAGCTCTTTGTGGGCAGTGGCAAGCGCGCGTTCAAGGTGGCGCATCTCTATCGCCTGCACGGCAAGGATTACGTCGAGGTACCGCAACTGGTGCCCGGTGACATTGGCGCCGTGGCCAAGGTGGAGGAGATCGAGTTCGACTGCGTGCTGCACGACTCGCACGACGAAGATCACATCCATCTGCAGGCACTGGAATTTCCGCAACCGATGCAGGGGCTCGCGGTCGAGACCAGACGCAAGGGCGACGAGCAGCGGCTGTTTGACATCCTGCACAAGCTGGAGCTGGAAGACCCGTCGTTCCGGACCGAGCGGCACCCCACCACCAACGAGGTGGTGATTCGCGGTATCGGCGAGATGCACCTGCGCTCGAAGCTGGCCCGCATGCAACAGCAGTACAAGCTGGAACTTGACACCAGCCCGCCGCAGATCGCCTATCGCGAGACCATCACCGGCAACGCCGAGGGCCACTGCCGGCACAAAAAGCAGAGCGGCGGCGCGGGCCAGTTCGGCGAAGTGATGCTGCGCATCGAGCCGCTCCCGCGTGGCGCCGGCTTCGAGTTCGTCGATGTGGTCAAGGGCGGAGCGATCCCGAGCGTGTTCATGCCTGCCGTCGAGCGCGGCGTGCGGCAGGCGCTGGCGACGGGCGTGGTTGCCGGCTTTCCGCTGCAGGACATTCGGGTCACGGTCTACGACGGCAAGACGCATGCGGTGGACGGCAAGGAGATCGCCTTTGTCACCGCCGGCCGCAAAGCCACCATCGACGCCGTGCGCAAGGCCAGTCCGATCCTGCTGGAGCCGATGGTGACCGTCGAGGTGGTGGCGCCGGATGTATCGATGGGAGACCTGACCGGTGACCTCGCCGGGCGACGTGGCCATGTCACCGGCACCCAGACGCGGCTTGCCGGCACCGTATCCATCAGCGCGCTGGCCCCGCTGGCGGAGCTGGAGAACTACCAGGGCCGACTGAAATCGCTGACCGGTGGCAAGGGCGCTTACAGCATCGCATTCTCGCACTACGCCCAGGCGCCGGGTGCCGTGCAGCACGAACTGGCGAGCAAGTACAAGGCGGTGGACATCGACGACTGAAGCCACGTCGCGCCCCGGTCAGGCCCTGAAAAATCCGTGACGGCAATGACGGGTCAGGGCTAAACTCGCCCCGCATTTGCCACTGTCGATAGCGCAGCCTCTCTGCGCTACCGCAGCAACATCGGATGGAGCAGCGTGAATTCACCCAATCGGATCCTGCGCGACCTGGTACCTGACGGCTCGCGCGTGGCGGCTGGCGTTGTCGCGCTGCTGATCATCGTCGCTACCGTGCTGCTGCTGCCGGTCGCTGAACAACCGCTCGGCGAAGTCAAGCCGTTTCTGCCGATGTTTGCCACCACCGTGGTGATCACCGAGTACCTGACGGCGTACATGCTCTACACGCACTTCCGTTCGTCCCGCATGGCCTATCTCGCCGCACTGGCGAGCGCCTCGGTGTTTGTGGCGATCATGGCGGCGGTGCAGGTGCTCATCTTTCCGGGCGTGTTTTCGGAGACGGGCCTGCTCGGCGCCGGCGCGCAAAGCGCGGTGTGGATCTGGACGTTCTGGCACGGCGGCTATCCGTTCTTCGTGTTGCTGGCGCTGTTGCTGCTGACGCCGGCGGTGGCACGGCGCCGCGCCGGCGTCCTGTCTGGCTGGGCGCATGCCGAGCTGGCGCTTGCGGCAGGTGCCGCGATCACGCTGGCAACATTGGCGGTTGCTGATGGTGGCCAGCTGCCGCCACTGATCGACGGCGCGGCCTACACGCGGCTGATTCACTCCCCGGCTGCGCCCGTGGTGCTGGGCATCAATGTGCTGGCGCTGCTCGCCTGTCTCGCCATCACGCGGCTGCGGGACCTGCTGAGCGCCTGGCTTGCGGTGGCGCTGCTCGCCAGCCTTGCTGATGTCGCGCTGACACTGGTCGCCGGCGCCCGCTACAGCGCCGGCTGGTACGCCGCACGCTGCCTGAGCATGGTGTCGTCGTCAGTGGTGCTGGGCGTGCTGGTGTGGCAAACGTCAAACCTCTATCGCCAGCTTGCACGTGCCCACGAAGCACTGGCGGAACGCGCGGTTCGGGATGCGCTGACCGGCGCCCATAACCGCGGCCATTTCATCGACCAGTTTCCGCGTGACCTGCGCCGTGCCTCGCGGGAGCGCCTGCCACTGGCAGTCCTGATGGTCGATATCGATTACTTCAAGGCCTATAACGACATGTACGGCCATCAGAAGGGTGACGAGTGCCTGCGCGCCGTGGCGCACGCCATGCAGCGCGTGCTGCGCCGGCCTGGCGACTATCTGGCGCGCTACGGTGGCGAAGAGTTTGTGGTGGTGCTGCCGAACACCGATACCAGCGGCGCCCTGCATGTGGCGGCCGCTGTCCGTGAGGCAGTCGCCGCGCTGGCGATCGTCGGCGCGCAGGCTGCCGATCGCAATGTCACCATCAGTATCGGCATTGCCACCTTCAACCCCGACTTCGACACTTTTGATGCCGACGTGTTGGTACGCCGTGCCGACGATGCGCTCTATCGGGCCAAGCGTGAAGGGCGCGACCGCGCCGAGCTGTTCGACAGCAAGCGGCCGGATTTGATCACCGAGCTGCGCGATCCATAGTCACCGTGCCAGCTCAATCCGGCCGGTCGTCGCCCACCCCGCCATCGGGCTGCACAGTCGGCGCATCGCGCCCCCTTTTTCTACGCTTCAACCTGCTGTTTCAGCGCAGCGAGCCCGGCGTCAAATTCGCGCGCCATCATCTTGTCCATATTGAGCACCGTGCTGATCAGCTTCATCAGGTAAGTAGTATTGCCCTCCATCGCCCAGCTCACGCGGGTGCCGCCGCCTTCAGGCGTCAGGGTAAACGCCACCTGATTGTCAGCAGCGAACGGCGCCTGCATCAGCAGGTGCATGTGCACATAGTCGCTGGCGCGGCTGTCAGTGATTTCCACCGAGCCAGTACCGACATCCTTATTGCCGACAAAGGCATAGCGGGCGCCAACGCCGGCGGCCGGGCCGCTGAGCTCACCACGGATGTTGGGGTCTTTCTTGACGAACGGGTTCCAGGTCAGCGATGCCGCCATATCGTTGATCAGCGGAAATATTTTCTCTGCCGGCGCATTGATCAGCAGTGAACGCTCAAAGCGGCCACGGTCCGGTTTCGAATTGACGTACAACAGGAAGGCGACGATCAGCATGCATAGCGCGACGATCCAGGGTGTCAGTGGCATGTTGGGCTCCTTGCAAACTACAGCGTGGCGGCCAGCGCGGCCATCTGTTCGGCGACTTTGCCCCAGCCTTCGTGGAAGCCCATCGCCTCATGAGCGGCGCTGTCCTCTGCGCTCCAGTGCAGCGCACGCGCCGTGTAGCGCGTCTTTCCGCCTTCGTCCTCGAAGGTGATGATGCCGGTGAAGAACGGTTTGCCGGACGGCACCCAGGCCGACGTATACGCGTCGGTGAACACGATCTTGCGGTTCGGGATCACTTCCAGATACACGCCACGATTGGGCATCTGGGTCCCGTCCGGCCCCTGCATCACGATGTAACTCGCACCACCGGGCCGCACATCGGTCTCGACGTGCACGGTCTTCCACGGCGGTGGTGTAAACCATTGCACCATCAGCGCCGGCTCGGTCCAGCAGCGATAGAGTTTTTCGGCAGGCACGTCGAACACTCGGGTGATCGACAGCTCGTGCGAGCCGTTCGCATCGGTAAAGCAGTTCTGGGTGTCGTCGGACATGGTGGACTCCGTTTTGAAATTGGGCGTTGCAGCGGACCTGCGCGCGGCCAGATTTGTTCAGGCCCGGTTGACGATCTGGAAGCCGCCGAAAATCATGCGCTTGCCATCAAAGGGCATCTGGTGCTGCTCCGGCTGAAAGCGGGCATCCGTCTGCATCTTGCCCCACGCTTCGTCGCGCACGCCGCGCGATGGCCAGGTGATCCAGCCATAAGCGATGGATTCGTCAGGCTCGCGCTTGACCGCCATGGTGAACGAGGTCAGTTTGCCCTCCGGCACATCGTCGCCCCAGCAGTCGACGACCTCGAGCGCACCGTACTCGCGGAAGATCGTGCCGAACTTCTTTGCATAGTCGATGTAGGCCTGCTTGTTCTGGTTGTTGACGGCACAGACAAAGCCGTCAACGTACGTGGAATCGGTCATGACTGTTGTTCCTCAAATGTTGTGAACGTGCCGGTCAAAGTCGATGTCATTGCGCGTTGCTGGCGGCCGTGCGCAGCGTGGGTTGCTGCGCGCAGAGGCCATCCGGCGCCCCGAGCAGGGTGGCGATGTAAGTGCGCAGTTGAGCAATGCATTGCGCGGCGATGGCAGCACTGCCCTGCGCCTTGGCAAGAATGAAGGCGCCCTGGATCACTGCCTGGGTGTAGAGCGCGACCATCTCCGGGTCCCAGTCGGCGTCGGCGGCGTACTGCGCCTTTGCCGCAGCCAGATGAACCGCCACCGTGTGTGCGTGCGACGCAATGCCGGCGTTGCAGGCATCACGCACGCGCGGATGCGTGTCGAAGGTCTCCTGCACCATGGTGCCCAGCAGACAGGTGAAATCGGGCAATTCGCCCTGCAGCAGCTCGGCGCGCAGATCGATATAGGCAAGCACGCGATCACGCGGGTCGGGCAGCGTCTGGTATGCCGACTGCGCAAACAGGCCGCCCGTCATCGTGTTCCAGTGCTCGACAGCGGCGAGAGCAAGGTCTTCCTTGCTTTTGAAGTAGTGGAAGAAGCTGCCCTTGGTCACCCCGGCTTCGGTACAAATGTCGTCAACCGTGGACGCCGAGTAACCCTTGCTGCGAATGACATGCAATGCGGCGTCCAGCAGCCGGGAACGGACGTTGAGTGCGGCGGCGTTCATGGTTGGATGCGGTGTGCGCCGGTCAGTTTGGCTATCAGCATGGTCAGTCGGGAATCACCGGTTCCACCAGTTGCGCCAACTGGACGAGCGACTCCTGCCAGCCGAGGTAGCACATCTCGACGGGAATCACTTCCGGAATGCCGGTCTGGACGATGTCGATCTCGGTGCCGCAAAGCACTGTCTTGAGATTGATCGTCGTTTCCATTTCACCCGGCAAACCTGGATCATCAAACTTGTCGGAGTAGCGGATGCGCGCGTCCGGCACCAGTTCACGATACTCCCCGCCAAAGGAGTGGCCCTTGCCCGACGAGAAGTTGTGGAACGACATGCGAAAGCCACCGCCAACGCGGGCGTCCAGGTGATGCACCGTGCACGTGAAGCCGAACGGCGGCAGCCACTTGACGACCGCGTCCGCGGTCAGGACGGCGCGATAGACGCGATCGGGCGTGGCCCGCAACACGCGGTGCAGGCGGACGGTTCCTGTTGCCATGATGATCTCTCCCCTTCGACTGTCAATGATTGAGCTGACCGGCGATTGATTCGCTTCCGAGGCTTCGTCCGTCGCGTCGTCGTGCGGCCGCGGCGCACTATTTCGCGCCATCCTGCGACAACGCGTCGTCAGCATACCAACCAGTTGGTATATGCGCAATAGGAAGATCCAACCGCATTCAACATTTCTGCAAAAACGCCATTCAGTCAGGGCTTTGGCGATGATTTGCTTGAAAGTCGACTTTGCGAACAATATTGCGTCAAGCCCTTATTCAATGGCACTTATTTCGAAAAGCTGATACCTACCCAAAACGAAGCCACCAGTACCCAGAGTTGTTCCCGGCGCGAATGTTTTGATTCGGATCAACCCGGCATCACTTTTGCGCGGCAGCGAGCAATAATCGCGCTTCGATCGAAAGGAGAGTGCAATGGCCCGATTGAACGTGAACGGCAAGCCGCTGGAGTATTCAGCGGATGAGGGAACCCCGCTCTTGTGGGTGCTGCGTGAACAACTGGGCCTGACCGGCACCAAATATGGCTGCGGCGTCGCGCAATGCGGCGCCTGCACGGTGCACATTGATGGAGTCGCCGTGCGCTCATGTGCCATGCCCGCCGCTGTAGTGAAGGCAACGCAAAAGATCACCACCATCGAGGGCCTGAGTCCCAATGGTTCACACCCAATCCAGAAGGCGTGGCAGGCGCTCGACGTGCCGCAGTGCGGTTTCTGCCAGTCCGGCATGATCATGGCGGCCACTGCGCTGCTGAAAGACAAGCCGAACCCGACCGACAAGGACATCGATGACGCGATGACCAACATCTGTCGCTGCGGCACCTACAACCGCGTCCGCGCCGCGATTCATGTCGCCGCCAAAGAGATGGCCGCTGCGAAGAGCGGCGGCAAGATGCACTCGAAAGCAGAGCTCGGCAAGACCTCGCTCAACATTGAGCACGTGGAAGGAGCCAAGGCATGAATTCTCCCACTCGCAAATCCGCATCCACGGCCGCTGGCGCGCCCGCCCGCGTGAGCCGTCGCAACTTCCTCAAGCAGAGCGCCGGCGCCACCGGCGGTCTGGTGCTCGGCTTCCATCTGCCACTGATGGGCCAGCAGGCGCTCGCGCAGGGTGCCGCAGCAGCCACCATGCCGCCCGAGATCAACGCCTGGGTGGTGATCCAGCCCGATGATCGCGTGGTGATCCGCATCGCCCGCTCCGAGATGGGCCAGGGCACGCTCACCGGCCTCGCGCAGCTCGTTGCCGAAGAGCTGGAATGTGACTGGGCAAAGGTCACCACCGAATACCCGACACCGGGCCAGAACCTCAAGCGCGAGCGCGTGTGGGGAGACTTCTCCACCGGCGGCAGTCGCGGCATCCGGCAATCGCACGACTATGTGCGCAAGGGCGGCGCCGCCGCACGCATGGCGCTGATGCAGGCGGCCGCCGACGGCTGGAAAGTGCCGGCTGCGGAATGCAGCGTCAGCAAGGGCGTTATCACCCACGGCCCCAGCAAACGCAGCACGACGTACGGCAAGGTTGCCGTCGCTGCGTCCAAGCTGCCGCAGCCGAAGGACATCATGCTGAAGCCGGCGAAGGACTGGAAGATCGCCGGCAAGCGCATTGCGCGCCTGGATACTGTTGACAAAACCACCGGCAAGCAGGTCTACGGCATGGACCTCAAGCTGCCCGGCATGCTCAACGCCGCGATGACCGACTGCCCGATCTTTGGCGGCAAGGTGAAGAGCTTCGACGAAGCGGCCGTGATGAAGCGCCCTGGCGTCAAGAAAGTGGTGCGCGTCGGTGACAGTGGCGTTGCCGTGATCGCCGACACCTGGTGGCGCGCCAAAACCGCGCTCGATGCGCTCAAGGTCGAATGGGACCCAGGCCCCAACGCCAAGGCCAGCAGCGAAGCGTTCGCCGAGGTGCTCAATGAAGCGCTGGAAAGCACCGACGCCGTCATCGGCAATGACGTCGGCAACGCGGTCAGCGCCATTGACAATGCGGCGCGACGCATTGAGGCGGTATACAGCTACCCGCATCAGAACCACGCTTGCATGGAGGTGATGAACGCCACCGTGAAGTGGACGTCGGAGCGCTGCGAAGTCTGGCTGCCCACGCAGAATGGCGAAGCAGCGCTGGCCGCCACGGCCGAAGCTGCAGGCCTCAAGCCCGCGCAATGCGAGGTCTACAAGATTCACCTGGGCGGCGGTTTCGGTCGTCGCGGCGCCACCGACTATGTACGCAAGGCGGTGCTGATCGCGAAGGAAATGCCGGGCGTGCCGATCAAGATGCTGTGGTCGCGCGAGGAGGACATGGCGCAAGGCCGCTTCCATCCGGTCACCCACTGCAAACTGGTTGCCGGGCTTGATGACAAGGGTGAGATTGCCGGGCTGACCATGCGCATCGCCGGTCAGTCGATCCTCGCCACGGTGAACCCGCAGATGATTCGCGACGGCAAGGACCCGGTCGTCTTCCAGGGCCTCAATCCTCCCGGCCCTGAAGCGTCAATCGGCTACACCTTCCCGGCGCTGCGCGTGGATCACGCGATGCGCAACCCCTCGGTGCCTGCCGGCTTCTGGCGCGGCGTGAACCTGAACCAGAACACGATCTACCTCGAGTGTTTCATCGACGAGATCGCGCATGCCACCCAGCAGGACCCGCTCGCCCTGCGTCGCAAACTGATGGCAAAGAGTCCCAAGCACCTCGCAGTGCTCAATGCCGTTGCGGCGAAGATTGGCTATGACAAACCCGCGCCCGCAGGCGTCTTCCGGGGCATCGCGCAGACAATGGGCTTTGGCTCCTATGTCGCCGCGATTGCCGAAGTGTCGGTTGGCAAGGGGGGTGAACTCACCATTCACCGCATCGTGGCCGGCACCGACTGCGGCAACGCCGTGAACCCGCAGCAGATCGAGGCACAGGTCGAGGGCTCATTCGTCTACGGCCTGTCGGCGGCGCTGTATCAGGAGTGCACCGTGAAGGACGGTCGCATCGAGCAGACCAACTTCCACAACTATCCGAGTCTGAAGATGGCGCAGATGCCGAAAGTGGAGACCGTGCTGGTGCCATCGGGTGACTTCTGGGGTGGGGTTGGTGAGCCGACCATTGCCGTAGCCGCGCCGGCTGTGCTCAACGCGATCTTCGCAGCGACCGGCAAGCGCATCCGCAACCTGCCGCTGAAGGATCAATTGAGCAAGGCCTAGCCACTCTTGCGGTCATTCAGTGGAGTCTTGCCTGACATGACACCTGTCGCGCTTCGTCTCGGCGTGCCGATGGTGGCCGCTGCGTCACTCGCGCTGACCGGAGCGGGCGGCGCGATGGCTGCTGCTCCGGCCACTGCCGGCACCGCTACGGCTGGCGAGGATGGACTGCTGGAGCCGCTGACAGCGACCGCTGGCAGCGCCGAACGCGGGCGCGCACTGGTGGCCCAGCGGCAGCTAAGTCAGTGCCTGCTTTGCCATCAGGCGCCGCTGGAGGTGCCGTTTCAGGGGGATATCTCGACCAACCTCGCCGGCGCTGGCGCGCGCTGGACGGCGGCGCAACTGCGTCAGCGACTGGTGAACCCGCGCCGGCAAAACCCGGCTTCCATCATGCCAGCCTATTTTGAGACCGCGCCACGGAATCGCGTCGGTGCTGCGTGGCGCGACAAGACTATCCTCGATGCACAGCAGATCGAGGACGTGGTTGCCTGGCTGCAAACACTGCGATGAACCGCCGCACCCTGCTCGGAGCCAGCGCCGCCGGCACGCTGCTGATCGCAATGCGGTCGCTGGCGGCAAATATTGTCGTTTCACCCATCCTCAGCGAACTCGCCCGCGCCTACGCAGGCCCTGGTGCCGCGCTACGCGAAGGGCGCGTGAAATTTGACATTACACCGCTGGTCGAAAACGGCAACAGCGTTCCCGTAGAGGTGACGGTAGACAGCCCGATGACCACCGCGCAGCACGTCACCGGTATCGCCATCTTCAACGAGAAAAATCCGCAGAACGATGTCGCCGTATTTGAACTGACGCCTCTCTGCGGGCGCGCACGTGTGGCCACGCGAATCCGCCTGGCTACGTCGCAGCAGCTGATTGCCGTGGCCAAAATGAATGACGGCAGTTGCTGGACGCACACCGTGGAAGTAATCGTCACCACCGCTTCGTGCGTGGAGGAGTAGCAGCGGTGGCCAGTGCACTCATCACCATGCCCAAGGCGGCCCGTGCCGGCGACGTGATAGAGGTACGCGCCCTGGTGCAGCACGCGATGGAGACAGGCTACCGCCGCTCATCGGAAGGGGCACTGCTGCCGCGCGACCTGATCCGCCGCTTCACCTGCAGTTTCGTCGAGGGCACGGGTCAGTCGGTGAGCACCAGCGACGGTTCAAGCAAGCCGGGCAGCCGTCTGGTCTTTGCTGCCACGCTGCATGCTGCCGTTGCCGCCAATCCCTATTTCGCTTTTCACTTCCGGGCGGAAAGAAGCGGCACGCTGATTTTCATCTGGACGGGTGACAATGGTTTCGCCCACCGCGAACAGGTGAATCTGCTCGTCACGTGAGGGCCTATCGTTCGCCAATGCGGCTTGCTCTCGCAATAGCGGCGCTGGTCATCGCGCTCACATCAGCCGCCGAGCCCCGCAAATCTGGCATCGACTACGCATCCGCTGCAACGCAGACGCTGCAAAAGGACGACGCGCAGAACCCCGGCATGTTGTGGGTGAAGGACGGACAGGCTCGATGGACCGAGCGCACCGGTGCTGCCAACAAGGCCTGCGCCGACTGTCACGGCGAGATCGCGAAGATGCGTGGTGTTGCAGTGCGCTATCCTGCGATGGCAGCACCTTCAGCCGCAACAGCGTCGGCAACCAGCACGCAACGCGTCATCAACCTGGCACAGCAGATCAACCAGTGTCGCGTCGAGCGGCAACAGGCCAGCGCGTGGCCCGCAGAAAACGCGTCATTGCTGGGGCTCGAAGCGGCACTGGCGTTCGAAAGCCGCACGCTACCCATTGCGCCGCCGGTGCAGCCCTTGCTGGCAGCGGCGCAGGCGCGCGGCGAAGCGCTCTACCGCCAGCGCATAGGGCAGATGGATCTGAGCTGTCGCGACTGCCACGACGGACTGGCTGGCAAGCGTCTGGGCGGCAACATTATTCCGCAAGGGCACCCGACCGGATATCCGATCTACCGCCTTGAATGGCAGGCAGTGGGCAGCCTGCAACGCCGTCTGCGCGGCTGCATGACAGCGGTGCGTGCCGAACCCTACCCGTACGGCAGCAGCGAACTCCTCGATCTGGAGGCTTACCTGATGAAGCGTGCGTCCGGAATGCCGCTGGAGACACCGGGGGTTCGACCCTGACACTCGCGCTGCGGCCCGGTGATTTCCGTCAAGCCAGCCGACTCCCGCTGCAGGACATCGCCACTCCTTTTGCTTTGGATGTCGCTTCGGCGGGGTGAACTCCGTCTAAAGAAATTACGCGTTCGCCCGCCATCCAAAACATCAAAGTATCACGCTGCCATGAGATTTCGAGAAAAATTCTTCCATTCAGTTTGCCGCGTATTTTTCGCCGCCACAGTCACTGCGGCGTTGACCGTCACGTCCGCCGCCGCTGCGGTCGATTCAGCAAAGCCGGCAATCCAGCTCGCGGCTGGCGAGAAGATGGCGCACAAGGTAGTCGCCGGTGCACTCGGCCCATGGCAGCAGGCAAGTGTGTGGTTGACTCAGTCGGACACGATTGATGACGGTCCGTACAGCGGCCGTGTAGCAGGCGCGGACGGCAGCGTTCACCCGTTGCCACCGCCGGACGAGCCGGAGTCAGCTTTCATGATGAAGGTACGCGCGGTGATGTTCCGAAACGTTGACCAGGATTCATCGAAAGAGCTGATCGTCCTGTTTTCGGCCGTGCGGATCGGGCCGCAGCAGACACCCTACTACGCCGCCTGCGTATACAAGTGGACCGGCACCGCCTTTGTCCGCATGACGGACGTCGAGTCCAGGCTCCGCGGCGCTCGAACCGCTGCTGACGTGACGCAGCGGCTAGCCGTGAAACCCGCCACGCGTGGGGCGGTTAAATGACATTCGCGGTGGGCGCCCTGTTCAGCGCTGTCGAATCGAACAACTACCGCATGCTGTGGACGATGATGCATGCGATGACTATGGACGAATTGGTGAAGGCCGGCACCGCCGTCGGACCACAGCGCCTTCGCGAACTACTGTTCCGATTTGTCGGGAAATCACGGAAGCCGTCGCAACTTGCCTCTTCTGCGCCAGCAGTGTCTTCCGCCACGGCCAACCTCGAAGCAGTCATTCCCGAGCTACTCGCAGAGGCGTTTGCTGACAAGACGTTTCTTCCGGCGTCTCGTGGCGAAGCGATAACCAGGGAAATTCGCCAGTTATTGCGGACCGTGCACAATCAGCGCGCTGCCTCGCCGCAGATCGTGCTCTATCGCGACGTGACGCATACGCTGCCCTCGCCGAATTTCTGCCCGGCGCCATTGACTGACGCAAATTTCGCTGACGTCGCAAGCCGAAATGGCATCTGCGTGGCGGCGATCAAAGCAGTGGCGCAAGTCGAATCGGGCGGCCGAAGCGGATTTGACGACCAATACCGCGCCAAGATACTTTTTGAAGCGCACCACTTTCGCAAGCACACCGCCAAAAGGTTCGACCTGAGCCACCCTCATCTTTCGTGTCGGCGGGCGTCCGCGAAGAAGTACTACTCGTGGAATCAGTACAGTCGTTTATTCGAAGCGATGGTACTCGACCCCGTCGCAGCCATCAAAGCCTGCTCGTGGGGGAAGTTTCAGGTTTTGGGCTCCAATCACAACGGTTGGCCCGATCCGGTGTCATTCGCTCGCGCGATGCAGGAATCAGAAAACAATCACCTGAAGTCGTTTGAGGCCTACTGCGTCACGAACGGGCTGATCGTGCATCTGAAAAACAAAGCATGGGCCAAGTTCGCTGAAGGCTATAACGGCAAGAACTACAAGGACTTCGACTACGACACCAAGATCGCCAAGGCATACGCGAAGTACGGCGGTACCTAACGCGCCAGCTCCGGGCCAAGGGTGACATCGAGCGCGACAAGACCAGCGCGCAACTGCATGTAAGCGGCGTCAACGACGTCCGGTGTTCCCTTCACGCCGAGGTCAATGTGCTTGCCGTACTGCGGGTGATCAACGCTTGGCAAACTGAACACCTTCACGCCCGGATGATCGCGCTCCACCGCCTCCATCAGCGGCGTCAGTGTTGCCTCCATCGCGCCGAACACGATCACCGATTTTTCGACGTAGGCGTCACGACGATGCAGGTGCGCGTATTTCGTATCGAGCAAGCCCTCAATCATCGGCCACGCCATCACCGGGAAGCCTGGTACGAAGTGCACGTCGCCCACCGAGAAGCCTGGGATCTTGTTGTAAGGGTTCGGAATAATCTCGGCGCCGTCGGGGAACACGCCCATGTTGAGGCGATGCACATTGTCAGCACGGTCCGGCTCGTACGCCACGCCCTGCTCGCGCGCCACGTCCTGCATGCGCTCGCGGATCAGCGCCTCTGCCTGCGGGTGCAACGCAAGCGGTACGCCGAGCGCTGCAGCCGCACATTGACGCGTGTGATCGTCTGGCGTCGCGCCGATACCGCCGGTCGAGAACACAATCTCGCCAGTCTCGCGTGAACGCGCAAACGCGCGCCGCAGCGCCGCCTCAATCCTCGGCCGATCATCACCCACATACTCCGCCGTCGCCAGCGCCAGCCCCCGCGCCGATAGCAGCTCAATCACCTTCGCCAGATGCTTGTCCTGCCGCTTGCCGGAGAGGATTTCGTCGCCCACGACGATCAGGGAGAAGGTCGCTGACGACGTGTTGGGTGATGTAGACATAGAACAACGAGTCTTTGATTGTCAGGTGACTGTCGGTTACGGATTTCGGCAACTAGCGCGCGTACAGCGCGGGCTGAAAGCCAACGAAGGCTTGGCGAACGGCGGTCACATCGCCAAGGGTGGCAAGCCCGTCACTGATCGCATCACCGAAGCGCAAACGCAGCAAGGGGACGAGTTGCCCGAGATCAAGTTCGTCTACCCCTTGTGTCTCGTACTGATCGAGCACGAAATTGATGAAGGCCTGCTGCTTCTCGCCGAAGTCGCGCGCAACTGCCGCCCGTGCAAATTCAGCGCGCTCGGCACGCGTCTTGGGTTCTGCGGCGAACGCAATGTAAGAGAGCACATCAAACAGATCACTCTTTTCAGCGCCGATCACGCGCTGCATCTCGGCGAGTTGCTCGCGGCTAAAACCTTTTTCTGCCAGCCCATCAAGCAATTGGCGGCGGGTTTCGGGGGCGCTCCAGAGCGCGCGCAACTCATCCTCGTTGGCGAAGAATTCCGGCAGGCGACCGAACAGCATTTCCATAAACTGCTGTGCCGACATCGGCGTGCCGTCGGCGTGCCAGAAGCTCGTGGCCATCATGTGCTGGATGTTGCGTGCCTTGCCATCAGCCAGTTTCACCCGCACCGTGCGGCGTGCCTGCGCAGCGGCATCACCAGCCTCCTCCGCCGCGCCACCTTCCGCCTCCGCTGGCCACTCAGGTTGCGGCTCTCGCACTTGATGAACCGCCGGTGGTTCTGGTGCCAGCGGCTCGCCGTCCCATTCCGGATCGTTGAAATGATGATGCGCCCGCACAAAGTCGTAGATCGTGAAGTACGCTTTGCCGTCAAACAGCCGCGTGCCGCGTCCGATGATCTGCTTAAACTCGATCATGGTGTTCACTGGTCGCATCAGCACGATGTTGCGGACGTTGCGGGCATCCACGCCCGTTGAGAGTTTTTGCGAGGTGGTCAGGATCGTCGGGATGGATTTTTCGTTGTCCTGAAAATCGCGCAAATGCTGTTCGCCGAGCGCGCCGTCGTTGGCCGTCACGCGAACGCAGTAATTCGGCTCCTTGCTGGCCTTGATCTGGTTAATCAGGTCGCGCACCACCAGCGCGTGCAGTTGCGTGGCGCAAAAGACCAGTGTTTTTTCTCGCTGGTCAATCTGCTCCATGAAGACTTTCACGCGATGCGCCTCGCGCTCCCTGATCTCGATAATGCGGTTGAAATCCTTCTCTTCGTAGCGTTTACCTGCTTCAATTTCACCCTCGATCAGCGTGTCGTCCGGCGTGTACACATAGTCGTCCAGCGTCGTTGCAATCTGCTTCACGCGAAATGGCGTGAGGAAGCCATCGTTGATGCCGTCCTTCAGCGAATACGTGTAAACCGGTTCACCGAAATATGCGTAGGTATCAACGTTGTCATCCCGCTTCGGCGTCGCCGTCAATCCGAGCTGCACAGCAGGCGAGAAGTAGTCGAGGATGCCGCGCCAGCTACTCTCGTCGTTGGCACCGCCACGATGACATTCGTCGATCACGATAAAGTCGAAGAAGTCCGGCGGGTACTCGCCGAAGTACGGCGAGCCAACGGCGGCGTCATTGGGCGTCTGAATCGCTGCGGTCACGTCATTCCCGCGCAGGCGGGAATCCAGACCGTCTGCGCTGGACTCCCGCCTGCGCGGGAGTGACGATTCCTGACCGCTCATGAATGTCTGAAAAATCGTGAAGAAGATGCTCCCGTTCTTCGGCACCTGCCCCTTCTTGCGGATATCGTCGGGCGCGATGCGCACCAGCGCATCGTCGGCAAACGCTGAAAACGCGTTGTACGCCTGATCGGCCAGGATGTTGCGGTCGGCGAGGAAGAGGATGCGTGGCCGGCGAGCGGGTTCGCGCGTCAGGTTCCAGCGGCTTTGAAACAGCTTCCACGCAATCTGGAACGCGATGAAGGTCTTGCCGGTACCGGTCGCGAGCGTCAGCAATATGCGTCGCTGCCCGTCCGCGATGGCCTGCAGCACACGCTCCACCGCGATGTCCTGGTAGTAGCGCCCCTGAAAGTAGCCGCCGCGATCCTCGAACGGCACCGCCGCAAAGCGATCGCGCCATGCGTCCGCTTCGGCAAAGGTCAGGTTCCACAGCTCGTCAGGCGTCGGGAAGGCGGCGCGCTCACCCTCCTGCCCCGTGTCCATGTCGATGCCGTAAACGCCCTGCCCGTTGGTCGAGTAGGTGAAGCGCACCGAGAGCTTGGCGGCGTAGTGCTTAGCTTGCCCCACGCCCTCCGTCAGTGGCTGATCCCACGCCTTCGCCTCCACCACCGCAAGCTTGGTGTTGCGGTAGATCAGCACGTAGTCCGCCGTCAGCGCCTTGCCGCGCCGCAGTGGCCCCTCGATGCGCCCCGGTGCAATTGCGTATTCACGCCGGATGCGGCTGCCTTCCACCACGCCCCAACCCGCTGCCGCAAGCTGCGGGTCAATGTGTTCGGCGCGAGTTTCGGCTTCGTTCATTCGCTACACATTCTTGAGCACATAGTGCCCAGTCTTCGCGCCGCCGACTTTTTCCACCAGGCCCGCCTCAATCAATGGTCGCAACAGGTCCATTGCACCCTGCCGGGACACGCTCAGCGCCGACCAGATTTCGTTCGGCGCCATGCTGCCGTGGTCACGCAGCAGGTGCAGCAGTTGCTCCTGTCGCGGGCGCAGCGCGAGCTTTCGCGTGGCATTGCCCTGAATCGTCTGGATGCGTAGCCACGCCCGCTCCAGCGTCGTGCGCAGTCCGGCGGCGCAATATTCCAGCCAGCCGCTCAGGTCATCGCCCGCGTGGCGCACGGCGTCCAGCTCGGCGTAGTACCGCGGCCGGTCTTCCCAATAAAACTCGTCGACCGAAAAAATGTGATGCGTATCAAATCCGCGCCGATACAGCTCCCACAGCGAAAGCGCGCGGCCCGTGCGGCCATTGCCATCTGCGAACGGATGGATTGACTCAAAACGATGATGCAGGATCGCCGAGCTCAGCACCGGCGAGAGCTTCGTCGCCGCCGTGTTCCACCACTCCAGCAGCTCGAACATCAGGCCCGACACAGCGTCCGCAGGCGGAGGCAAATAGTCCCCCACGCGCACACCCATCGTCCGGTATCGGCCCGCCTCGCCCTGATCCATCACCTCACCGGCCAGAATGCGGTGCAGCTCCAGCACATCGTCGTGACGAATCGTCTCGACAGCGGCATTTTTTTCGACATAGCGCAGCCCGGCGAAATAATTGATCACCTCACGTTTCGGGCGCTCGCCGGAGCGCGACAGCGTGCGCCCTTCCTCAAGCGCGCGCACCTGCTCCAGCGTCAGCGGATTGCCTTCGATGGCGGTGGAGGCGTGCACGTTGCGGGTACGGGTGTCCTTCTGCAACGCAGGAATCCATGCCAGATCAACTGCGGCGCTCTGAATGCGCTCCCGCAGCGCCGCGACCCGCTCCACCTCATTGAGCAGAGTCGCGCTGATGGTGAAACGGGGAACGTAGGCCATGCGCAAAGGCTAGCCAAACGTCAAGTATGAGTCAAGTTATTTGTCAAGTCACTGACACTATGTCGCAGGCGGCGACACGCCAAACACGTCAAACAAATATGTCGGCGTTTTTGCGTTTTTCCGACATGTTTCGGACTCATGTCGTTCGTGACGACATATCGGCGCAATGTGTCGCCAAAACGCTGGATTGACGACATATCGCTGGCGGCGGATGTTACCGCCAGTAACATGGATTTGACGCATCAGCTTTTTTATCAAACCCTTATTCAATAAGGGCTCAGCGCTTTATTTCGGCAATTATCGACTATTGGCAAAATTAGCTGCCAAGCCCTTATCCATAGGCACTTTTACGAAAAAGCCATATAGTCATCGTCATCCCGCGAACGGAGGAATGCGAGTGTCGGCAAAGGCGCGTCACAGCGCCCCGCTGAACGCCTGATGCAGCAGCGACTTCTTCAATTCGTCCAGCGCGGCGAGTTTTTGCTGGTAGAGGGATTCGAGGCGTTGGGTTTCTTCGCCAAGTTCGTGGAGAGCCCCAGCAATTGCTTCCTGCTTCTTCAAAGGCGGAAACGAAAAAGAAATATTTCTCAAGTCACGAATATTGATCTGCATTAGCGCGGTACCGTAGGTTTTTTCGCGTATCTGTTCCTGAACGACAGCAGAATTCATCAGGTAAAAACCGAAGTCACGGGTCATGCGTGCCGGATCGAACCGAATCGGAACGATGCCTCGCGTTACGTTTCCGCCCACAAGTTCGGGCGCGGCCATCGAGAGCATGCCTGTGCTACCACGCACGCAGAGCAAGAGTTCGCCACCAACCAAAGTTGTTCGCTTGTAAGAATCAGCCAGTTTGGGATCAATGCGCTTAAGACCGTCAAGGTAAATAACCTTCGACGTCATATCTGTGGGTCGGACAATCGCCAAACCGTCTGCGACCTCCTCTCCCGGTTGCACGATGCCGTACGAAAGCGTGCATTCGCGGTGCGCGACACCCTCCAGCGTTGTTTCCGTCCATCCGTCACCCCGCTGCGTGAAAACGGCTTGAAGGTGGCTTTCGAACAGGGCGCGGGCGTTTTGGAGGTTCTTTTCGGCGTTGGCTTTGGCGGTGGCGATGCCGTCAAACGCTTCGTCGAGGATGCCGGCGATTCGCTGCTGTTCGGTGAGTGGTGGTACCGGAATCGGATACGCATCAATGAACTCCTTCGCAACGCGCTTGTGACCAACCGCACCACTCATGCGCGCTGCGCCCTCGGTGCGAAAGGTTTCGCGTGAGAGATAGTAGTAAAGCCATTCTTTGTCTAACGCCGGGCTTGGCCGTAAGACCATGTATTCGCTGGAGCCAAATCCAACGCCGTTGGTCAGATTGGCCGCAATCCCGAGTTTGCCGTTCTCAAAGCACGGCGTGATCTTCGCAAGCAACACATCGCCGTCGGCGAAATACGTATAGCTGCCAGCCACGTCCGCCAGCAGTCTCGTTTGTGTGGGCACGACCTGCTTCTGATCAATGCCCAAGTCTTCCATCGGAACAAATGAAACTGAATCATTCGAAGCCAGACGCTGGCGTGCCTCCGATTTCGGCGGCTTGATCTCACAGACTTCAGACAGCGTTTTCGTTGGCCAAGCAGAACTCACGCCCCACCTCCAACCCCGTCATTCCCGCGCAGGCGGGAATCCAGTTCGTAATCCTCCGCGCAGCGCATTTCAGACGCTTCGCGTGGGGTGGGGGGCTGGATTCCCGCGTTCGCGGGAATGACGAGAGGAACGGGAGGGGTGGGCACGGCGGGAGGGACGGGAACGGCGACAGGGGCAGGAATAGCGGCAACGGTGGCAATAGTGCTTAAGGGCCACTCACCGATGATTTCTGGCCACAGGTCATTCCACTGTGGGTTCATCTTTTCGATGATGTCGAGCTTCCACTTCCGCAGCCACTTCTTCATGGCCTTTTCGCGCGAAATGGCGCTTTCCATCGTTTCGTGTTGTTCGTACCAGACGAGTAATTTGACGTCGTGGTCTTTGGTGAAACCCTCAGCAATGCCCTCGCGATGCTGCCATACGCGTTTGACCAGATCAGACGTGACGCCGATGTAGAGCGTGCCGTTGCGGCCACTCGCCATGATGTAGACCGACGGAGACTTCACAACAACGCCCGGATCCCGGCGAGCACTTCGGCGCTCTCCGCATCCAGCGCCGCAATCTCGTCCATGATGTCCTGCGGGCGGCGATGGGTGACGGTTTCAACGGCGCTCGGGTTTTTGACCGCGAGGTCGAACGTGGTGGCGTCAATATTCCCCGCGTCCACGCTCCAGCTTTTGCCCGAATCAGCGAACGTCTTTTGCAGCGTGATGAATTCGGTGAGATCGGCGTCGTTGAGCGGGTTGGTCTTGCCCATGTTGCGGCCGGGATCGAGCTGGTAGTACCAAACCTTTCGGGTCGGTGCGCCCTTCTCGAAAAACAGCACCACCGTCTTCACGCCGGCGCCGAGGAAGGTGCCGCCGGGGCAATCGAGCACGGTGTGCAGGTTGCAGCTTTCGAGCAATTGTTTGCGCAGGCTAACCGAGGCGTTGTCGGTGTTCGAGAGAAACGTGTTCTTGATGACGATGGCGGCGCGGCCACCGGCGCGCAACAGTTTGATGAAGTGCTGCAGGAACAGAAACGCGGTTTCGCCGGTGCGGATCGGGAAGTTTTGCTGCACTTCCTTGCGTTCCTTGCCACCGAACGGCGGGTTGGCGAGCACGATGTCGAAGCGGTCCTTCTCCTGGACGTCGGCGAGGTTTTCCGCGAGCGTGTTGGTGTGCTGGATGTTCGGCGCTTCGATGCCGTGCAGGATCATGTTCATGATCGCGATGACGTAGGCGAGAGATTTTTTCTCCTTGCCGTAGAAGGTGCGCTCCTGCAGGGTTTTCAGGTCGGCCGCTTTGGTCGCGAGCGGGCGCAGGTAGTCGAACGCCTCGCACAAAAAGCCCGCCGAGCCGCAGGCGCCGTCGTAAATCGTCTCACCAATCTTCGGCGCGGTGACCTGCACCATCGCGCGGATCAGCGGACGCGGCGTGTAGTACTCGCCGCCGTTGCGGCCCGCGTTGCCCATGTTCTTGATTTTGGCTTCGTACAGGTGCGAAAGCTCGTGCTTTTCAGTCTGTGAGCGAAAGCGCAGCGCGTCGATCTGGTCGATGATCTCGCGCAGGTTGTAGCCGCTGGAAATCTTGTTCTTGATCTCGCCAAAAATTTCGCCGATCTTGTATTCCAGCGTGTTCGGGCCGCTGGCCTTCTGCTTGAAGCCTTGCAGGTAAGGGAACAGCGTGCGGTCAACAAACTCGCGCAGGTCGTCGCCGGTGAGCGCCTTGTTGTGGTCAAGCTTGCCGCTGGCATCCTTCGGCGCGGCCCAGGTGTCCCAGCGATAGGGCGAGGCGATGATGTGGGTGTACTTCTTGCCTTCAAGCTCGGCCTCGGTCGCCTTGTCCTGCTCCAGGCCGTCGAGATACTTGAGGAAGAGCAGCCAGGAGGTTTGCTCGGTGTAGTCCAGCTCCGTAGTACAGCCCGCCTCTTTCCAGAGAACGTCGTCGATATTTTTGAAGGCTTGTTCGAACATGGGCAAGATCAGCGTGAGTTGATTGCATTATGTCTGGCGTGCAGATCGCTGCACTTTCCACCGCCTTTCCGCAAAATTGCGCCTCTCAACAGGCACTTGACGGTTCCGCCGGGCGATTGACCCATGAACGGCTTTGTGAAGCTCGACGCGAGCGAAAAAGTGAGGTTCACCGCGAATAGGTAGCGGCAGCAGCCGTACAAGCTGATCTGCTACCGCTTTCGCGTTTTGCGAAACCTCGTTTGCCAGGAAACGTATTCCGTTGTCGTGCCATTCTCCGTAGACTGCGCACCATCGCACTGGCACATTCCAAGGAGGCTTCTGATGTCCACTGTTCTGCGAGTCCTGACTGGCCTGCTGGCGCTGGCTGCAATGCAAAACGCCATTGCCGACGACAAATATCCAAGCAAGCCCGTCACCATCATCGTGCCGCAGGCCGCCGGTGGCGCCAACGACGCCATTGCGCGAGTGATCGCACAGAAGCTCAGCGAGCAGCTCGGGCAAACCTTCATCGTGGACAACCGCCCCGGCGCGGGCGGCAATGTGGGCACCGTGGTCGCGGCCAAGGCGAAGCCCGATGGCTACACCCTGATGATCACGGCCGACAGCTCGATGGTGATCAATCCTTCGCTTTACAAGAGCACGGGGTTCGATCCGGTCAAGGACTTCCAGCCCGTCGGCACGCTGGCAACGGCGGGCTATGTGCTGGTGGCCAATCCGGCGTTCCCGGCCAAGAACGTGGCGGAACTGATCGCGCTCGCGAAGCAGCAACCCAAAAAAATCTACATCGGCTCGGCCGGTAACGGCACGCTCAATCACCTGATCGGTGAGATGCTCGGCAAGGCCGCGGGCATTGATCTTGTGCATGTGCCGTACAAGGGGGCATCTGCTGCAGTGACCGATCTGGTCGGCGGGCAAGTGCAGGTATCGGTGCAGAGCCTGCCGTCGTCGATTTCGTTCATCAAGGCCGGCAAGATCAAGGTGCTGGGCGTCGTCAACGAGAAGCGCGTTCCCGCGCTACCCGATTCGCCAACCATTGGCGAGACGGTGAAGGGCTTCGGCACCACGCCGTGGTACGGCATGTTTGTGCCTGCGGGCACGCCAAAGTCGATCATCCAGCAACTGAACGCCGAGATTGCCAAAGCGCTGGAGTCGAAGGACGCCATCGAACGGTTGGCGGGAGTGGGCTGCGAGCCGTTCAAGTCGTCGCCCGAGCAGTTTGCCTCGCTGGTGCGTGACGATTTGCCGCGCTGGGCGAAGATCGTCAAGGACGCTGGCGCAACCGTGGATTGACCGACGACAGCCAACCATGAACGCAACGGCAAAGATGTTGGAAGGCGTGAGCGCTCTGCAGGGGCTGCGCGTCATCGAGATGGGGCAGCTCATCGCCGGGCCATTCGCGGCCAAGACACTAGGCGATTTCGGCGCTGACGTGATCAAGATCGAAGCGCCGGGCAGTGGTGATCCGCTGCGCAACTGGCGCAAGATTCTCGACGGTACCTCGGTATGGTGGCAAGTGCAGTCGCGCAACAAGCGCTCGATTGCCATTGACCTGCGCGACGAGGAAGGCCAGGCGCTGGCGCGCCAGCTCATCGCACAGGCCGATGTGCTGATCGAGAATTTCCGCCCCGGCACGCTGGAGGGTTGGGGCATGGATTACGCCACGCTGGCGAAGGACAACCCCGGCCTCATCATGCTACGCATTTCGGGCTATGGGCAAACCGGGCCGTACCGCGACCTGCCGGGCTTCGGCGCGATTGGTGAGGCGATGGGCGGTTTGCGTCACCTCACAGGCGAGACCGGGCGCGTGCCGGTTCGCTGCGGCATTTCCATCGGCGACACGCTGGCCGCGCTGCACGGCACCATCGGCGTGCTGACCGCGCTGTATCACCGCAAGGTCAATGGCGGCCAGGGCCAGGTAATCGACGTCGCCTTGCATGAAGCCGTGTTCAACGTGATGGAAAGCCTGCTGCCGGAATACAGCGCGTTTGGCGAAGTGCGCGAGCCGGCCGGTTCGGCGCTGCCCGGCATCGCGCCGTCAAACGCCTATCGCTGCGCCGACGGCGTGGTGCTCATTGCTGGCAATGGTGACAGTATCTTCCGGCGATTGATGACCGCCATCGGTCGCGACGATCTGGGCAATGACCCGACGCTTGCCGACAACGCAGGACGTGTGGCGCGCGTAGTTGAGCTGGATGCTGCGATTGAGGCATGGACGCAGTCGCGCACGGTGGCAGACGTATTGAAAGTGCTGCGCGAAGCCAAGGTCCCAGCCGGCCGCGTGTACACCGCCAAGGACATCGCCGAAGACCCGCACTATCGTGCAAGAGACATGATCTTGAAGCAAGTCACGCGCGACGGCCACGAGATTGAGGTGCCCGGCATCGTGCCCAAGCTGTCCGCAACGCCCGGTAGCGTGCGGTCGTCCGCGCCGAGACTGGGCGACGATACCGACGCGGTGCTCGCAGAGCTCGGCCTCGCCGCCGAGGCGATCGCCGCGCTACGGGCCAGAAATGTGGTGGCGTAGCCACATCACATTGCCAGTCGGCTCGCATGTTGTGGGCGCGCGCAAGCTCGCGCATGGCGAAGAGCGCCCTCGAGTGCGCGCCTGCAGAACCTGCGACCGTCGGTATGGTATTTCTCCCGGCACGAAGAACGAAGTAAATAGCTATGCCCGATCAACCCACGCTGGCTCAGTTCCGCGCCACGATGCTCGCTGCCGGTTACGACGAAGTGCTTGAACGCGTGTGGGCGCCGGACACGGTCGTCGACACCCACACTCACCCTTTCGAAGCCAATGCCATCGTTGTGCGGGGCGAGATGTGGCTCGGCGAAAACGGCAGCGAGCGGCGATTGCTGCCGGGCGACCGCTTTCACTTGCAGGCGCACGCGCCACACACCGAGCGCTACGGCCCGGAAGGCGCCACGTACTGGGTGGCGCGGCGAAGTTGACAGCAGCGCAGTGCCGCCAGCGAACAATTAACCCTATGCGGCCAGCAGCTTCGGAATATTCGCCGCCGCCGCCAAGCTGCCGGCGCGCAGTTGGCCGAGCAGCGCGACCTTGTCGGTGTCGGTGGGGGCAACCGCTGCCACCAGTCGGCTGAAGGCATCGAGGCGGATAGTACGAATCCAGTTGCGCAGCCCCTTGTCCTGCGACCACGCGAACTGGTTGGCAAGATTGAGCTGTTGCGTGTGGACGTAGTCTCCAAGGCCCCCGACCAACGGCACCGGCTGGCACAGCGCGTTCTTCTGTGCGTCATCAGCGTAGTGCGCTTCGACATAGGCCACCAGCGCGGTGCTGAAGCTCACCAATGGCGCACGTACCAGTTGCGGCACGATCTTGCCCGGCTGAAAGATCGGCTCGGTGGTGCGCAGCACATCGAGGGCTGAGGCGGTGCAGTCAATGTAAAGCGTGTTCATTGGCATCGTCTCGGTGCCGCTGGCGAAGTTGAGCCCCTGTGCATCCACCGCCTGCACGCGCCCTTTGCGAATGATGTGCGGGATGCGGCGGAGCTGCGCCAGTTCGCCCTCGGAGATGGTGGCGAAGTGGCACATGCGGGGCATTACCTGCGGATCAAGCCGCAGCATCTGTCCCGCCGCTTCGAGTCGCAGAAAGAGATCGTCCACGTTGCTCGCCTCGGCCAGCGCCTGCAGTTGCCGCACCGCGCCGCCGATGGCCTCGTCAAAGAACTCCGGGCCGTTCTGCGTGGTGACGCGATTGACGATCCACGAATCACGCGGCATCACCCACGAAATCTGCTCTGGCGGTACGCCCTGATCAAGCAGCCAGACACCGGTGTCCATGCCCGTCTTGCCAGCGCCGACGATGCAGTAGTGATCGGGTCGCGCTGCGCCGTCGCGTGCGGGCAGCCAGAGGCGCGCCAGCCCGGTGGGCGTGCCGACACGCACGCCCGGCGCGACCTTGAAGGGTGGCGCTTCGGTCGCCGGCACGCGCGGGCTGAAGCGCGTGGCGTCCACCACCTTGCGGCGAATGGTCAACGGCGTTTCTGCGCCACTCAATAACGAGACGATACGGTTGCCATCAACGAATCGGCTCATTGGTCGATAGACGACCCGTCCGCTCGGTAGCAGCTGCTCCTCCATCACCCGCTGGAAGTACGCGGTGACCTGGGTACCGGTCGCCATTTCGTACATGCCTGCATTGACGCCCGACGCGTACTTGCGCCCAGTGCCGAGCTCCAGCGAATTGACGCCGTAGAACGACGACGGCTGATGCAGCGCAACGAAAGGATAGGCATCGTTCCAGTGACCGCCCACCTGTGAGCGCAGGTCAACGATCGTGATGTGCGTATCCGGCGACTCGGTCAGCAGCGTGTCGGCAAAGGCAAGGCCAGCGGCACCGGCGCCGATGATGAGGTAATCGGTTTCCAGTTTAGACATGGCGCGGCGTGCGATGTGGCGGAAATTGGCGGTACGGGCAGTCTATCCATGCCTGCGGTCTGACACAACGCGACCGTGGGTTCAAGCAGACACGAGCCAACGCAAGGGTCAGAACAACGCCTGCTGCGCCGGTGTCGCTGCATCGGCAAACCCGGACAGGCGGGAGAACCACGCCGAAAACGACTGACAGTGCCGTGCTGGCTCAACAAACGGGCGCTGCGGGTAGGGCAGCCCAAGGGCGTCGGCCAGCCAGGGCAGATGCGGGTCAGCCCAGCCGTGGACGCTGCGCGCGGCGGCCAGCGCGGCGACCAGCTCGTGACCTGCGGCTATCCAGCACACACCGGTGATTGCCTGCGCGCGCTGCATCACCCATTGCCATCGCTGCTCCGACCATGGCCAGCGTTGATGAAAGTCCAGATCGAAAATGGCCACTGGCAGCACACCGTCCGGCGGATCCGCCAGCGACCACGGATGCACCAGCCAGACGTCGCGCCCTGCAATGGCGTCTGGCACTGGCACGGAGACGCCCGCATGCGCGGGCGGTGCTGGATGCACGAGCGGCGCGACAACGGTAGTGTGATCGCCAGACGCCGTTACGGTAAGCACCGGCGACCGCGCAAGGCGATCGAGCGTGGCGTAGTCCGTATCAATCACGCTGCTCGAACTATGCCATGACGGCGGCGCGTAGCGCGCCACGTTCTCTGCATTGAACAGATAGGGCTTGCGGCTGGCGGTGCCAGCGATCCACTGCCAGGAAAGGTGGTTGCTGGCGAGGTCGCCGTCGAGCAGATGGGCGTACATCCAGTCCGCCCCCGCGCGCCAGTGGATCTTGCGCAGATGCACCACGTAGCTCGCCAGCCACATACGGGCGTGATTGTGCAGGTAGCCGTCACGGTAAAGCGCTCGCACTGCCTGATCAATCACCGGCACGCCGGTGGCGCCGGACACGATGTCCCTCGGCAACTCGCGGCTATACACAGCGTCTGGCAGCGGCCCCTCGTGCAAGCTGGTGAAGATGCCGTCGCCCACGTGTCGCCAGACATGGTGAAAGTAGGCCCGCCAGCCGAGCTCCTGCATCAGTTTGTCGCGCAGTTGAAGCCCGTGCTGCGCGCGCAGCGTACTCACCACCGCGTGCAAGGGCAGCAGACCGTGCGTGATGTAGGGTGAGAGCCCGGTCACCGCGCCATCTAGCGCGTTGCGGGTACGTGCGTAGTCGTGCGGTCGAACCGCCCTCAGGCGTGCATCTGCGGCGGCAGGCGCGGGCGGGAACAGTTCTGAACTCATGGCCGCTGCGAAGTCATCTGCACTGGACGATGCCAACATCCGCCAGCACCCCGCTACCGGGCAAGCGCCGGGGAATCCAGCAAGGCCGCAATATCGCGCTCGGTGTTGTAGCCCTGCACGGCCACGCGTACGTACACCTGACCGCGATGGGTGGTGACTGGTACTTCGACGCGGCTTTCGTCATACAGGCGACGGCGCAGTGCGTCGGCATCCTGCCTGGGGACCGGGATGACCACCATCTGCGCCCAGTCGTCGTCCTGCGCGATGGGTGCCAGGCCAAAGCGCTGGGTCAGCGCGTCCAGTGCTTGGCGCGCGAGCGCATGCGAGCGCTGCTGCACCGCCAGCCACCGGTGCCGCGCCTGAAAGTCGATCGCCGCCGGTACCGTGAGCCATGAGGCGATATCGCGCGTGCCCTGCCACTGCATGCGGCGCTCCAGCGTGCTGCGGCCAAGATAAGCGTCAAAACCGGAGTGACCACCGGTGCCCTCGGCATACCCCCAGCTGGTGACCAGTGCGTCAAGCCGTGCGTGATGCTCCGGCCGCGCGTGCAGGAAGCCTGAGCCTTTCGGCGCACACATCCACTTGTGACAATTGCCGACGTAGAAGTCCGCAGCCACGGCATCAATGTTGAGCGCGATCTGCCCCGGTGCGTGAGCGCCGTCAATCAGCGTCAGGATGCCACGGGCACGTGCTGCAGCACAAAGCTCGGCCACTGGCAGGATCAGCGCCGTGGTGGAGGTGATGTGGCTGACGAAAATCACCCGTGTGCGCTCAGTCACCGCCGCCATCACCCGCGCCACTACTTCGTCGCGCCGATACGGCAACGGGATTTCGACGCGCCGGTAGGTGGCTCCGGCGCGCTCACACACGCGCTGCCAGGTGGCGTCGCAGGCGCCGTATTCGAGATCGGTAGTCAACACCTCGTCGCCAGCGCTCAGATCAAGCGACTGCACCACCGTGTTGACGCCGGTGGTGGCATTGGGCACGAAGACCAGATCGTCCGCCCGCGCCCCAAGAAACGCCCCAAGCCTCTCGCGCGCCTCCCGCAACAGGCCCGCCGAACGACGCCCCAGAAACTGCACGGGGTTGCGCTCCATCTCAAGCTGCCAGCGCTGCTGCGCGTCAAACACCTCGCGCGGGCAGGCACCAAAGCTGCCGTGGTTCAGGAAAACAGTGTCTGGGTCGAGGAGAAAAAGTTCGCGCATGCGGAGCATTGGACGGAGTCGATGGGTGTGGCACGCAGACCGCAGGAATCTCCGTGTCAGCTCAATCGTAGCCAAACCCCGTGCGACATAAAAAAAGCCAGCGAACGCTGGCTTTCTTTTTCCGACGCTCAGTCAGGCATCAATAGCTGCTGCGACGGGCATCACTGTAACCACCGCTGCGCGGAGGACGCGACTCCATCGGACGCGCAATGTTCACATTGACGTCGCGGCCGCCCAGGCTCTTGCCGTTCATGCCACGGACAGCGGCCTCGGCCTCCTGACTGCTCGACATCTCGACAAAGCCGAAGCCCTTGGAACGGCCCGTTTCACGTTCGATGATGACCTTGGCAGATTGCACCTGGCCGAAGGACGAGAATTGTTCTTGCAGATCGCTGTCCTGAATCGAGTAAGACAGGTTGCCGACGAATAGTTTGTTGCTCATTGTGGAGCCTTTCAGAGAGAGCGCACCGCGATTGGCAGCACGCGGGTTAAACACGGAAGTAAATGGATTCAGCGCCTGCGCTGAAACGCAGCGGCGCCGGCCGCACGTGGCTGGCGGTTTTCGATGTGCCGGAAAGTGATACGCGCCTTCGACAGGTCGTAGGGTGACATTTCCAGCGTGACGTTGTCGCCGGCCAGAATGCGGATGCGATGCTGGCGCATCTTGCCGCAGGTGTACGCGATCACCTTGTGGCCGTTGTCCAGCGTCACGCGGTAACGGGTATCGGGCAGCATTTCGTCCACCTTGCCCTGCATCTCGATCAGTTCTTCTTTGGCCATGAAACCTCCTGGGGTTAAGGGTTACGCCATTGACGCGGGGTTGAGCAGCCAGTAACGGCCTTGCACTGCGGCATACATCAGCGCGCTCTCCCGGGATTGGAACGCCGGCTCAAAGGCGTGGATGCGGTCATGGGCCTGACGGCCCCGTCCGGTGCGGATCGCGAGCAGTGCGGTGTGATGATTGGCGCCGTGCGAACGGCTCAATGGGGTGATCCGGAGCTCGCCGACGGCGAACGGATGAGTGGCAGTAGCAAATGACATCAAGACAGTGCGGTTCCTGCGCGCAAGGCGCGGTTTCATGCCGTCGCCTAACGTGACGCAGCATGGACGCTAACGATCATGAAAGATCGCGGGAGTGAGGCTTGCCTGGGGAGAAGTCAGACCACTGTGAAGGACACACAGCGACGCGGTGTGCAGCGGGGGTGTGCGGCCTCAAAGTGCCGCAACCGGTTTCGAACCTGCTTGCAGTAAGGGAAAGCGGAATTGCTGCAAGAGTTGCATGATACCTCTTTGCGACGCTTTACACCAATCTGGTTGGCGGGCTGCGATCCGTAACCAACAGGACGTAGTCGCTAAATTGATGTCCTTCATAGGGAGTACGCGGCTTGGCAACAGGGGGCGGCAGGCTGGTTGGCGGCCGCGTCGAATGGCGTGTGGGATACTGGAGGCGATCTCACTCTTCGGCCCCCCAGAAACAGCTACCGCTCGTTACCGCCGATTCAAACTGATGACACAACGCTGGCGCCAGAGACTCCACCCCGATGTTCTCAAGCTCGGCGTGGTGAGTTTCCTGACCGATGTCAGTTCCGAGATGATCTTCGCGGTGTTCGCCGTCTTCTTCACGACGGTGGCCGGTGCGTCAAGTGCGTTGCTGGGCTTGATCGAGGGGCTGGCTGACTTCTCTGCCTCATCGCTGAACTACCTCGCCGGATGGCTGTCGGATCGCAGCGGTCGGCGCAAGTGGTTCGCAACCCTGGGCTACGCCTTCTCCACTGTGGCAAAGCTCATCCTGCTGGTGTCGTCGTCTATCGTGGGCCTCAGCATCTTTCGTGTCATCGAGCGTTTGGGCAAGGGCTTTCGCGGTCCGCCCCGTGATGCATGGCTGGCATCCCTCTCGGACAAAGAGTCACGGGGCTTTGCATTTGGCGTGCACAAGGCTCTCGACAAGACCGGCGCAGTAATCGGACCGCTCGTGGCCTATGCGCTGCTGTCCTGGCTGGGGGAGTCGGCCAGCACATACGCCACGCTGTTCCTGGTCGCCTTCGTGCCTGCTGTCATCAGCGTTCTGGTGCTCACATGCATTCCTGACCGGCCGGGAGTCGTTCATGAGCGTGAGGGCGTGCGGCGAAACTGGCAGCAACTCTCACTGGCCTTCAAGCGCTTCCTGTTGCCGAGCGCAGTCTTTGCGCTCGCGTACTTCAGCCTTGGCTTCATTCTGCTCAAAGCTCACACCGTGGGATTTGGCATGACCGAGACCGTACTGTTGTATGCGCTGTTCAACACCACCTGCGTGATTGCTGCTCCATGGGTCGGCTGGCTGGGTGATCGCATCGGGCGCACCCGCATCGTCCTGCTGGGCTATTCAATGTATGCAGGCCTCACTCTGTGGCTGGTGTTTGCCAACAGCCGCTGGGAGATCGCTGTCGTGTTCGCCATCTACGGCATCTTCTACGCCATCGACGAATCACAGAGCAAGGCCTTCATCGCCGACCTTGAGCCAGAGCGGCGCGCCACGGCGGTGGGCGTCTACAACTTTGTCGTTGGCGTGATGTACCTGCCCGCATCCCTGATTGCAGGGGCCCTGTGGGCCGTCGCACCGAGCGCTGCCTTTGCTGCATCGACGGTAATGTCAGTCGCCGCGATAGGAATGTTCCTGCTGATGGTACCCAGGCAAGCGCCACTGGCCTGATGACCACGCGGGGGTTCCCCGTGCAGGTTCACTGAAATCAAGTCTCCATAACGACACCGGATTGATGCGGACGCTCAAAGACAGCTCTCAGGTACTCATGTCTGCAGTTGCTGTCGGCCGAGCACCGTCCGCTGCTTTGTATTCCGCACTTTGTCTATCCTGGGTGGCGACAGACACAGGAATTGCGAACCACAACCGACCGCCTCTAAACCCGCGCCAGAAAGGAAGGCGCTGTGGAGAACGCTGGCGCGACCACTAGAGAAAACGGAGAACAGAGAGGCGTCGTCGGGGGCAATAATGGCAACTTCGCGGGGGTGGCGCTCGCGAGGCCATGTCCTCAATCGGCGCCAACACCGGGGGAACGCGCAAAAAAATCCCAACCGATAAGGGTTGGGATTCTGGTATTGGTGGACCCGGCGTCAATTGAAAAGCGTGCGTTACCTATTGATTCGATTTGCTTTTTTCAAAAACTGAGAAATCGATAGGCACAAAAGTCGACACAGGGACAAATCGTGTGCACTAACTGCAACACTATGCAACCATCTGTTGCGCAATATCGCGCTATGATCTGTATATGGCTCCGACACCCATCGACGCTCTCGGCAACGGCAGTTCACTGGCGCATGTGCTCCAGCGTCTGTTCCGGGAAAAGCCTTTTTACGCGCCTGGCGCTCGGTCCGGTCTCAAAGTCTTGGGCGTATTTTTCACCCTTGCACTTCTGCTTATGGTGTTTGCCAGTATCGGCGTTGCAGTTTCCGAAGACACTGGAATTGGCACCATGGCGCAGCATGCTACTGCCTGGTATTTGGCGCTGACATTTCTCGCTCTCTTATCCATCATCGTGATTCACTTCTCGTTGATGAAGTCCTGTGGCGTTCTGAAAGTATCGATCGCCAAGGAAATTGTTCACCTCCGTGACGGCATAACCTCGGCAGTGCTGCCGCGTCCGCCGACTGCCCGCTAGGGGCCGCGCTTCGCGCCCCTCCTCTCCCGAAGCATCAGTCTTTTTTTGAAAACTGAACGCGCTCTCCGGCGCGTCGAGAGGTACATGCATGACTCCGTCCCTTTTATCCGGCTTGGCCGGCCGGGAGCTAGTAACTCCAATTCGCATTGTCAATACCGCGCCGCGAAATCGCTCGTTGGTTTACGTTAGCCAAGCAGAAATATCCAGTCTCGTAGGTGTTGACCGTGCGACGATTTTTCGCTGGCGTAAGCAGTTCAGTGACTTTCCGGCAGCGATTCGGGTTGGTCGAACACTTCGGTTCAACTTGGTCGAATTCGAGACATGGATGGTCGCACATCGCGAGGCGGCAAGGTGAGGCAACGCTCAGACAAAGTGCTGGTGGGAGGGCAAACAATCGCGTTATCGCCGATTCTGGCGCGCGCGGTTGGCTTGGAGGAGGCGCTAGTGCTCCAGCAACTATTTTTTCGCATGCGTTGCGCCAATTCAGACCCGCAGCGTAGGTGGATCTGCGTGGCGCACCAAGGACGCACTTATGTCGGCTGGAACGATATCGGTCGCCAAGAGGACTTGTTGCTGAGTAAGTACCCATACAGGCGCGTCTTTAACAACCTTCGTAAGCTTGGCGTCGTACACGATGCCCAACACCTGGAACAGCCGTTCGATCAACGAATATTCCTGTCAATCAATTTCGTTCGCCTAAGAACGATTTGTCCTGAATGTGCCATCTCGATGGGTGAAAAAAACGACATGGAAGTTCGCACAACCGATCTTTCGAAGCAGCATGACCACTCACTATCACTAGGTAATAGAGATCGAGAACAAGAAAGAGAGCTTAGAGTCAGTCCCTCTCTCGACAAACTAATTTCCGAAGTGGCTGCGCTTGCGGGCACCGGGCCAAGGGACAATGGACTGCGCGACAAGAAGTGCGTTGAACGCATCCGTCAAATGATCGAATCGGGTGTTGTCGGCGCGGAGGACTTGGAGACCATTGTTCGGTCACCGCATACCAAATTCCCGAGCGAAGTCGAGGAGGCGCTTCTACGACGGGTGAAAGCCATGAACGAATGTTTACAGGCGGTCGCCCGCGCTGAGCTGTCTGCAACGGAGCAACTCGACAAACAGCGCGCAGCGGAGCTGGAGAAGAAGCAATCAGACCAAGCAAAGCAGTTCCTCGCATTCTGTCCGGATCACACGCTTCAGCTAATCGTCGACGAGATCCGCCAATTAAACGTCGCCCCGGCGCTCGTATCACGAGCTATTGCGGCTGTCACGGCACGCGGAGTCGGTCACGTTCCCGCAAGTACTTTAGTCATGCGTGTATTGACATCGCGGCTGACTGACCACACCCACTCGCCGCTTCAGCAGTAAAGGTAGACGGGCTTAGGCAGCACGCAATATCTGTCTGCGCGCTCGCAACCGATTCAATTCTAGTTTGCCGGTCTCGTCACAGCTAGGGTAACTTCTATGTGGCGCAAATCGCTTTGGCACCGAGATCTTTGGCGCTAGTGCGTGTGGCTATTGAGTTGCGGCGATTGAGCCATTTTTAGTACCTGACGTGGACTATCGTTTCTTGCGCAGGTGTCCGCCTTCCCGCAACGTGTAACGCGATTTATGGCTGCGTCCAAATGCCGTCGTTTTGTCTGGCTTCGAGACCAATGCGCCGAGACTTTGTGGCGCTCTTTGTGGCGCAAAACTGCGGCACAAAATGCTAACCACTGATGCTTGCAGCTTGCATCTTGCTGCAAGCTGCGTGCTGCTAGCTGCAGTGGATGCACAAAGTAGGCATTGTTTCGAACAGCAATCACTGCATTGACTACATGCCGGTTTTGTATGGGGCTATATCAATAGAATAAGCATGCGCGCAAAAAGCGGCTCAATCGACTGAAAACGCTCGTTTCTCCTGCAGCAAGCTGCAAGAAGTGGCCCCACATTTCAAGACAGCAGGATAAGTGGAAACTCGGATAGCAAATGACGCGGCGGAAGCCGCGAGAAAGACTATTCGATGTCAACGAAGAAGAGCAGCGCAATTCGGCGCCAGCGGCGCAAGCTCACACCGGAATTCAAAGCCAGGGTTGCCCTGGCAGCGCTGCGGGAGGACGCAACGACAGCCGAGTTGGTGGCACGTTTTGACGTTCACGCCAACCAGATCAGCGAATGGAAGAAGCTATTGCTGGAGCGCGCCACACTCGCCTTTGGCGGGAGCACGACGCTGGCCGCTGGCGACGACGAAGCGCTCGTCAAGGCCCAGACCAAGATTGGGCAACAAGCCTTGGAGATTGATTTTTTAGAACGCGCGCTCACCAAGGTCGGATTGCTGAGCGCCGGGAAATGATCGACCGGACGCACAAACTATCGCTGACGCGGCAGGCCACGCTGGTTGGCATCAGCCGCTCGGCGGTGTACTACCAGGCCGTGGCGGTCTCCGAGCGCGATCTGGCGCTGATGCGGCGCATCGATGAGCTGCATCTGGAGCAGCCGTTCTGGGGCTCGCGGGGCCTCTTGCGCATGCTCAGGCGCGACGCATCGATCAAGCCCTGGATCGAGCAACAACCCTTGGGGCGCAAGCACGTCGCCACCCTCATGCGGCGCATGGGGATTGAGGCGCAGTGTCCAAAGCCCGGCACCAGCAAGCGAGGGCGTGGCCCCCGGCACAAGGTGTTCCCCTACCTGCTCGGCAGCATCAACTTCGAACAGATGGACGCCAACACGGTCTGGGCGCTCGACACCACCTACATCCCGATGCGTCACGGCTTCGCCTACCTCACCGCCGTGATCGACGTGGCCAGCCGCCGAGTGCTCGCGCACAAGCTCTGCACCACGCTGGAGGCGTATCACGCCGTCGAGATCGTCGAGCAGGCGATCCATCGCTTCGGTACGCCCGAGATCGTCAACACCGATCAGGGCAGCCAGTTCACCGCGCTCAAATTCGTTGAGGCGATCACGACGCGCAACATCAAGCTATCGATGGACGGTAGGGGGGCGTGGCGCGACAACGTCTTCGTCGAACGCTTCTGGCGAACAATCAAATACGAGCGCATCTACAAGCGTGCCTACGATACGGTGAGCCAGGCACGCGCCGACGTGGCTGAGTACATCGACTGGTACAACGAGCAGCGACCGCACACTTCCAACGAAATGGAGCAGACGCCGAAACAAGCCTACGACAATTCACGGGAGAAACTGGCGGCACGGAGCTTGAAGGCGGCTGCGTAGAATGAAGCGAACCGGCGTGCTCCGCGTTACCCACGGCGCGCGCGAAACGTGCTCTATACGACGAGTTTTCGCGCGCGCCGTGGATAACGCTACGCTCTCAACCCACCCTCCGAGTTCCACTTATCTTTCGGGGTTTGTTGTCTTGACGAATGGGGCCACTTCTGCATGCTGCAAGCTGCATGCTTCTTGCAGCATGCATCGTGCATCTTGCAGCTTGCATCAAAATGCCGAGGGCGCTTGCAGTTTTTCAGGTAGCCAATATCTGCCAGATGTGCGGCCACCTGCGCAAATTTGTGGCTGATAGTTAACGGCCGACTTCTACTGCAACCGGATCGTTACAGTTGCTCCCTAGACGCGTTCCACCACCATATGGAATGGTCCTATGTTGACAGGCCGGGCATTCAGCCTATCGAGCGACCGTCGTTCCTTCAGGGCGCTGGATCCGTCGGACTTAGTTTCGCGCAATTCAACGTCAATCGTCGTGCCCACGCCGGCCAAAAGCAACGTTAAAGCGGGCATTGGTCGCGTCAGTTCGACAAACGACAGCCTGGTCGACGTCGGACTCAGAATGGGCATCAGACTCTTGGCCGAACCATAGGCAACGGGATTGTGATGCAACAGGTATCGACACACGTTGCCGTCCATATCAATCATGAAGTAGCGCGAACTACCCTTGTCATCGGAATAGGGTATTTGGATTAGTGCAAAGGTATCGCCTGTTTTCAGCTCAATCGCCTCCGCAAGCTGCAGCGCGGCGGGCCGAAACGATAGGGTGTAGGGGCGTGTCGCATTGACTTGCAGTTCCAGTGTCGATTGTCCCTCTGGCAGCTTAGCGCGTAGCTCTTTCACAGAACGCTCCAGACGAGCAATCGGTTCACCGACAGCAATTGTTTTGCTCAATCCAACGGCAGGAATTATTTGTGGCGCTGGTTGTTCAACTGCCCACCGATTCGACGGGATCGTCCGTGTCGCACGTGCCTCGATGGTCTTCACGTCGTAGCGATCAAACGCGTCTCCCCCACCTCGAAGCACGCCCGCTACAAGGAATTTCGACAGCGTGCTCTCTTTCGGCGCATCGGGATTGTCGCCTCCACGCGGGGAGATGAACTTGATGTCGACCAAAGCCTCGCAGCTTGCGTAGGTTGTTGACCCACCCAGTTCCAGCGCAAGTACAGCCGAAATACCAAGAACAAATGTGGATACAGATGCATTGAATTTAATCATCATAAAAGTATTACATAAACCGTGGCTCAAGAAAACCATTGTTGCGAGCCTTGAGGGATGGCATCAGCCCCCTCTATCTCGAAACCAAAGGTTCAACGCGGCCGACCTAAAGGAACAAAGACGTTTGACGCGCCAACCGCTATCGCTTTTGGCGCGGTGATACGACGGAGGCGTCTCGCCCTTGGAATTGCTCAGGAGCAGCTCGCGCTGCTTTCCAGTACGGACCGAAGCTTTGTCGGGAAAGTTGAGCGCGGAGAGAACCAGCCGAGCTTGGTTCTGATCCTGCGGTTGGCCAAGGCACTTGAGTGCTCCGGAGCAGACTTGGTAGCTGATGTCGAGACAATGTTGACCTGAATATCATCCCGTCCACTGTACCGTTGTATATGTAGAAAGCACTGGCCCAGCCTGTAGGCGTAAGCTCTCTTTTGAACTAGTAATCGGTATCGTCGGGCAGACTCTCATCAATCTCAAGAAAAAAACAAGCAGCGATCAAATTGCTTACTCTTGAATCCCCTTGTTTTCAATTGTTATCAATCATCAATTCGCATGGTTTGCCAATGGCGCGGGTTTCTACTTGCGCCGAGAAACAGCTACACTGACCACTCAATGCGGTCGTGCATGATTGACGTGTCACCAAGAAGCAGCTTTAGCCGTACCCTCTGCCAACTCCTGATCGGAGCGATTTTGTTCGCCCAGATGGCAGTTGCGGCCTATGCGTGCCCGAACTTGGCGACAGGCGATGCGAATACCGTGGCAGCGACTGCCAGCGCCGAATCGATGCCCGCTGATTGCGACCAGATGGCAGGGACACTAGGCCCAGCCGTGTCCAACCTCTGTTCTGCCCACTGCCACAACCACGAGCAAAGCTCGGACCACGCTGATGCCCCAGCATTACCTCCTGCGCTGTTTACCGCGCTGTACTGGCTAGCCACTCCTGCGCTCGCCGAGCCTCTGACCCAGCCCTCTGAAACCAGCGTTCTCCACGCTGCACTCCCCCCGCCGCACGCCATCCTGCACTGCTGCTTCCGCATTTAGCAATCACGACGACTTCGCGCTGACCGCCTGAACGGTGGTCTTGCCGCGTTCGTCGCGCTCGCCGCTTTCACGTCTTGCATGCTTTGCACGCATTGACGCGTCACGGCGCAGCGCACTGGCTTCACTGCTTGTTGTCTGGATTCATATGTTTCACCCCATTCTTCGTGGCGCGCGTAGCAGAGCTACCCTGCCTGCCGCGTGCGCACTACTTCTCTCGTTTGCCCTCTCATCGGGCATCGCCTTTGCCCAATCGGCACCACCCGGATCGCTTTCACTTGAGTCTGCACTGAAGATTGCGCAGGCACGCTCCTCGCTCCTAGTCGCACAGGACAGTGCAGCCACCGCATCGCGCGAAATGGCCGTCTCCGCAGGACAGTTGCCTGACCCGACGCTCAAACTTGGCATCAACAATCTGCCCGTAACCAGCTCGGATCGGTTCAGTCTGTCGCGGGACTTTATGACCATGCGTTCGGTCGGTGTGATGCAGGAATTCACACGTAGCGACAAACGCGAAGCGCGATCAGTGCGCTTTGAAAGTGAAGCGCAGGTCGCGTATGCAACTCGAATCGTGACCATCGCCAACCTGCAACGAGAAACTGCCATGGCCTGGCTTGAGCGCTATTACAGCGAACGCATGCGCGAAGTGCTGATCCAGCAACGCGACGAAGCGAAGCTACAAATTGAAGCAGCCGACACCACCTATCGCACCGGAAAGGGCGCTCAAGCGGATGTCTTTGCCGCTCGCTCCGCCGTCGCGCAAATCGAAGACCGCATCGCACAGGCCGACCGGCAGGTACTGGCTGCCAGCACCAAACTGGCACGCTGGATTGGCGAGGCCGCCACTCAGCCGCTGGATCGTCTGCCCTTGATGGACAGGCCCGGCGTGGAGTTGACGCAACTGGACACCGTGGTCGCGCATCACCCGCAAATTGCGGTACTCAAACGGCAGGAAGATGTCGCGCAGGCCGATGTGGCCATCGCTCAAACCAACAAGCGCGCTGACTGGAGCGCCGAGCTGATGTTCAGCCAGCGCGGCTCCGCATTCTCCAACATGATTTCGATCAATCTGTCGGTGCCGCTGCAATGGGATCAGAAGCACCGGCAGGATCGCGAACTCGCCGCCAAATTGGCGCTGGTCGAGCAGGCCCGCGCGCAAACCGAAGAGATGACGCGGGAACACGCCGCAGACATTCGCGGCATGGTCATCGAATGGCAAAGCAATCGTGAACGCCTGACGCGGCATGACAGCGCGCTGATCCCTCTCGCCAGCGAGCGCACTCGCGCGGCACTCGCTGCCTATCGCGGCGGCGCAGGCAGCTTGACTATGGTGCTCGAAGCACGACGTGGCGAGATTGATGCGCGCATGGAGCGCCTGCGCCTGGCGATGGATACCGCGCGCTTGTGGGCGCAGCTCAACTACCTCAATCCTGAAGGACATGGCAACACCTCAACGTCTGCCACTGGTCGGAGCGCACCATGAGCCTTAAAACGACCCTCTCAATCGTCGCCGTGATCGCGGTCGTCAGTGCCGCCAGCTACGGCCTGTATCAACTGGGCATGCACCGGGGTATGGGCATGACGGGTGGTACTTCCGAAACCGGTGCGAGCGGCGCGACCAACACCGACAGCGGCCCGCAAAGCATCGCCCAGGGCGAAGCGGCTACCAAACGACACATCACGGCTGGCATCAAAGCCGGTGACGTCGATCCCGAAACTGGCAAAAAAATCCTTTACTACCACGACCCCATGGTGCCGGGAAACAAGTTCGACAAGCCCGCCAAGTCCCCCTTCATGGACATGATGCTGGTGCCGGTTTATACCGATGGCGACACGGATCAGAGCAAAGTTACGGTCAGCTCGCGCATCCAGCAGAATCTCGGTGTGCGCACGGCTCCGGTGGTGCAGGGCATGCTCTCGCCGCAGGTGTCTGCCGTCGGCAGCATCGCCTATAACGAACGCGACCAAGTGATCGTACAGGCGCGTGCGACGGGCTACGTCGAGCGTCTCTATGTGCGTGCCACGCTGGATCGCGTTGCCAAAGGTCAGGCGCTGGCCGAACTCTATGTGCCCGACTGGATTGCGGCACAGGAGGAGTTTCTGTCCGTGCGTCGCATGCAGGGCACCGATCTCGCCTCTCTTGTGGACGGCGCGCGCCAGCGCATGCGGCAGGTGGGTATGAGTGAGGCGCAGATTCGCCTTGTGGAGACGACCGGTATCACGCAACCGCGTGTCATCTTGACTTCACCACAACATGGCGTCGTCGTCGAACTGCTCGCACGCGAAGGCATGACCGTGATGTCTGGTGCGACGCTGTTCCGCATCAATGGCTTGGGCACCGTTTGGGCCAATGCGGAAGTGCCGGAGACGCAGGCGGCGTTGCTGCGCCCCGGTGCGAAAGTGTCTGCCAGGAGCCCCGCAGTGCCGGGCACGACTTTCGAGGGCAAGGTGCAGGCGATCCTGCCCGAGGTGAACGCGGCCACCCGCACCATCAAGGCCCGACTCGAACTCGCCAACCCCGGCGCGCGCCTGGTGCCCGGCATGTTCGTCACCATGCAATTGACCGACAACCGCGCAGAAAAGTCGCTCCTGATTCCGACCGAAGCCGTGATCCAGACTGGGAAGCGCACCGTAGTGATGCTGGCTGAAGACAACGGCAAGTTCAGCCCCGTCGAGGTCGAAGCAGGCATCGAAAGCGACAACCAGACCGAGATCAAACGCGGCCTGAAACTCGGCCAGCGCGTCGTCGTGTCCTCGCAATTCCTGATTGATTCGGAAGCGAGCTTGAAGGGGGTTGAAGCGCGCCTCAACGACGCCCCCAAACCCATCGTAGCCAACACCGCCAAACGGCATCAGGGCGAAGCGAAAGTTGAAGCCATCACCCGCGATGCCATCACGCTGTCGCACGATCCGATCCCGTCGATCAAGTGGCCGTCGATGACCATGGATTTCAAGCCACCGGAGAAGGGGTTGCCGCGTAACGTTCAGGCGGGGGATCGCGTGAGCTTCGAGTTCTATGAGGCGGCCGAAGGAATTCCGCAAATCACGATCATCACACCGATGGCTCCAGAGGTTAAAGCCGCACCGTCCGTCCCCGCCGCCCCAGCGGCCAAAGCCGGAAAAAAGCCATGATTGCCAGGCTGATTCGCTGGTCCATCGTCAACCGCTTTCTCGTGCTGCTGGCCACGGTGATGGTCAGCGCTTGGGGTGTCTATTCTGTCCTCAAAACACCGCTTGATGCACTACCCGATCTGTCAGACGTACAGGTGATCATCCGCACCACGTTTCCCGGTCAGGCACCGCGCATTGTGGAAAACCAGATCACCTATCCGCTGACCGCGACCATGCTCTCGGTGCCCGGTGCCAAGACGGTGCGCGGCTATTCGTTCTTCGGCGACTCGTTCGTTTACGTGCTGTTCGAGGATGGCACCGACTTGTACTGGGCACGATCCCGGGTGCTGGAATATCTCAATCAGGTGCAGTCGCGATTGCCACCTTCCGCCAAGGCCACGCTTGGGCCGGACGCCACGGGCGTCGGCTGGATTTATCAGTATTCGCTGGTAGATCGCACCGGGACGCAGGACGCGTCGCAACTGCGCGCCTTGCAGGACTGGTTTCTCAAATACGAATTGAAGACGGTGCCAAACGTGGCGGAGGTAGCCGCAGTTGGCGGCATGGTTCGGCAATATCAAATCGTGCTCGATCCCGACAAACTGGCGGCGTACGGAATCTCGCACACCAAAGTTGTCAGCGCGATCCAGCGCGCCAATCAGGAAGCGGGGGGCTCGGTGCTGGAACTGGGTGAGGCCGAATACATGGTGCGCGCCTCGGGCTATCTGCAATCGCTGGACGACTTTCGCAAAGTGCCGTTGACGACCACCGATGCGGGCGTCTCCGTACGACTCGGCGACGTGGCGCGCGTGCAAGTCGGGCCGGAAATGCGCCGTGGCATTGGTGAACTGGACGGAGATGGTGAGGCGACCGGCGGCGTCATCGTGCTGCGCTCCGGGAAGAACGCACTGGAAACCATCGCAGCGGTCAAGGTGAAGCTTGCGCAATTGCAGGCGAGTTTGCCAAAAGGCGTGGAGATTGTGCCCGTCTACGACCGCTCCGGGCTGATCAAGCGTGCTGTCGACAACCTGGGCTTCAAACTGCTGGAAGAGTTTCTGGTGGTCGCCGTGGTGTGCTTCATCTTCCTGTTTCACCTGCGCTCGGCCATTGTGGCCATCGTGTCGCTGCCGCTCGGCATTCTGGCGGCCTTCATCGTGATGCATTACCAAGGCGTCAACGCCAACATCATGTCGCTCGGCGGCATTGCCATTGCCATTGGGGCGATGGTGGATGCGGCGGTGGTGATGATCGAAAACGCCCACAAACATCTGGAGCACTGGAACCATGCGCATCCGGGCGAAACACTCGACGGAGAGGCGCGATGGCAAGTGATTGGTGATTCAGCGGCGGAGGTCGGTCCCGCGCTGTTCTTCTCACTCTTGATCATCACGCTTTCGTTCGTGCCGGTATTCACGCTGGAGGCACAGGAGGGTCGTCTGTTCGCGCCGCTCGCCTTCACTAAGACCTACGCGATGGCGGCCGCCGCCGGACTCTCGGTCACGCTGATCCCGGTACTCATGGGCTACCTGATACGGGGCCGCATCCCTGACGAAAAGACCAATCCGCTCAATCGCCTGCTGATTGCGATGTATCGTCCGCTGCTCGACTACGTTCTCGCTTGGCCGAAGCTCACACTGGCCTTCGCTGCGGTAATTCTGGGCTTGAGCGTTTGGCCATTGCAGCACATCGGTGGCGAGTTCATGCCACGGCTGGATGAGGGTGACATTCTGTACATGCCCTCGGCGTTGCCGGGGCTGTCTGCGGGCAAGGCGGCAGAACTGTTGCAGCAGACGGATCGCTTGATCAAAACCGTGCCCGAAGTGCTCAGTGTCTACGGCAAAGCGGGTCGCGCCGAGACGGCGACCGATCCTGCGCCGATGGAAATGTTTGAGACGACGATTCAGTTCAAGCCGCGCGATCAATGGCGTCCCGGCATGACGCAGGACAAGTTGGTCGATGAGCTGGATCGCATCGTCAAGGTGCCAGGACTGGCCAACATCTGGGTACCGCCGATCCGTAACCGCATCGACATGCTGGCCACCGGCATCAAAAGTCCGGTCGGCGTCAAAGTGGCGGGTACCGACCTCGCGGTGATTGATCGTATCACGGGCGACATTGAGCGTGCACTGAAAGACGTGCCCGGTGTCAGTAGCGCGCTGGCGGAACGGCTCACCGGGGGCCGCTACGTTGACGTGAACATTCGTCGTGATGACGCGGCCCGCTTCGGCATGAATATCGCCGACGTACAGTCGGTCATCACTGCTGCGGTCGGTGGTGACAACATTGGCGAGACGGTGGAGGGGCTGCAACGTTTCCCGATCAGCGTGCGCTATCCACGCGAAATTCGTGATTCGCTGGAGAAGATTCGCAAGCTGCCGATTGTCAGCGAACGCGGTGCACGGCTGGTGCTCTCGGACGTTGCCGACATTCGCGTGACCGACGGCCCGCCGATGCTGCGCAGCGAGAACGCGCGGCTGTCGGGTTGGGTGTATGTGGATATTCGGGGCCGCGACCTGCGCTCGGCCGTCCAGGACATGCAGAAGATCGTTTCCGAAAAGGTCATTCTGCCAGCGGGCTATTCGGTGTCGTGGTCGGGGCAGTTTGAGTTTCTGGAGCGCGCCACCGCCAAGCTCAAGGTGGTGGTGCCGTTTACGTTGCTGATCATTCTGGTGCTCTTGTATCTGACCTTCAAACGCATGGATGAGGCGGTGCTGATCATGGCGACTTTGCCGTTCGCGTTGGTCGGTGGCATCTGGTTGCTCTATCTGCTCGACTACAACCTGTCGGTGGCCGGTGCGGTGGGCTTCATCGCCCTGGCGGCGGTGTCGGCCGAGTTTGGCGTGATCATGCTGCTGTATCTCAAGCATGCGTGGGATGAGCGCGTTGCGCAAGGCAAGACGGGCAATGAGGATTTGCTCGATGCGATTCGTGAAGGAGCGGTGCTGAGGGTGCGTCCGAAAGCGATGACGGTTGCCGTCATTCTGGCGGGCTTGTTCCCGATCATGTGGGGCAGCGGCACCGGCTCGGAGGTCATGCAACGCATCGCCGCACCGATGGTGGGCGGCATGATCACCGCGCCGCTGCTGTCAATGTTTGTGGTGCCTGCGGTTTATCTGTTGATGCGGAGGAGGCGTGAGCCTCCACGAACTAGCCTCGCGCCCGAAACCGTTCCCGCATCAGCATCGACATGAACCCATTACGTTTGGCCGGGCGTCCATCACGCTCATTCTCAAGTTCAACAAAAGGTATTCCCATGAAACTGAAAAATATTGCTCCAGTGCTGATGGTGCTGCTCACGTCCACCGCCTTTATCGCGATCACGTACGCGGCGGATGCTCCGAAAGCAGCCGACAAATCGGGAAGCACCGTCGTCTCACATACCGCGATTGGTGTGGTCAAGAAGGTGGACGCTAAATCGGGCTCGGTAACCCTGTTCCACGAACCGGTCAAGAGTCTCGACTGGCCGTCAATGACGATGGGTTTCAAGGTCAAGAATCCGGCTTTGTTCGAGAAGCTGACGGAAGGCAGGAAAGTCGAATTCGTGTTTACACAACAGGGTCGCGACTACGTTGTTGAATCGGTGAAATAGCGCAGAGCGTATGGCGATTGCGCACGTTTGACGAATCACACAAACACGGAGACTCGGCATGTTCGATGACTCAAAACACCTATCAGCACGACGCCGACAATGCCTGATTTTTGGCTGTCTACTGACACTCGCGTTAGCCGGATGCGCAACTGCGCGTGTTGACCGATCAGCGGCAATACCAGAGCCGCGTACTGGTGCGGTACGGCCATTTGATGCGAAGCGCCCAGTAGTGGCGCTCGTCCTCTCCGGGGGCTCTGCGCGCGGCTTCGCACATATCGGCGTGATTCGCGTGCTTGAGCAAATGGGCATCGAGCCCGACCTGATCGTCGGCACCAGCGCGGGCAGCATCGTGGGGGCGGGCTATGCGGCGGGCCTGAGTGCGGATCAGCTTCAGGCGGCTGCGGCCCGTTCTAACGCATCGATACTCATGGACTTCACGCTACCGCATCTCGGGCAACCCATCATTCGCGGCGATCTGGGGCTTGTTCGCGGCGAACGGTTGCAGCAATTTGTAGAAGAACTCGTATCGCGCCGTCCCATAGAGGTGTTGCCGCGACGCTTGGCACTCGTCGCGACCGACATGCAAACGGGCAAACCGACATCGTTTACGCACGGGAATGTCGGGTTGGCCGTCCGTGCATCCTCATCGGTGCCTGGATTGCTGGTGCCGCCACAAATCGCCGGAAAACTCTACATTGACGGCCAGGTCAGCAGTCCACTGCCTGTCGCAGCGGCACGTTCGCTCGGTGCGGACATAGTGATCGCGGTGGACGCGACCTACCCATCGCAGCATGCGAATATCTCCAGTTTGCCGGATGTCATGTTTCAATCGTTCATGATTGCCTGTCAACGCATCAAGGAGAGTGAACTACTGTCGGCGGACTTGGTCATTCAGCCGAAGATAGAAACCACCGGGCAACTCGGATTCAAAGATCGGGATTGGTTGATAACCGCAGGGGAATCAGCCACTCAGGAGGTAAGCGGGGATTTGCGACGATTGACGACACGCTCGAAACCCTGACATTGCGGTGTGATGACGAGTAGCGCGCTTCAAATAAACATCTCAACGATCAACAACACCAGAAACCCCACAAAAAACGTCGCGCACAACCAAGGGCTTTCCGGCCCTTCATGCGCTTCGACCATCAGCTCTTCAACAACAAGGTACAGCAGTGCCGCGATGCCGAACGACAGCACCACGTCTATCGTCGAGCTAGACGCGCCACTCAACACGACAGCCCCCAATCCCGCGCCCAATAGCAGTAGCCCGCCCAGCCCCGCTGTTATCAGCGCGATCATTGGGCGCGTTGCTCCGCCGCCGCTTAATGCCGCCGACGCCGACACGCCGAGAAACAATACCTCCAGGGTCAACGCAATGGTCAGCAGCAGTCCCTGCTTTTCTCCGGCGGCGAAGCCGACACCGATTAAGAGCCCATCAAGCGCGATGTCCACACCGAGCGCTATGAGGAGTGTCGTCGGCAATCCGGTTGTGACCGTATCTGCACCCTCTGATTTTTTCTCGGTGAATGCTTTAAGTAAAAGCATCACCACGACGCCCAGCGCAAAGCCGCCTATTGTTTGCAGCGGTAACCGGCGATGCATGACTTCGGGTAGCAACTCGGTTGCGAGTGCAGCGAAGACCACACCCGCAGCAAAATGCTGCACGGCACTGCGCATCGCCGCACCGGGTGGCCGCAGCGACGACAGAATACCTCCTGCAACTACGGCTACAACCGGAATGGCTGCATAACTCAGGACATTCAGTAGTGGCATTTTGTGAAGAGTGTAGCGATAGTTACAAAGGCAACCTGAAGCGGTACCGCCGGGCGGCTGTTACTCAAAACGCACTCTATTCGCTCATTTGATGGCGAAACGTACCGTGCTGGGCTTTCGGCCTTCGAGCGTAATTTCTGCAACCGCTTTGGTGCCAGCGCTCAGGTTGAATTTGCCATTCGCCTCCATGCGGCTGTCACCTGCGGGCATCAGTTCGACCTCCGTCTTGTCGGCTCCCGTCAATAGCGTGATCTTGCCTTTCGCGCCCTTCGTCATCATCGGTTTGCCATGGTCACTGAAGTGCACGGTGATCAGGTCTGGCTTGGCGACCAGCTCGGCGTCGAACGCTTTGCCTTCGGCCACGATGCCGCCGTGCTTCGGCGAGTGATCGTGGTTGCCTGCGGCGAAGGCGGCGGGTGTAATTGCGACGCCCAGCGTCAATGCCGCCAGTGTGATCAGTCGGGTTGTATGTTTCATGATGTTTCCTTTCTTCGTGGGCAAAAAAACTAGAGTGCTTCGGAATCGCTGTCCGCTACAAGGCGTTCAGCGGACTGACGACCAAACAGCCAGAACATCGCGGGAGTCAAAAAAGTGTCGAGCAGCGTCGAGCTGATGAGGCCCGAGAAGATGACCACCGCCACCGGATGCAAAATTTCGGTGCCCGGTTGCTCAGCTTCAAACAACAGCGGAGCCAGTGCGAACGCAGTGACAAGCGCCGTCATCAGTACCGGAGCCAGCCGCTCCAGCGAGCCGCGCACGATCATCTTCTGATCAAACGCCTCATTCTCGAAACGCATCAGGTTGATGTAATGGCTGACCTTCAGGATGCCGTTCCTCACCGAGATGCCCGCCAGGGTGATGAAGCCAATCAGCGCCGCAATCGACAGTGGCTGCCCTGAAAGCCACAGTCCAAGCGCCGCGCCGACTAGCGCCAGCGGAATGTTGGCCATGATGAGCAGCGCCAGCGTCGAGCTTTTATAACGGCTGTAGAGCACGACGAACATCAGGATCAGCGACACGATGGACAGCAGGCCGACCAGACGCGACGCCTCCTCCTGCGCCTGAAACTGGCCACCGAGCGTGACGAAATAGCCCTCCGGCAACTTCGATTCGTTGACCACTTTGCGGATGTCGGCTACGACCTCGGACAGCGCGCGCCCCTGTGCGTTCGCCGAAAGGACGATGCGGCGTTTGCCATCGTCGCGACTGATCTGGTTCGGGCCGTCGCTGTCTTCAATCGTCGCGATTTTTGATAGCGGAATGCGTCCCGTCGGCGTCTCGATCAGGATATTGCCCAAACCTTCCATCGTGCGCGCTGACTCGGGCAGTTTGACAACCAGCGCAAAACGACGACCGCCTTCCACGATCTGCACAATCTTTTCGCCTTCAACCAGACTTTGCAGCGTGGCGAGCACTTGCGGCGTCGGCACGCCATAGCGCGCGGCAGCTGCGTAATCAACGCGTACCTTGATCTGCGGTGCCAGCACCTGTTTTTCAATCGCAAGATCGGCGAGTCCCGGAATGGCAGCAAGCTTTGCGCGCAACACATCCGCCTGACCACGCAACACATCGAGATCGTCACCAAACAGCTTGATCGCAATTTGCGAACGGACGCCGGAGAGCATGTGATCAATGCGATGCGAAATCGGCTGCCCAATCTCAATGGCTACCGGAAAATTCACGAGTTTTGACCGGATGTCGGCCTTGACCGCATCCATGCTGCGAGTGAGTTCGCCTGCGGCCTTCAGGCCCACATCCAGCTCACTCACATGCACGCCCTCGGCATGCTCATCCAGCTCCGCGCGACCGCTGCGACGACCGACGTGCGTAACCTCCGGCACAAGCTTTATGAGCACCTCGGCCTGCCTGGCTAGCGCGGAGGTTTCTGCCAGCGTCACGCCCGGATTGAGGCGCATGCCAATCAGCAGCGTGCCCTCGTTGAAGGGCGGCAGAAAGGTCGTGGCGAAGAACGGTACAGTGGCGGCTGCCAGAAGGATGGTCGCCGCGCCGGTTGTCAGCGCAGCACGCGGACGCGAAAGCACGCCGATGAGCGCCCCTCTGTAACTGCGCTTGAGCCACACCAGAAACTTCGTGTCGCCATGATCCAGCGACTTCATGCGCGGCAACAGGTAGTAGGAGAGCACTGGCGTCACTGTGACGGAAACGACGAGTGAGGCCAGTGTGGACACGATGAAGGCAATGCCCAGCGGTACGAACAGTCGACCCTCCATGCCCGGCAGCGCAAACAGTGGCACAAACACCAGCACGATGATGATCGTGGCGTACAGAATCGCCGAGCGCACCTCCATCGTGGCGCGCACGACGATCTCCACCGGGTTCATTCGATGCTCGGGATGCTTGATGCGATCCTCTTTTAAACGTCGCAACACGTTTTCCACGCCGACCACCGCGTCATCCACCAGACCGCCGATGGCAATCGCCAGTCCGCCCAGTGTCATCGTATTGATCGACAAGCCGAAATACTTGAACACGAGCGCGGTGATGAAGATGGAAACGGGGATGGCGGTGAGCGCGATCACAGTCGTGCGAACTGTTCCGAGAAACACGAACAAAATCACCGCGACGAAAGCGGAGGCGGCTATCAGCTTGCCGTTCAGGTTATTGATCGAGCTTTCGATGAAGCTTGCCTGACGGAACGTGACCTTCGGTTCGCTCAATCCCACTGGCAATGTTTTCTTCATTTCCGCCAACGCGGTTTCAATGTTTCGCGTGAGCCCGATAGTGTCGGCCGTCGGTTGTTTCTGAATGCCAAGGATCACCGCCGGTTTGCCCTCGAAGCCCGCGTCGCCGCGTTTGATCGCTGGCGCGAAGGCAACGTCGGCAATCTGCCGCAGCAGGATTGGCTGACCGTCCTTCGCCGTGATTGCGAGATTTCGCAAGTCCTCAAGCGCCGAGGTTCGCCCCAGATTGCGGATCAGATACTCGCGGCCATTGATTTCGAGAAAGCCACCCGAGGTATTGGACGAATAGCCTTTGAGCGCAGCCTCGATCTGCTCATGCGTGATACCGAGTTGCGCCATACGCAGCGTGTTGGGCTGCACCTGATACTGCCGCACTTCGCCACCAATCGGGATCACCTGCGCCACACCGGGAATCGCCATCAATCGCGGTCGCAGCACCCAGTCGGCATACTCGCGCACAGCCATCGGTGAGATTTTTGCGACATCAATGGGGATCGCGATCTGCATGATCTCGCCCATGATCGAGCTGATCGGCCCCATGCGCGGAATCACACCTGCGGGCAGGCCTTCTTCCATGGATGAGAGCCGCTCCGACACCATTTGTCGAGCACGAAAAATATCGGTGCTCCAGTTGAAGGTGACGTAGATAAACGAGAGCCCGGAGCCAGAGGTTGAACGCACCGTCTCCACGCCGGGCAAGCCGTTCATCGTGGTTTCCAGCGAAAAGGTGATGAGCTGTTCCACCTCTTCAGCGGCCATGCCGCCCGATTCAGTCATGATGGTGACTGTCGGTTTATTCAAATCAGGAAACACATCCACCGGCATCTTTGACAGGGTGAATGCGCCGTACACCATGAGCACCACGCTGCTGATCATCACCAGCAAGCGGTTGCTCAGGCTGCTTTTTAGGAGCCAGTTAAACATTGTGTTTAGCCCCGATCAACGTACTTGATTGATCAGCGTTGCGCCGCGCGTAGCAACACGATCACCCGCCTTCAAACCAGCCGTCACCGCGATCGACATGCCGTCAAGCGCCTCCGTCATCACCACGCGCGGTTCAAATTTCTCCGGCGCGGTTTTCACCCAGACGATGGTCTGGTTCGATGAACTCTTCATGAGCGATGAGACAGGCACCGCAATCGCGTTCACTTTTGTTTTGCTCTGCACAAACACGCGCACTGGTTGCCCGATGGCCAGCATCGATAGCGACGCATCATTGGCTTTGAATATCAACGGCAATGCCTGCTCGCGAAGTGACCGCGTTGCACCGACAAAGGTCAGCGTCGCCCGTTTGTCGCCGATGGCAATCGTTGCCGCGCCAATGTCTGCGGCCATCGCAGGGTCAAACGCGATTGCTTCGATACGCAGGCGAGTCGGGTCAATCACCTCAAACAGCACCTCACGCGCATCAACCACCTGACCGCTCACCACACTGGCCGATGCGATGACGCCGCTGATCGGCGCAACCAGTGTGTCACGACTGGTGAGCCCACTGCCCAGCGCATTCGCACGCGCCGTGAGGCTGGCGATTTCGTTTTCTGTGGCCTCAATTTCCTTGCGCGGAATGGTGTCGGCCAGTTCCCTCTGTCGTGCCAGTCGCTTCTCAGCCAGCGCCTTGTTACCGCGCAACTCCGCAATCAGCGCAGTCTGGTTGGAGCGCTCAATCTGCCCGGACGATGGAATCACATAGGCCAGCACTTCACCTTTGCGCACAGTCTGCCCTGCGCTTGGCAGTCCACGCGGGCCGGGTTCAATGCGACCGGCAATCGTCGGCTGCACTTTGCCACCCGCATTCGGATCCATCATGACTTTGCCCGCGAGTTCCGTCGTACGGGGCAAATCTGCGACTGCGGCGAGCATGGTGAGCACACCAAGTTGTCGCTGCGCAGGCTTCGGCAGAAACACGCTGCCGTCGGGTTGCCGTTGGGGGCCGCCCGCGTTGGTTGCGGGACCACTGTCGCCGTGGTCGTGGCCTTCACCTGCCTTGAGCGGTGTGGACATCGTGATCAGCAAAGGAACAAAGGCTATCGTCAATAATTTGCGCCAGTTCATGCTGCCGCTCCCATACGATTGCGGCCGTTGCGGCGGTTTGCGACAAAGCGTCGAGCGCCTAAGAACAACAGCAGAGTGGCAATAAGCCCGCCTCCACCCCAAAGCGCCGTGCGTTGCCAGCCGTGCGATTGCACGCTGGTTGCAGCAGTGGCAGCGGCTGGGCCATGAATATCGAAGTCCCCGGTGAGCAAATCGCTATCCGCGCCCGCTTTTACCGTTAGCGTTATCGGATATTCGCCCGCCTTTGCGAACGGTTTCGCGTCAAAGTGATACTCGCCGAGCTTCGCTTCGAATTTACCAACCTGCTTGATGCCGGTGCTCGCAAGCTCAACCGTGGCATTGACCACCGGTTCGTTCGTTGCAGCGCGGTCGATGTAGACCACCAGTTCGTCCTTGCCGAGCACACCGACCGCTTCAAATAAATCCGATTGCACAGTGAAACGCGGCAGCGCAGGGCCAGATGCGGAGGGCTTGGCGTCACCGTGGTCATGGCCTTCTACCGCCATCGCCAGAGAAACCAATAAGACGCCTGCGGCAGCGGCGCTTACTTTGACTACAGAAGAGAAAATCATGGCAACAGTCCCAGAGATTGATTGACACGCGAGATCGCGTGTTTGAGTTCGATGCGGGCGCGGCTGAGCGCCAGACTGGCGTTCGCGCGTTCGCCCTCCGCGCGCAAGCGCGTTGGCAAGTCCAGCTCGCCCAGGCGATAGGCTTTGGCATAAAGCGTTGCGACTTCATTCGCCAGCCGCTCGCGCTCGGTCAGTGCGCTGATGCGACGCTCTGCGCTTGTCACTGCGGCTTGCGCACTTGCCGCCTCCGCCTGCAAATGTTGGCGCTGCAGCGGGATGCTGGCTTGGGCTTCGGCTAGTTCCGCGCTCGCCTGTGCGATGCGCGGGGCTGCGCGCTGCGATCCACCGAACGGCACCGAGATGCCGATACGCGCAGTGGACGCGTTGCCACCACCGTTGCTGCGTTCATTAGTCAGCGCGAACGACACCGTGGGCGCGCCATTGGTCAAGCCAGAAGCTTCGCTCAACTTCGCTCGCGCAAGCTGTGACGTTTGAGTGGCCAGCAACAGCGCTGGATGCTCGTCACGAATCTGCTGCGCGCTCCCGTCGCGTGCCTCCGCCCGATCCGACAATCCGCGACTGGCCGCATCGCCGATCAACCCACGTAAAACCTGCCGCGCGACGAGCAAGCGTTGCTCCACTTCCACGCGTGTCGAGCGCAGCGTTTGCACATTCAGGTCCGCTTGCAGCGTGTCCACGCGGGCAGAGTCGCCCGCAGCAGTTCGCCGTGCGGAATCAGCCGCAACAACCTCAGAGCGTTTGACCTCATCATCTGCCAATACCAACTCGCTTGCCGCGAGCTGCACCGCCCAGTAGGCATCTCGCACCTCGCCCGCCAGCTTGAGCGAAAGTTGCGCAAGGTTGGCGGTGTAGACAGAAGACTCACCGCGCACGCTGGCGCGTTGCAGTGAACGCCGTGAAGCGGTGGCAATCGGCGCACTGATTTCGACTTCGAGTTCGCGTGCGCCGTCGCGGTTGCCCGTTTTGAGGCCAGAGGCAATGGTCGGGCTGTCGGCCAGCCACGAATCGGCGAGCGCTTCACGCGCTTGCAGTTCGCGCTGACGCTCGCTCGCTGCCAGCGTCCACGGTTGCTGCGCCAACGCAAGCTGAAAGGCCTCGGCAATCGATATTGACGCTGCGGACGCGGTCACACCAGTTGGCACGGGTGGCGCGTTTTGTGCAGCCACAGGCAGCGCGGCAATGCTGGCGCACATGGCGATGACCAGCAGGGATCGGGCCCCCACAGGTGCTCGGGGAAAAAGGCACATATTCGGTTCTCCGGAATCAAAAAATGATCAGGTGGGAACCGACGAGGAAAACGGCTAAAACGTCTGACGCCAATGCGTCAGGACTGTGAATGAGTAACGTCCTCGTCGGCTAGACGAGGCAAGACCAGTTGGGGCGCTCCGGGCGCTCGCTAATCGCGCTGCGATGATGCTTTTCGCGTCCGTTGGGGCTAATGGCCGCAACAATCTCCGCTCGCTCAAAATCAGCGCGTGCTTCAATCATGGCGGGCGAATGGAAGAAGTGACAGATGCCGCATTCGCCGTGAGCGCGAGATGCGGAATCGTCCGTGTCCAATGCACCTGCTGAAGCTTCTGCGGCAACGTCATGCGAGTGAAATGCGTTGTCATGATAACGGTGTCCGCCAGTGGCGTGCTCAGTGGCGTCGACCGAAGCCGCCAGCACAAACTGGAACGGCAGGACGCACAGCAATAACAGGGTAATGAACCGACGCATGATGGATTAGTGTAATGACTTCCGTGAAAGTTCCGGCGTGCGCAACAGCCGCAAGCCGTTGAACACGACCAGCAAGCTCGCGCCCATATCAGCAAACACAGCCATCCACATCGTCGCATTACCGAACAGCGCGAGTCCCATGAACACGACTTTGATGCCGAGTGCGAGCGTGATGTTCTGCCACAAAATGGCATGGGTTCGCTTTGACAAGCGAATGGTTTCCGGGATACGGCGCAGATCGTCGTTCATCACGGCGATGTCAGCGGCTTCCATCGCGGTGTCGGTGCCAGCCCCGCCCATCGCGAAACCAATGTCGGCCTGAGCCAGCGCTGGTGCATCGTTGATGCCGTCGCCCGTCATGGCCGTTGCGCCGTATTGTCGCTGCATCTCTTGAATCGCCTTGAGCTTGTCTTCCGGCAACAAATTGCCTCGGGCGTCTTTGATTCCGGCAAGACCCGCGACGGTGCTCGCGGTGGCAGCGTTGTCGCCGGTAAGCATGACCGGTGTGACGCCCAAGGCAATCAATTCAGCCACCGCCTGCTTCGATGAAGCTTTGATCGTGTCGGCGACCGCCAACAGTGCGATCACCGCCTTATCGGTCGCGAGCAAGGTCACTGTGCGGCCCTGACGTTCGTGTTCCTGTAACTTGGCTTCAATCGCAGGGCTGCAGATGCCGCGCTCCTCGATCAAACGATGATTGCCGAGCCAATACTGTTCGCCATCAATGATGCCGCTGACGCCACGACCGGCAATCGCAGTGAACGTTTCGACGGTTTGTGACGTCGCCTCCAAGCCTGCTGCAACCGCCTTGGACACCGGATGATCCGATTGCGCGGCGAGACTATGCGCGAGCGTTGCTGTGGCTTCTCGCGAATGGCTCTCCGTCAACATTTCAAACGCAACGAGCTTGGGTTTGCCTTCCGTGACAGTGCCAGTTTTGTCGAGCGCAATGGCTTTGAGGTTGCGCGCCGCTTCCAAGTATGTGCCGCCTTTGATCAGAATGCCGCGTCGCGCCGCCGCTGCGAGTGCGCTCACGACGGTCACTGGGGTCGAGATCACCAACGCGCACGGGCAGGCAATCACCAGCAGCACGAGCGCTTTGTAGGCGGCGAGCGTCCACGTCCAACCGAGTAGCCACGGTGTGAGGAGCGCGACTGCCAGTGCAAGTGCAAAAACGGCTGGCGTGTAGATAGCAGCGAAGCGATCAACAAAGCGCTGCGTCGGCGCACGTGTGCCTTGTGCCTGCTCGACTGCGTGAATGATGCGCGCCAAGGTGCTGTTGCTCGCCACGGCGGTAATCTTGAGTTCAAGCGTTGCCGTCTCATTGATCGTGCCTGCGAATACGGTGTCACCGGGTTGCTTGTCGACCGGGATGCTTTCTCCCGTCACCGGTGCCTGGTTGATCGCACTGTTGCCGCTGACAATCACACCGTCCAGCGGAATCCGTTCACCCGGTTTCACCCGAACGAGCGCGGCGAGCGGCACAGCGCTCGACAGCATGCGCGCATAGCTGCCGTCCGCCTGCTTAACATCTGATTCTTCCGGGGCGAGCGCCATGAGGCTCTTAATGGCATTGCGCGCACGATCCACCGACCTGGCTTCAATCAGTTCGGCTATCGCGTACAACGCCATGACCATAGCGGCTTCTGGCCATTGGCCAATCAGGAAAGCACCGGTGACGGCGACCGTCATCAAGGCATTGATGTTCAACCGACCATGCCGAAGCGCGCCAAAGCCTTTGCTGTACGTGGATAGTCCCGCCAACCCGATGGCAACAGCGGCAAGCAGCATGCCTGTGGCCTTCCACGGTATGGTATCGGGCGCAAAGTACGAAAGCGCTTCGGCTGCGACTGCGAAGGCGAGTGCCGCGAAGTAGCGCGTCACTTCTGACCAGCCACTTCCCGATTCACTGCTGTGGTCATGGTCGTGATGATCGTGTTCAGCATGCGACTGGTCGCCGGCTGCGTTGTCAGCGCTAGTTTGACGCGTCCCGTCGGCGACAGGCTGCGGAGAGAAGCCTGCCTTACGAATTGCTTCAAGCGCGGGTTGCAACGCAGCATCGTCCGCATCAATCGCGAGCGTTCGCGCTCGGAGCTGAAATGACAAGGATCGAATGCCCGCAATTGGCTCCAGCGCTCGCCGAATCTCACCTTCCTCCGACGCGCAATCCATCGTAGAAATTCGCCAAAGGGTGCTCCGCGGTGAAGCAACAGCAAGCAATGGATTCGTCAATTCGACCGGTGAAGGAACATCACAACAGACGGAACTTTCGCAGCTCGTCTGGGTTTCAGGAATTTTGGCGGAAGACATAGCGAGGCCGATACATCGACAGGATGATCGCATTAAAAACCCTGTAGCCGCTACAGAGTCAAGCGTAAAATTTGATGATCGAACCATCCTCTGTAAAAAGGCAGCCATGCGCATCGGTGAACTTGCAGAATCGACTGGCGTAGACGTAGAAACCGTGCGCTACTATGAGAAGTCAGGCCTGTTGCCGCCACCGGCGCGTGAGGCCAATGGCTATCGCAGCTACGGCAAGCCGCATCTTGAGCGCTTAGCGTTCATTCGCCACTGTCGGGCGCTCGACATGCCGCTGGCAGACATCACGCGATTGCTCAATTTCGTGGATCGACCGGCATCGGACTGTGGCGACATCAATGTTCTTGTCGATGAGCAAATCGGTCGCGTCAAGGCGCGCTTGAAGAGCATGCGAGCGCTGGAGAAACAACTGACAGCATTGCGTCGCCAATGCAACGAGCCGCATTCAACAAAGGAATGTGGCATCCTGCACGAGTTGGTTTCTGCGGCGCACGGCGAGGCGTGTGCCTGCCACGCGGAGCATTGAATTATGAGAACCGGACAAATCGGCGTTGCCGGCGCGCTATTCGCTGCGGCGCTGTTTGGGGCCAGCACGCCGTTTGCCAAACTGCTACTTGCGCAGATCGAACCGTGGTTGTTAGCCGCGCTGCTGTATCTAGGCTCAGGTATCGGCCTCTACCTCGCGCGTAGGGTAACGCGGTCAAAAACGCCGACGCTGAGTCGAACCGATTGGCGTTGGCTGCTGCTCGCGGTGCTCTTGGGCGGTATCGTTGCACCGGTACTACTGGTATTTGGTTTGCTGGGCATGACAGGATCTGGCGCGTCGCTACTGCTCAACGCTGAAGCTGTTCTCACTGCCGTGATTGCATGGGTCGTTTTCAAGGAGAACGTGGATGGTCGAGTTGCGCTCGGTCTGGTCTGTATCGTCGCTGGTGGCATCGTGCTCGGTTGGGGAGAAACCGTCGGGGGCAACTGGCTGTCAGCGTTGGCCGTCGTGGGGGCATGCCTCGGCTGGGGACTCGACAACAATTTCACACGCAAAGTAGCGCTGAATGACGCATCCTTCATCGCCATGGTCAAGGGACTGGTGGCGGGCACCACCAATCTCGTGATTGCGTTGGCAACGGGCGCAACGATACCGGCTGCGTCGGCCGTAGGTGCCGCCGCTGTACTCGGTTTTGCGTGCTACGGTGTAAGTCTGGTGCTTTTCATCATCGCGCTGCGTCATCTTGGCACCGCGCGGGCTGGGGCGTACTTTGCCGTGGCGCCGTTTCTCGGCGCGGCGCTGTCCCTGCTGCTGCTTGACGAAGCTGTCACCGCGTCGCTGGTAGTGGCAGGGATGTTGATGACCATCGGTGTGTGGTTGCATCTGTCCGAGCAGCATGCCCACGTGCACGATCATGAAGCCTTGTCACACACGCACAGCCACGTGCATGGTCCCGAGGACGATCACCATGATCACACACACGACGGCCCGATAGCGCCAGGCACTCGACATTCGCATCCGCACGTTCATCGGGCGCAAACGCACTCCCATCCGCATGTACCTGATGCTCATCACGTACACACGCACTGACGTTTGATCCCCTGCTACGGTTCCCGTTGCCGTTGATCAATAGAAACTATGGCGGAATCCAATGGTATTGCCTTCTTCCGCGCACAGTTGACTAGCGGCGTAGTATCTTGCTGACATTGATTGCGTTTGATTTCAGTCAGGTGGGTGGGCCTGTTTTCCGATTAGCGAGCACCATCGCCCTCAAGGGCTCCCTTCTGCAACGCCGCAAGGCGTCCCTTGAGCGGTAACGCCTCACATTGGCGGATACGCCTCCCTTGCTGGGCGAAGCCGCAGCTCTAGACGCCGCAGGTGGGATTTCCGTTTTTAGATCGATTCCCAGCAGGGGGTTGACAGCCAATCGGTGTCGATTTGATTTCCGGAATCTATGAAGTCGCGGAACAGGTGATCGTCGAATTCCGTGTGTACCCCATGGTCATAGCCCATCGGGTCGAAAAGAAGTGGCCCCATTCGTCAAGACAACAAACCCCGAAAGATAAGTGGAACTCGGAGGGTGGGTTGAGAGCGTAGCGTTATCCACGGCGCGCGCGAAAACTCGTCGTATAGAGCACGTTTCGCGCGCGCCGTGGGTAACGCGGAGCACGCCGGTTCGCTTCATTCTACGCAGCCGCCTTCAAGCTCCGTGCCGCCAGTTTCTCCCGTGAATTGTCGTAGGCTTGTTTCGGCGTCTGCTCCATTTCGTTGGAAGTGTGCGGTCGCTGCTCGTTGTACCAGTCGATGTACTCAGCCACGTCGGCGCGTGCCTGGCTCACCGTATCGTAGGCACGCTTGTAGATGCGCTCGTATTTGATTGTTCGCCAGAAGCGTTCGACGAAGACGTTGTCGCGCCACGCCCCCCTACCGTCCATCGATAGCTTGATGTTGCGCGTCGTGATCGCCTCAACGAATTTGAGCGCGGTGAACTGGCTGCCCTGATCGGTGTTGACGATCTCGGGCGTACCGAAGCGATGGATCGCCTGCTCGACGATCTCGACGGCGTGATACGCCTCCAGCGTGGTGCAGAGCTTGTGCGCGAGCACTCGGCGGCTGGCCACGTCGATCACGGCGGTGAGGTAGGCGAAGCCGTGACGCATCGGGATGTAGGTGGTGTCGAGCGCCCAGACCGTGTTGGCGTCCATCTGTTCGAAGTTGATGCTGCCGAGCAGGTAGGGGAACACCTTGTGCCGGGGGCCACGCCCTCGCTTGCTGGTGCCGGGCTTTGGACACTGCGCCTCAATCCCCATGCGCCGCATGAGGGTGGCGACGTGCTTGCGCCCCAAGGGTTGTTGCTCGATCCAGGGCTTGATCGATGCGTCGCGCCTGAGCATGCGCAAGAGGCCCCGCGAGCCCCAGAACGGCTGCTCCAGATGCAGCTCATCGATGCGCCGCATCAGCGCCAGATCGCGCTCGGAGACCGCCACGGCCTGGTAGTACACCGCCGAGCGGCTGATGCCAACCAGCGTGGCCTGCCGCGTCAGCGATAGTTTGTGCGTCCGGTCGATCATTTCCCGGCGCTCAGCAATCCGACCTTGGTGAGCGCGCGTTCTAAAAAATCAATCTCCAAGGCTTGTTGCCCAATCTTGGTCTGGGCCTTGACGAGCGCTTCGTCGTCGCCAGCGGCCAGCGTCGTGCTCCCGCCAAAGGCGAGTGTGGCGCGCTCCAGCAATAGCTTCTTCCATTCGCTGATCTGGTTGGCGTGAACGTCAAAACGTGCCACCAACTCGGCTGTCGTTGCGTCCTCCCGCAGCGCTGCCAGGGCAACCCTGGCTTTGAATTCCGGTGTGAGCTTGCGCCGCTGGCGCCGAATTGCGCTGCTCTTCTTCGTTGACATCGAATAGTCTTTCTCGCGGCTTCCGCCGCGTCATTTGCTATCCGAGTTTCCACTTATCCTGCTGTCTTGAAATGTGGGGCCACTTCTAAATCCGTCGCGTCGTCTACGTGAATACCCATTCCACTTGGATCACAACCGCAATCAATGTAACCGGCAAGATTGCCCGCGAGCGCGATGTGTCTAACGGGAAAGTCGTCGGGCGAATCGTCGAAGCCCATTTCGTTGCGGTCAAACGGCTCCAAATCGCTCCATCGGCTGTCGATCCAGGCAAATGCTTGGCCGGCGGCAGGTACTCCTGTTGACCGGGCGATGCGGGGTCGCCTGTTTTGGGGGGGCGGTACTTCCGGTTTTGTGATGTACCAGCAAGCGAACATTACATACGCCACGACCACGAACAAGAGCAGTGACTTCGCAGCAGCGCAGGCGAGCGCAACGATTAACAGCAGGGCGCTGCCAGCAACTATCGTCTGAGTCCTATTTGTTGAGGTGAGCATTGCTATGGTTCCGATAGTTGTCACTCGTTGCGCCGGCTTTTCTTGGCGGCATTAGTCAAGCCGTTGGGCAGCAGTTATTAATTAGCGAAAGTATTACATAAACCGTGTCTTTTTAAAATAAGAACTTTGTGTTTGGTATTGATAAACGAATGCAAACTAGGTCATTTGAAGATGGCGCACCGGCGCAAAATATGATCAGCCCCTGAATCGATTGCATATTTGAGGTAGTCACTTGCAAACGCATCGACTGCCAGACCCGTGTAGCAGCAAGCTCTACTTGGTAAATCGGTTCGAAGAAGCGCGATCGAACCGGAGCAACAAATGCGCGCGGTCCGATGAACCGAAATCCTTGCCATCGACATGAACTCGATCACACTGGTCCCACCTTGGTAGCTCAAGCGATAGTTCGCCTATGATCGAACAAGACGCATCATTTGCACTTGGTGGAGAAGCGTCTCTGCACTAGGGCAACGCTGAACAAGCCATTGATTTCAATGGTGACGGTGAGTGCGGCGAGTCAAAGTTACGCACGACGAGATTTTTGGGCCGCAGTGGTCCGATTTCGCTCCAATGAGTGCCGTATCGGCCCCACGGGCGTGCTTTACGCCCACTGCGGGCGCACTCATGCCATCAGGCGCTTGCGCGCCAGGTAGATGTTGGCCAGACCGAGCGCCACGAACGAGCGCGTCGCGTTCTTCGCCAAGCCACGGTAGCGCACCTTGCTGAAGCCCCACAGCCGCTTGACCACCGCGAACACGTGCTCCACACGGGCGCGCACCCTGGACTTGTTGCGGTTCTTCGCCCGCTCGACTTCGTCTATCTCGCCACCGCTGCGCACCCGCTGGTTGGTGAAGTCCCGCGCCTGTGGCGCCTTCGAGCTGATCAACTCCTTCTGGCTGGCATAGGCGCTGTCGCCGTACACGCGCCGCTCGGCTCCGTGCAGCAGCTCAGGCAGCGGGTGCTTGTCGTGCACGTTCGCCGCAGTCACCACCGCGCTGTGCGTCAGCCCTGTGCGGCTGTCCACCCCGATGTGCATCTTCATGCCGAAGTACCACTGCTGGCCCTTCTTCGTCTGGCACATCTCGGGATCACGCGCCTTCTCGGCGTTCTTCGTCGAACTCGGGGCGCCGATGATGGTGGCATCCACAATCGTGCCCGTACCTACCTTCAGCCCCCGCTCCTGCAGTACCCGACCGACCGTGGCAAACAGTTGCTCGCCCAGCTTGTGCTGCTCCAGAAGACGGCGGAACTTCAACAGCGTCGTGCCGTCGGGCACGCGCTCGCGGCCAAGGTCGATACCCACAAAGCGGCGCAGTGCCGTGCTGTCCAGCAATGCCTCCTCGCAGGCCTCGTCTGCCAGGTTGAACCAGTGCTGCACGAAGTACATGCGCAGCATGCGCTCCAGCCCAACCGGCGGGCGCCCATTGCCCGGCTTGGGATAGTGCGGCTCAATGACGGCGCACAGTTCGGACCACGGCACGATCTGCTCCATCGTTGCGAGGAACACGTCGCGCTTGGTTGCGCGCCGGTACTGTTCAAATCCGGCACCTTGATCGGCCGCTGCAGCTAGAGTCTGTTGCTTCATACATTCATAACGTCGCTACAGCTCTACGGTGGACTTGTTCAGTGTTGCCCTAGGGTCCTTCCTGGCAGAGCGCCAGATTGGCGCCGTGCAGATTTCGGCGTTGATCAGCCAACTGCGAGGGGATTGGTCCAGCCTAGACGACGATCCGGCTGATGACGACCCCGAGCAGTTCGGCGACGAGCAGGACGATCGGCTTGGTGCCCGATGGGCAGATGGTGACGAGGCTGCTATCGCACCGCTCATGCTCGATGGGTTGGAGGCAGCGGCCAGCAAAGGCAACGCTCTCGCTCACTACGCCCTGGCGCTGATCCATGCCCCCGACGACGATGACGACACCGACCGGGGGGCGGGAAGCTCCTACTGGCACTCCCAGGCACAACAGGGTCGTGTGCTGACAGGCGTGGAAAAGGAGTGGGCAGAGGCCCATGCGGCTCGACTCACTCAAGCGAACAAGTACGCCAGCCATCTTCGCGAGGCTGGTCGACTCGGCAATCAACATGCGCTCCTCGACTTGGCGGAACGCTTTGGTGACCCGTCATTCTTCGAGCGGCCGCGTCACGATGTTGGTGCAGATCCATCGGCCATTGCCGAGATTGCCGAGCGACTGGGGCGCGTGGCTGATGCGAAGCACTGGCTTACCGTGGCTGCCGAGAATGGGGACACGGACGCCATGCTCCGCCTGATCGAGGAGCACGATCAAGGAGATCTGGCTCGGTGCTGGACTTGGGTGTATCTGTCCAGGCTAGTCGGCACGGACCTGTCCAAGGACGCTTACTACGCGATCAACGAGGACGGCTCGGACTACGACGATGATGTCGGCGGTCCCGCCTATGCAGCGGGCCGCGACGGCATAGATCTCGCCCCTATCAGCGCCGAGCAAGATGCGGCTGCCAAGCAGGCCGCGCAGGGTCTGTTCGAGCAGATTCAGCGGGCCGCTGCTGTCGAGCCAAGGCGGTAAGGTCGGAACGGACAGCCTCCTGGCCGCGGCAGTTCCCCTCCGGGTAGGCAATGCCGCGATCCAACCGCTTGAACCGTCCGCGCGTAACCCGTTGATTTGAAAGGGTGCTGAACTGTGCCTTTGCGGACTCCGGGCCATTCGCGGAGAGCGAAGCCCGGGAGAAGAATGGCCAGGAGAGAGCGAAAAGCGGCCGAGAACGGGCCAGACAGGCAACCGGCGAAGTCCGCAGGTGTCCGCATGAACCCGCGCAAACACGCGGGAACTGTCGGCAACAGACGAGAAAAAGCCCCAACTGAGAACAGTTGGGGCTTCAATAGTGGTGGACCCGGCGGGAATTGAACCCGCGTCCGAAAGCCATCGATGGTCAGGACTACATGCTTAGCTCAGTGATTTGATCTTGCCGTTGACGCGAGCATGAGCACCCTCGCCACCAGCCAGCCCGCTTGATTTCGGATGCGCGCCGCAGACACTCACGCACCCTACCCGTGGGAAGATGATGTTGCTGCTTTACCAGTTGCCCGGCTCGGCGCAGAGTCCACGTCCCCTGCTGCAACACTCGAACCTAGTTTTTAATTAGGCTGCGAGACGGCTTTCGCCGTAGAAGCTATCGTTTGCAATTAAATTGCTTTGCAGCGGATTTACGAGGAGCTACCCCTCGACATGCCCCAAGCGCATATCAGAACTCCCGTCGAAACCAGGTCGGGCCCGGAAATCGTGGTGAGCGCAAAACGCGTTCAGTAAGTGACTATGTTAGTCCGTCGCCAGACATTTCAACCGCGACAGATGCCTGCGGCGATTGCGACGAATCGTCTCGACCGGGCAATTTTGGTTATCAACTTTCCAATGAAACCCAGATTTCAATGGGCGTAAGGGCTATTTACGCCATTTATCGAGTTTAGGTTGTTTCGAGCTTCAAGCCCAATTTGAATGGGCATTTCGGCAAAAAGCTGATTGAGGCGGATTATCCGTGGCGACGCGTCGTGCGCCGCCAAACGGCACACCAATGGCCTAGACCCGCGACTGCGGCAGCATGTAGTTGGCCTCGGACACGAGGTCAACGCCACAGGAGAGGTTGTCGATCCAGTCGATGAACTGGTTGCACATTGCCTTGCCTTTGAAGAACGGCCCGTGCTGCGGCACGATCATCTCGATGTCGAGCTGGCGCACCATGCGCGCCCACAGTCGGCAAACCTTGTTCGACACCATGTAGCGGCGGTGGAAGCCCTCCATGTTCGGGATGTGGCGGGCAAAGTCGGGCACTGGCTGGCCGCAGATCTTGGGCGGCATCAACGATGCGCCGAGGTCGCCCGAGAACAGGATTTTGGCGACGGGGTCGTAAAACTGGAAGTTGCCCTCCGAGTGAAGGAAGTGCGCCGGAATCACGTGCAGGCTGCTCTTGCCGAGTGGCAGGATGGCGCCCTCGTCCTTGATCGCCATGATGCGGCCCTCGGTGCTGGTGCCGGTGCAGAAGTGCGGTGCGAAGCGCGACCAGATGCTGGAAATGACCAGCTGGCAGTCGGTGCCGCCGATCCAGCGCGCGAGCGACGCAATGATGTCCGGGTCGGCATGCGAGGCGCAGACGTAGCGCAGCTTCTTCGGCGGCACATAACGCGACATGGTCATGTAGAGCGCGTGATAGGTCATGTTGCCACCCGGATCGATCAGGGCGTCATCGCCGTTGTCGACCACCAGAAACTGGTTGGCCTGCACGGCCTCTCCGGCCTCGGCAACCAGGTCAGAGAATGAAATGCAGATGTGCTTGCCGTCGTTGTAAAGCTCGGTGGGAGCGAACATGCGTACTCCTTTGATCGCGTGTCGATTGCGCCCACTGGTGTAGTCACCCGCCAGGACGCCGGCATGGTGCCCGGTGAGTGCCCGCCTGATGCTGGCGGCCGCCGGATGCCCAAGAATCGTCTGGGCATTGTTCCGTGTTGGCGATTTGCAGAATTGACACAAGTCAATTTTGTCCCGAGCAACCCTAAGGAAATCGTGGTTTTATTGCGATGCGACAAATTGCGCGGCATTGTCTGAGGCGGGCGACGTCACTGGCGCGCCAACGCCGGTCGGGCTATAATTTATGGCTCTGCTCCACGGCAAACACGTCTTGTGTGCGGTCTGCTTTCATCCGATAGCCAGGCCATCAGCAAGGCGCCAACAACAAACGCCGGGGGTCAGTTTGAGCGGCTTTGGTTGCGTTGCAGCGAAAGCCATCCACTGTCCATAGACTGAAAGGAAATGACCCATGCGTCATTACGAGATCGTCTTTATCGTCCATCCGGACCAAAGCGAGCAAGTGCCCACGATGGTCGAGCGTTATCGCTCCCTGGTGACCGGCAAGACCGGCAAGATCCATCGTCTTGAAGATTGGGGCCGCCGCCAGCTGGCTTATCCGATCAACAAGATCTACAAGGCGCACTACGTGTGCATGAACATCGAGTGCGATCGCGACACGCTGGTCGAGCTCGAAACCGCGTTCAAATTCAACGACGCCGTGCTGCGCCACCTGACGGTGCAGAAAGATGGCGCCGAAGTGGCTCCGTCGCCGATGATGGCTGGCGAAAAGGCCAAGAACCTCAACACCGCTGACGCTGCCGAAGCAGCGACGGCAGCCTAACGCACGGGAGCGCACACCATGGCATTCGGCAAACCCAAGTTCGGCCAGCGCCCCAAGCGCGATCGTCAACCGAGCCTCTTCAAGCGCAAGAAGTTCTGCCGCTTCACGGCAGCTGGCGTAAAAGAGATCGATTACAAAGACATCGACACGCTGAAGGATTTCATCCAGGAAAACGGCAAGATCATGCCGGGCCGCGTGACGGGCACCAAGGCCCGCTACCAGCGCCAGCTCACCACCGCAATCAAGCGCGCCCGCTTCCTGGCGCTGCTGCCGTATTGCGATCTGCACGAGTAATCGACGGAAGGAACCCTCATCATGCAAATCATCCTTCTTGAAAAAGTATTGAACGTCGGCCTGCTCGGCGACATCGTCAAGGTCAAGGACGGCTATGCCCGCAACTTCCTGATCCCGCAAGGCAAGGCCAAGCGCGCGACCGAGAAGAACATCGCCGACCTCGCTGCCCGTCGTGCTGACCTCGAAAAGGTCGCCGCCGAGAAGCTCGCCGTGCAAACTGCACTGGGCGAAAAGCTCAACGGCGTCGAGCTCAAGATGACGCAGAAAGCCGGCGTTGACGGCCGTCTGTTCGGCTCGGTCACCAACGTTGACGTCGCCGAAGCGCTGCGCGCCCAGGGCTACGAGGTCACCAAGTCGATGGTGTTGATGCCATCCGGCCCGATCAAGACCATCGGCGAAACCGCCGTCAAGCTGCAGTTGCACACCGATGTGACGAGCGAGATCAAGGTCATCGTGATCGCCGAAAAAGAGTAAGCCCAGGCTACTCTGCAAAACCCGCCTTGGGGCAACCCGGGCGGGTTTTTTGTTGTCTGCTCGGCCTGGTTGATGCGAGGTTGATGTTGCACGGCGAAGCGGAGTGATTGGATGGTTGACTCCAGTTTGCGCCTCTACGCTATCCGCTGCGATGCGTGTGCGGCGCGGCGCGCACACGAAGACGTTGCGTCACGCACATTGCCGCTCTCCTCATCCGCCGAACTGAATTGAAGCCTTCCCTGCACCTCACGTTCTTTCACGCCAACGGTTACCCGTCAGGCGTCTATCGCCAGTTCTTTGCGGCATTGGAGCGTCATGCACACGTCCACGCGCCTTCCGTGCTCGATAGCGCACCGGACTGTGCCGCGCATCGGCGCTGGCCGACAATGCTGGATCAGGCTCTCGGGCTGACACAGCCACGCGCGGGCAGCCGCCATGTGCTGGTCGGGCACTCGATGGGTGGCTACCTTGCCTTGCAGGCGGCGGCACGGCACCCGGAGGCGGTCGCGGCCGTGGTGTTGATTGATTCGCCAATTCCGACCGGCTGGCGTGGCAAGCTGCTCAGCTTTTCCCAGCTCACCGGGCTCGCCTATCGTGCGGGACCCGCTCCCATCGCCGCCCGTCGGCGCGACCAGTGGCCGAGCCGCGCAGCGGCCCGCGAGTTCTTCGCTGGCAAGGCGTTCGTACAGCGCTGGGCGCCGGGTGTGCTCGACGATTTCGTTGCGCACGCCCTTGTCACCGCCGCCAATGGCGGCGTCACATTGCGCGTGCCGCGTGACACTGAACGCGACATCTATGCCTACGTCGTGCATCGCCCGGCGTTCCATGCACTGCAACGTCTCCGCCGCAAGGGGATTGCCGTGCACTACATCGCCGGAACCCAGTCGGAAGAAACGCGCATGGCGGGCTACGCAGAAAACGAGCGGCTATTCGCGCCGCGCTTCCACGCCTTGCCGACCGGTCATCTGATACCGATGGAAGCACCGGTCGATTGCGCCGCGCTGGTGCTCAAACTGGCGACTGCTGGCTGATCTTCAGTCCGCCGAAGGTGGCGCTGGCGTGGCCCGCTCGCGCAACTGCCACGCAGCAATGATCGCCACCGCACAGATCCCGGCAACCACGCAAAACACTTCATCGAAGGCATCAAGGCGCGCGCTGCTGGTTGCCAGTGCGGTCAACGAATCGCCATGCGCGGCCAGCCGCCATTCCAGCAGGATGCCGCAGAGACTGACACCGATCGCACCGCCCAGCATGCGCATGAAGTTGATCACGCTGGCACCCTGCGGAATCAACGCCCGATCAACGCCGCGCATCGAGCCAAGGTTGAGCGACGGCAGGATGAAGCCGAGGCCGATACGCCCAATGATCGCCCAGGCAACCAGAACGAACAGGCTGGTCGTCGTGTTGACCGTCACCATCAGCGCAAAAGAGCTGGCCAGCAGCAGCAGGCCGATGCTGACCAGCCGGTGCGCGGGCTGGTGATCTGCCAGCCGCCCGACCAGTGCAATGGTGCCGGCCAGAATGAATCCGGCCGGCAGCAGGATGGTGCCGACATAGGAGGGCGAGAGCACAAGGCCCCGCTGCATGAACACCGGCAGCAGATAGGTCGAGCCGAACAGCGCGGTGCCGTAAATGAAGGCGACCACCGTGCCCATCGCAAACTGGCGATAGCCGAACAGATCGAAGCTCATCAGCGGCGCAGCAGCACCACGGGTCGCGCCAGCGGTCGTGTTGCCCGCACGGGCAATACGGCGCTCCCACCACACAAAACCGGCGCAGGACAGCGTTGCAATCACGAGCAACCCGCCGGCCAGCAAGGGCGCACCATCATGCAAGTGAACCAGCCCGTTCAGCAGGCTCAGCGTGCCGGCCGTTGCCAGCAGCAGTCCGATCCAGTCCAGCGGCGCGCCGCCCCGATCAGCTGCCACACCGCCGGGCGCAGTAATCGGCACAAATTTGTAGGCCAGCCACATGGACACTACGCAAAACGGCGCCACCATGAAAAAAATGGAGCGCCAGCCAAACCAGTCGACCAGCACACCGCCGATGCTAGGACCAATCGCCGGTGCCAGCACCACGCCCATGCCAAAGATGCCGCTGGCGCGGCCCTGCTCGTTCTGCGCAAACGCGCGCAGGATGATGATGGCCGGGATGGGCTGTACCACCCCGGCGGCGAGCCCTTCGCAGGCGCGGGCCACCAGCACCAAGCCAAAGTGATTGGAAAAGCCGCCGCCGATGCCGCCCAGCAGCAACAGCCACATGCAGATCAAGTAGGTCTGGCGGTAACCGAAGCGTGCCAGCAACCACGGCGTGGTCAGCATCGACACGGTCATCGCCGCCATGAAGCCGGAGCTCACCCAGTGCGCGCGATCCTGCCCTAGCGCAAAGTGCTGGCTCATGTCGGGGATGGCGACGTTGACAATCGTCGACGACATCACCGACGCCATGGTGCCAATCATCAGCGAAAGCAGCAACAGCCAGCGGTGACGCTCGCCGTAGCGCGCCTGCAGCGCGGCCAGCGACCCGGGAACAACGGGATCAGTCATGCGGGCAGTTTACTTGCCGGCGCTGTCCTGCCATGACCACGCTGTGGTGAGGGGCACATCTTGTCCCCCGCCCGTGTCGCCGCTTCATGTCCGCTTCATGGCGGCCCCATAAAATCAGGAGTTCTGCAGTCGCCAGCGCCTTCCCGGGCGCCCTCCTCATGATCCCCGAGCTCGGTCACTTCGCCCTCGTTCTGGCATTTTTTGTCTGCCTGACCAGTGCCGGCGTCGCCGGTTTTGCCAATCTGCGCCGCGGTGTGGCACTGGTGGCGTTCGCCCGCAATGCAACGCTGCTGCTGTTTGCACTGGTGCTGTTTGCGTTTCTGTGCCTGATGCAATCGTTTGCCGCTGGCGACTTCAGCGTGCTCAACGTGGCGACCAATTCCAATTCGCTGCTGCCACTGCAATACCGCATCTCCGCGACCTGGGGCTCACACGAGGGATCCATGCTGCTGTGGGTGCTGATGCTCACCGGCTGGAGCGCCGCCGTGGCGCAATTCTCGAAGCAGTTACCCGATGTCATGGTTGCCCGCGTACTGGTGGTGCTGGCAGCCATCACTGCGGTGTTCCTCGCCTTCACGCTGCTCACCTCAAATCCGTTCGAGCGGCTGATTCCGGCCGCACCAGAAGGCCGCGATCTCAATCCGCTGCTGCAAGACCCGGGCATGATCTTCCACCCGCCGCTGCTCTACATGGGCTACGTCGGCATGGCGGTGGTGTTTGCCTTCGCCATCGCGGCACTATGGGGTGGGCGACTGGACTCCACCTGGGCGCGCTGGAGCCGGCCGTGGACCATTGCGGCGTGGATCTTTCTGACTTGCGGCATTGCGCTGGGCAGCTTCTGGGCTTACTACGAGCTGGGCTGGGGCGGCTGGTGGTTCTGGGACCCGGTGGAGAATGCTTCCTTCATGCCCTGGCTGGTCGGCACTGCGCTGATTCACTCACTGGCTGTCACCGAGAAGCGTGGCGCGTTCAAGGCATGGACCGTATTGCTCGCCATTGCTGCCTTCTCGCTGTCGTTGCTTGGCACCTTCCTCGTGCGCTCCGGCGTGCTGACCAGCGTGCACGCCTTCGCCACCGATCCGAAGCGCGGCGTATTCATCCTCGCTTTCCTGGTGGCGATCATCGGTGGCTCGCTGACGCTCTACGCGCTACGGGCGCCGAAGGTCAACGACGGCGGGCGCTTTGGATTGCTGTCGCGCGAAGCCTTCCTGCTCGGCAACAACCTGTTGCTGGTTGTCGCGGCCGGCGCGGTATTGCTGGGTACGCTGTACCCGTTGCTGGCGGACGCATTCGGTCTTGGCAAGGTCAGTGTCGGGCCGCCTTACTTCGAAATCGTCTTCGTGCCGATCATGCTGCCTTTGATTGCATTGATGGGGGTCGGCCCGAACGCGCGCTGGAAGGACGACGACGGCAAGAGTCTGCTGCGTCGGATGATCGCGCCCGCCATTGCCGCAGCGGTTGCCTTTGTCGCCTGTGCGCTGCTTGGCAGCCGTTTTTCGCTGCTCGCCTGTTGCGGCATGGCGTTCGCAGCGTGGCTCTCGTGGGGGGTGATCGATGGCTATCGCGACCGGCTGCGCCACGCGTCTGGCATGGCGAGTACCGCAAACAAATGGAAGCAGATCCCGCTTGCGTTCCACGGCATGCAGATAGCGCATCTTGGCGTTGTGGCCTTCATCATCGGCGTCACTGCCGTAAAAGCCTTCGAGAAAGAGCACGACGTTGCGCTGACCGTTGGACAGACCAAAAGCGTGGCGGGCGTCGATGTGAAGTTTCTCGGCGTGACCGATATCGCCGGTCCCAACTACAACGCCAAGCGGGGCAGTTTCGAACTTTCGCGCGATGGGCGCGTCGTCGGCACGCTGACGCCGGAGCGGCGCTTCTACGCATCACAGCGGTCCATGCCGATGACTGAGGCCGCCATCGACCGTTCGCCGTTGCGAGATCTTTACGTGTCGCTCGGCGATGAACTGGGCGGGGGATCATGGACAGTGCGTGTGCACTACAAGCCACTGGTGAACTGGATCTGGATTGGCTGCGTGATCATGGCGCTGGGCGGGCTGCTCGGCGCGCTCGATCCGCGCTATCGCCGTGCGCGGCGGGCGCAGCGTGAAGCGGTAGCCGGCAACGCGGCCGCCGCAGGAGCGGAATGATGTCTGCACCTGCCATGCCATCAATCCAATCGGTACGCGACAGCCATCGCGGCGTGATCGCGACCGTTGCCGGGTTGACCGCGGCGCTCGCCATGACGGTGACACTGGCGCAATCCGCTTCATCCACTGCGGCAGACCCGGCGCTCGAGGCCCGCGTCAAGGCGCTCTCCACCGAGCTGCGCTGCCTCGTCTGCCAGAACCAGACCGTTGCCGACAGCGATGCACCGGTCGCCCGCGATCTGCGTGATCAGGTACGTACCCAACTCGCAGCAGGCAAGAGCGAAGAAGAGGTCAAGCAGTACATGACCGACCGCTTTGGTGACTTTGTGCTCTACAAGCCGCCACTCAAGGCAGCTACCGTCGCCCTGTGGCTCGGGCCCTTTGCAGTGCTGCTGTTTGCGGCGTTCCTGCTCACCCGCCGGTTGCGGCAGTCCGGCGCCCGGACCGGCAGCGGCGAGCTCAGCGACGCCGAGCGTGCCCGCGCCCGCGCGCTGCTGGGCGACACAGCAAACTCATCCGTCAGCCCGGATGCCAGCGAAACCCAGCCACGTACCCCGTCATGAATCCTGCCATCGTACTCGTCGCTGCCATCCTCTTCATCACAATCATGGTGCTCTGGTTGCTGTTGCGTCCGCTGCTGGCGCGACGTGTAGCGACCGTCGCAGGCCGTGATCAGGCGAATGACACTGACATCGGTAACACCAATGTTGACGCGCTGCGTGTGGAGCTGACTGAGGCCCGTCGCGACCATCAGCTTGGTCTGCTCACAACCGAGGGACTGGCCGAAGCCGAGCGCGAACTGCAGTCGCGCGTGCTGGCGGAGGCTGAAGCAGAACGCGTGGTCAGTGCTGGTCGCTATCCAAGAACGGCCGTTGCGCTGGGCGTGACGGTGCCATTGCTGGCGATCGGCAGCTACCTGCTGATCGGCTCGCCCGCTGCTGCCATTCCCGAAGTCGTGCGCCCACCGGCGCCAGCAACCACTGCCCAAAACGCCGATCAGCAGATGGACGAGCTGTTCCGCATGGCGGAAGAGCGGTTGAAGCAGAACCCGGGCGATCTCAAGGGCTGGTTGCTGCTGGCGCGCGCCAAATCGTCGGTGGGCCGCTTCGCAGAGGCACTGCAGGCGTACGAAAAGGCGACCGCTCTGGCCGCAGACGATGCCGACGTCTGGGCCGACTATGCCGACGCCGCCGCCGGGCAGGGTCAGGGCAAGATCGATGGCCAGCCAATCGCACTGGTCAACAAGGCGTTGGCCATCGACCCACGCAACCCGAAGGCCCTGCTGCTGAAAGGTACCTGGGAGATCCAGCAAAGCCAGTTTGCAGCGGCGGAAAAGACCTTTTCTCTCGCCCGCTCGCTGGTTGAGGCGAATTCGGGCTTCGCGCAGATTGCCGATAACGCGCTCGCCGATATCAAGTCGCGCGGGGCAGGTACAAGTGGCAACGGAACCGCCACTGCGGCTGCCAGCAGCGCCCCGTTGGCAACTTTGCAACTGCAGTTGAGCCCTGATGCGAGGAAAGCGGCGACGGCATCATCGGCCGTCTTTCTGATCGTACGCGCCACTGGTGCCGACCGCGGTCCGCCGCTCGCAGCAAAGCGGATCGACGTTGGCTCGCTCGACAAACCGGTCCTGCTCAACGCCGCAGACGCGATGATTGGCGGCGCCGGCCTGAAAGACGGTGCCGAAGTGACCTTGCAGGCGCGGTTATCGCTTAATGGCCAGCCGACGGCGCAGAACGGCGACTGGCAAAGCGAGAAGACAAGCACCAAGCTGCCGGCAACCAGCGCGATTCGCATCGACCAGCGCGTTGGTCAGTAGCGTCGTTTCCGGCTTAGCTGACGCGGCGCTGCCGTGCGGCCATCCAGCGAGGGATATCGTCGGCCGGCATCGGCCGGCTAATGCGGTAGCCCTGCGCATAGTCGCAGCCGAATGCCTGCAGATGCCGCAGCTCCGCCTCCGTCTCGACGCCTTCGGCAATCACCATCATGCCCAGGCTGTGCCCAAGCTCGATGGTTGACCGCACAATGGCGGCATTCTGCGAGTTGGCGTCGATTGCGGTAACGAACGCGCGATCAATCTTGATTTCGTCGAGTGCCAGGTCCTTGATGTAAGCCAGCGACGAGTAGCCGGTGCCGTAGTCGTCCATCGCCAGCCGCACACCAAGATCGCGCAGCGCGTGCAGCGTCGCCCGCGCACGGCCAGGGTCTTCCATCAGCGCGCTTTCGGTCAGTTCGATACAGAGCAGGGCCGGCGGCACCGCGTGGCGGCGCAGCGCGGCATCAATCACGCTCACCAGATCACGATCCAGCAGGTCACGCGCTGACACGTTGATCGCCACCGCAAGCTCAATTCCTGCCACCCGCCAGGCGCCGCATTGCGCGGCCGCCGTAGCGATCACCCAGCGCGTGATCATGCGGATGTTTCCGGTCTGCTCGGCGAACGGAATGAACTCTGACGGCGGCAGCACCCCGCGTACCGGGTGCTGCCAGCGCACCAGCGCCTCAACGCCAGTGACACGGTCGGACGCGATGGCGAACTTCGGCTGGTAGAACAGGCGCAACTCACCCTGCTCGATGGCACGGCGCAATTCCCCCAGCAGCGTGAGATGCGCTTCGCGGTACTGTTCGTAGTGCGGGTCATAAACCGCGATGCCGCTCTTGCTGCGTTTGGCGGCATACATCGCGATATCGGCAAAGCGAAGCAAATCGTCGGCGTCATCGGCATGCTGCGGATAGGCGGCAACACCAACGCTGGTGCCAATGTCGATAGGCTGTTCATCGACGATGATCGGCGCTTCGAGTGACTTCTGCACCAGCGTTGCCACTGTCATGGCATGTGCTGAATCACCCGCCGGCAGCAGGATGGCGAATTCGTCGCCGCCGAGACGCGCTACCGTGTCGCCCGGTGACAGCACAGACGCCAGCCGCGCTGCCACCGCGCTGAGCACCCGGTCGCCCACCGGATGCCCCAGCGTGTCGTTGACGAACTTGAAGCGGTCAAGATCGAGCACCAGCACAGCCAGCGGCTGCCGCGATGAGCGTGACGCGTCGAGCGCAGCACGCAGGCGCTCATGAAAGCGCGCACGATTCGGCAAGGCAGTAAGATGGTCCTCGAAGGCGAGACGCAGATTCTCCTTCTCGCGCGCCAGAATGCCATCAAGCATGTGATTGAAGCTGGACGCCAGCGCGCCGATCTCTCCGCGCTGCCCGGTGGCCGCGCGGTCTGTGTAGTCGCCCTGCTCGACGCGCCCAGCCAGCGCCGCCAACTCATTGAGCGGACGCGTGATGTTGCGCGCGATCAGCACGCTACCCAGCACCGACAGCGCGAGACTGGCCGCAGCCAGAGAAAGAAACGCGGCAGTAACGCGACGGAACGGTTGCAGACTCTCCGCAACCGTGCGCTGCAGAACGGCGGTGAACTGGGTGTCGCCCTGTCGCTCAATGCCAACCGCACGCGCTTGATATGCAGTGCCGGCAAGCTCAATCTCGGTAGCGCTGCCGTGCTCGCTGACCTCACCCGGTTGGCCCGGCGCCGGCATCACAGCAGGCAAGCCACTGCGGACCGCCTCGGGCAGCGTCGACGCATGCAGTTGCCATCCACCGTTGCGGTTGCGGCTGAGAAACGAGACCTCCAGCGCGGTCAGGCGCTTCAGATCGTCCGCCGTGCGATCATCGATATTGAAGCCGACGCCCACCCAGGCGATGGCTGTTGGTGCCAGTACCGGCACCACCACCAGTTGATAAAGCTTGCCGTTGAGCAGCACCACACCAGACGCCTTGCCGTCGCTTTCGGCGCTGCGCGTCAGCTCCGGAAAGCCGAACGGCTTGCCGCGTGCCTCCGGACGCACGGTATCCGCCACCACCATCTGGTCGAGCGAAATCAGCATCATCACCGCTGCGGACGCGCGTGCGCCGTGATTGGCGAGCACGGAAGTCACCGTCGCGATATCGCCGGTGCCGACGGCCGTGCGAAAGGCGAAATCGGACGCGAGCAGACTGGCGCTCTCTTCGAGCCTGTTGCGGTTCTGTTCCAGCAAGCGCAAGAAGATGCGTTCGCCAACGCCGAGCTCCAGTGCCAGCGTGTCACGCGCGATTTCGTTGCTGGCGCGATTGAGCAACAGATAGCCCAGCACCTGCAAAACAATCAGCAGCGCCGAGAACAGTACGATGATCCGTACGCGCAGGCTGGCCGGCACGAGCTTCACGCGACGCTTACTGGTAGCTGGCCGGGTTCGCCGGTGGTTTGAATTTCTGCCGGCGCGGCGTGACGTCGATGGTCAGCGCCAGCTCGGCGGCGGTCTTGCCGTCCAGTTTCAGTCGTGTTGTGGCCGGCTGGTTGCGCTGCTGAGGGTGCCACAGATAGAGATCGTATTCGCCGGCAGCCACTTCACCGACCGCTGCCTTGCCGGCGCTATCGCTGCGGGCGAAATATGGCGTATCGACCACATAAACGTAGGCGATCATCCAGTCGTGGATATTGCAGCCAATGGTGACCACGCCGACCTTGTCGAACAGCACATCAAATGGCGCGGCGCCTGAATACAGCTTGATCTCGAACGTCTTGGTCGGCGAGAACGAGTAGACGTGGTGTAGAAGTTTGTCGCGGTTCGGGAACGCGACCGTAGTGCCGGCCTGCACCACCGTCACATAGGGCACGAATTCGCGCCCAACCTGCTCGATGACGACATTGCGTGCACTGCGCGGGCCGGCTGCAGTGCCGGCTGCCGGTATCGCATAGACGACGGCGTCTGCGACCACAGCACCTGCCGCATCGCGCACGATTGCCGCTAGCGGCGCGGCGCTGACGGTCACCCCGATGACCGCGCAGCCAGCACAGAACAGTGCGACAGCAAATTGACGCCAGCGACAGAGCGGATGGGCTGTTGCCATGCCATGGGACCGCAGGAAAAGCAGAAATGATTCCATACGTGAGCCTGTTACTTGTGGCGAAGCTAACACAGCAGCTGGTCGCGTTCACGCCGGCGCAGCCGGCCGCGTTCTTGCCAGGCCGCAAAGAAGATAGGATAGGACTTCATTGAGCCCGGCGCATGGCACTTTTGTGTTTTTCGGCGCCGGACATTGCCGCCCCCACTTGATATCGCGCCCGCCAGCCATCTTTCTCCCATCGCCCGCCTCGACCTCGCGTGCGCGCGACCGCGATGTTGCATGCGGCTGGCAGCCGAGAACGTACGCCTTTGCAGCGCGGGCGTTCCTGTGCGCACTCGCGATTTCACCGACGACCACACGCGCCGGCGATGACGCCACCACCAACCCGAACCTGCGCCTGAGCGAGGCACTGACCAGCGGCAGTTTGCTGCTGGAGGTGCGCCCGCGCTTCAACCTGATCACCGAAACTGCCAAGCCAAAGACGACGGAGGTCACCACCGTGCGCGCGCTCGTCGGCTGGCGTTCGGCACCGGCACACGACCTTCGGCTCACTGCCCAGGCGATTCTCACCGGCATCGTCGGCCCCCATCGGCTGAATGATGACCCGAGGCGCTTTGCCTCATCACCTTATCCGCTACTGCCCGATCCAGCGCGGCAAAGCATCAACCAGCTTCACCTCGACTACAGCGGGTTCGACGCCACGAAAGTTCGCGTCGGCCGCCAGATCCTCAAACTGGACGACGAGCGCTTCATCAGTGATGTCGATTTCCGGCAGACGCCGCAGGTATTCGACGGCATCACGATCAACAGCCAGCGTATCGGCAACGCCGAACTGATCCTTGGCCACTACTGGCGGATGCGCAGCGTGCTGGGTGAAACCTCCCCACTGCGCCTGACGGTCGCTCATGGGGCGTGGAATCCGGCGCCGGGCCAATCGCTGGTCGCCTACGGCTACTGGCACAACAACGCCGCCACCGGTGCCCAGACCGGCTTTGCCAGCAACGCACAACGCATCGTCGGGCTGCGCGCCGAGGGAGAACTGGGCCTGCCCGGGGCGTTGCGCGCCAATTACCTGGGCGAGGTCGCATGGCAGCGCGCCATCGGCAGCGGTGACGCCCGCATTGCCGCCCGCTACTACCGGCTAGGCGCCGGTGTCGGTAACGACGTCTGGACGCTACGCGCCGATCACGAAGAAAAAGGCAGCCGTCGCGGCGACTATGGCTTTCAGACCCCGCTCACCGACTTCTACGCCTTCAACGGTTGGGCGCTGCAGTTCACCACCACGCCGCGCGCCGGTCTGCGCGACAGCTGGTTGACGATGCGTGGCAATTTCGCGGCGCTTGAAGCGCGGGCCGAATACCACCGCTTCCGCTCGGCATGGGGCGCGCTAGACTTGGGTGACGAGTGGGATGCGAGCGTTACCTACCACTTGCGCGCTGACACGGAGGCGCGCCTGCAACTCGCCCGCTTCCGCGCCGGCCGCGACACGCCGCAGCGAAACTCGGTCAACAAGACGTGGCTGACGTTGACTTACCGCTACTGACTGCTGCTACATCTTTCTGCTGAAGTGCCCATCTGCATTGGACTATGAGCTGCATATTGGCAAAAGTCGACTTTTGCCAAAATCATGTCGGAGACCTTGTTCAAGATTGCCTTCCTGAAAAAGGTAATGACGTAACGCATTGTTTTGGTGCAAATCTCTCTATGCACCAAAATAAATCGCCAACCAATCGCCCTATCGTCTGATTGCATTGTTTTGGTGCGGTCCGGGAGTTAAGCGTCGCGCGGCACGATACCTCACGTTTTATCGAAGGCAGCGCCAGCATGCGGCCAGGCGCCGCCGCTGCACCATCGCGGGCGACCGGCTAGCATTGCGTCTGGAGCGACGTGGCAATGGCATGTTTTCTGCATTGTGCGTTGCAAACAGCGCGACGTGTGCCCGCCCCGGCGAGCCAATACCAACGCTGCAAGCCACCTGACAAACGCACCACTTAACTTCAGCGCTAGGAGAACTCGCATGGCCACTGGAGCCGACGTCCTCAAGAAAATCAAAGATGAGGAGGTGAAATTCGTTGACCTCCGCTTCACCGACTTCCGCGGCAAAGAGCAGCACGTACAGGTGCCGCACCACCAGTTCGTCGCCGAAAAATTCACCGAGGGCCACGCCTTCGACGGCTCCTCGATTGCCGGCTGGAAAGGCATTGAAGCCTCCGACATGCTGCTGATGCCGGACCCGGCCACTGCCGTGATCGACCCGTTCGTCGAAGAGACGACACTCAACATCACCTGCGACGTCATTGAGCCGTCCACCGGCAAGGGCTACGACCGCGACCCGCGTTCGCTCGCCAAGCGCGCCGAGGCGTACCTCAAGGCGTCCGGTGTGGGCGACACCGCCTACTTCGGTCCGGAACCGGAATTTTTCATTTTCGACTCCGTCGAGTGGAAAGTTGACATGTCCGGCTCCTACTGCAAGATCTTCTCGGAAGAAGCCGCGTGGGAAACCGATGCCAAGCACGAAGGCGGCAACAAGGGCCATCGTCCGACCGTCAAGGGCGGCTACTTCCCGGTACCCCCGGTCGACCAGTTGCAGGATCTGCGTAACGCCATGGTGCTGGCCGCCGAAGAAATGGGCGTGCCGGTCGAAGTGTTCCACCACGAAGTGGCCAACGCCGGCCAATGCGAAATCGGCACCCGCTTCAGCTCGCTGGTGCAACGCGCCGACTGGACGCAAGTGCTCAAGTACGCGATCTGGAACACCGCCGCCCTGTACGGCAAGACGGCGACCTTCATGCCAAAGCCGATCGTTGGCGACAACGGCTCGGGCATGCACGTTCACCAGTCGGTCTGGAAAGATGGCAAGAACCTGTTCGCGGGCAACGGCTATGCCGGCCTCAGCGAATTCGCGCTGTACTACATCGGTGGCATCATCAAACATGCCCGCGCGCTGAACGCGATCACCAACCCCGGCACCAACAGCTACAAGCGTCTGGTTCCCGGCTTCGAGGCACCGGTCAAGCTGGCTTACTCGGCGCGTAACCGCTCGGCCTCGATCCGCATTCCGTACGTGCAGTCCGACAAGGCCCGCCGCATCGAAGTGCGCTTCCCCGATCCGATGGCCAACAGCTACCTCGCCTTTGCAGCGATGCTGATGGCCGGTCTAGACGGTGTGCAGAACAAGATCCACCCGGGCGAGCCGTCTGACAAGAACCTCTACGACCTGTCGCCGGAAGAGGATGCCAAGATCCCGACCGTGTGCTCGTCGCTCGACCAGGCGCTGGAGTACCTCGACAAGGATCGCGAGTTCCTGACCCGTGGTGGCGTGTTCTCCAACGACATGATCGATGCCTACATCGCGCTCAAGATGGAAGAAGTCACGCGTTTCCGCATGACCACGCATCCGCTCGAGTACGACATGTACTACTCGATGTAAACAGGCCGGCGCGCGGCTCCAGCCACTGGAGCAAGTGCACCAGCAGCGAGTCAGGGTGGAACCGATGCGGTACTGCCCACTCCAAAATAGGCAGGGAAACCTGCCTTTTTTATTGTTGTTTCCGCAAAATTTGCGCTAAGTGTCTGTTTTGACTAAACTTTCCGCCATGTTCTCCGTTAAAAGTTCCGCCGTCGCGAGACTTGTAGCCATCAGCCTGGCACTAGCTGCTGGTCTGGCGCAGGCGGAAATCTACAAATACGTGGACCCGGTCACCGGCACGGTGGAGTACACCAACCAGCCCAAAAAGGGTGCGGTGCGCATGAGCACCGGCGATACGCTTTCCGAAATTCCAACCGGCAACAAACCCAACCGGGGTGGGGCCGTCAAGGTTTCGACCTCGGCCAATGCGAGTGCCGGGACTGCGGCGGCAGCGGTTGATTCCAGCACGCAAAAGACGCGCGACGGTACGCGACGACAGGTCCTTGCTGACGAACTGGCGTCGGAAGAAAAACTGCTGAACGAAGCGCGGGTGTCCTACAACAACGGCAAACCCTTGCCACTGGCCGATGAAGGCCTCGGTTCGCCGAAGTACATCGATCGCGTCAAGCAGATCGAACAGACCATGCGCCATCATGAGCGCAACGTCGCCTCGCTGAAGCAGGAATTGTCGAACCTCAAGCTGTAGCAGCGCGGCTGCACTGCTTCGACAGGCTGGCCCCCTTCTTGCTAAAACGGGGCCATGACGGATACGGCCGGACTCGATCTCATCTCCACTGCGGTGCTGCTGCTCAAGCGCGACCACAGGATCGTCTACGCCAACCCCGCTGCTGAAAACCTGTTTGCGCAATCGCGCCGGCAACTGGTTGGTGCCCGCATTGGTGACGTCCTCCGCGACGCTGACCGCCTGGCGCCCGCCCTCGAACTCGCGCTCACCCATCGCGCCAGCTACACCGAGCAGGAACTTGAACTGCACCTCGCCAGCAAGGCCGCCGGCTCGAATGGCGCCTCGCGCCTGCTGGTCAACTGCACTGCCAGCTTCCTCGACAGCGTGGCGCCCGACGAGCCGCAACTGATCGTCGAGTTCCGCCACATCGACCAGCAGCTGAAAATCGCGCGCGAGGCCAAGATCGCCGAGCAAAATCAGGCCAACCGCGAGCTGGTGCGCAATTTGGCCCACGAAATCAAGAACCCGCTCGGCGGCATTCGTGGCGCTGCGCAGTTGCTCGAAGGCGAGTTGAATGAACCGCAACTGGTGGAGTACACCCAGGTCATCATCGCCGAGGCTGATCGCCTGCAGAATCTGGTCAACCGCCTGCTGACGCCGCACAAGCTGCCGCGTTACGTGCGCACCGACATCCACGTACTGCTTGACCGCGTACTGCAACTGCTGAAGAACGAATTCGGCAGCACGCACGTGATCGAGCCGGATTTCGACGTCAGCCTCCCCGAAGTTGAGTGTGACGCCGAGCAGATCACGCAGGTGCTGCTCAACATCGCCCGCAACGCGTGCCAGTCCACAGCCACTGTCAAGGCACCGCACGTCACCCTGCGTTCGCGTGTCGCCCGCCAGGTGGTGCTGGCCAAGCGACGTTACCGCATGGCGCTGGAAGTCTCGGTTATCGACAACGGCACCGGCATTCCGCTCGACATCCGCGATCGCATTTTTTATCCGCTGTTCACCACGCGCACCGACGGCACCGGCTCCGGTCTCGGCCTGTCGATTGCGCAAACCTTTGTCGCCCAACACTATGGCGCCATCGAGGTGGACAGCGAACCGGGACACACCGAGTTCCGGGTCATCCTGCCCTTCGACCACCCGTCGGAAGCAGACAAGTAGCAGAGAGAGCAAGACATGAAAAACGTGTGGATCGTTGACGACGATCGTTCCATCCGCTGGGTGCTGGAAAAAGCGCTGTCGCGTGAGGGGTTGCCGTGGCGCAGCTTCGAGAACGCGATTGATGTGCAGAACGCGCTGGAGAACGAGACACCCGCCGTGCTGGTCAGCGACGTGCGCATGCCTGGCGAATCCGGTCTCTCGCTGCTGAAGAAGATCAAGGCCGCGCATCCCCAGGTGCCGGTGATCGTGATGACGGCGTTCTCCGATCTCGATACGGCTGTACAGGCGTTTCAGGGCGGTGCCTTCGAGTATCTGCCGAAGCCCTTCGACGTTGAGCAGGCGCTGGACCTGATTCGCCGCGCGGCCGCCGTCACCGAGACGGCACCGAGCAGCGAGGAACGTACAGCGGGCGAGCGTGAAATGCTCGGCAAGGCCGCCGCGATGCAGGATGTCTTCCGCGCCATTGGCCGGCTGTCGCAGTCGCACGTGACCGTGCTGATCACCGGCGAGTCCGGCACCGGCAAGGAGCTGGTTGCCCGCGCGCTGCACGAGCACAGTCCGCGCAAAGGCAAGCCCTTCATCGCCATCAACACTGCAGCGATCCCGAAGGATCTGCTCGAAAGCGAACTCTTCGGGCACGAGCGCGGCTCGTTCACCGGCGCTGCGGCCACGCGGCAGGGCCGCTTCCAGCAGGCCGAGGGCGGCACCCTGTTCCTCGACGAGATCGGCGACATGCCGGCCGACCTGCAGGTGCGTCTGCTGCGCGTGCTGCAGGACGGCGAGTACTACCGCGTTGGTGGCCAGGCGCCGATGAAGTCAAACGTACGCATCATCGCGGCCACCCACCAGAACCTTGACGAGCGCGTGCGGCAAGGCATGTTCCGCGAAGACCTGTTGCATCGCCTCAACGTCGTGCGACTGCGTCTGCCGCCGCTGCGTGAGCGGCGCGAGGATGTGCCGCTGCTGATGAAGCACTTCCTGTCGAAGAGCGCGCAGACGCTGGGCGGCGAGGCAAAGGTGTTGACCGCAGCCGCGATGCAGGTGCTGCAGAACTTCAGCTTCCCCGGCAACGTGCGCCAGCTCGAAAACATCTGCCACTGGATCACGGTGATGGCACCTGGCAGCCAGGTGGATGTCGCCGATCTGCCGCCCGAAGTGCGCGGTGCGGCTGCCGGCAGCACGACAGCGGAAGCGGTCGCCGCCCCCGCCACTGCGGTGCCGCAGGATCGACCGGCGACCGTTCCCGCTGTCATGACAGAAGCCACCGGCGTGACGCCGGGCGCAACCGTTGCGTTCAATGGCAACCATCACGCGTCGGGCTCACCCGCCGTCAGTGGCGACTGGCAACAGGCGCTGGCTGCGGCGCTGGCTGCCGCCATTCAGCACGGCGAACAGGCACCCGGCGAACGCCTCACCCGCGAGTTCGAGACCACCATGATCCGCTCCGCGTTGACGCAGACCAAAGGGCGCCGCATCGAGGCCAGCGAGTGGCTCGGCTGGGGTCGAAACACGCTGACCCGCAAGATTCACGAGTATGGGTTGGATGACGATGTTTGAGTCACCCGCGACGCGTCTGGGCGGCGGCTTCCCCCACGGCCGTCCGTCCCTGGGCTGACGCGCAACCGCACCGGCCGACAACGCTAGGCGAACCGCAGCCGGAGCGTCGCGGGCTGCATCGATGGAAACCGGACGCTCGCCAAGGTTTTCCGACGCCGGTCTGCTATGCTTGCTTGGCAAAATTTTGTCAATATCAATATCAACGTAAGGGGGCATATGAACAAGATTGCACGCGTAGTCCTTTGCGCATCCGTGGCCGCCATGGCTTTTCCAGCTGCCGCCATCTTCCAGAACGGCGGCTTCGAGAGCGGCAATTTCTCCGGCTGGACCACCGGGTCGGGCGTCAACAACGGGCTCACCGGGTCACAGCCGTTTACGGGCAGCAGCCTCAACATCGGCGCTGGCGGCGCTTTTCGTGGCGCCGTGGTGACTGCGGGTCCTGATCTCAAGGGGGCGCCGCTGGCGCTGCCGTACGCCGGCACCGCCACCGCGCGCGTCAACAACACCGCGACCGGCGGCATTGCCAATTTCATCAGCCAGGCCGACACCATCACGAACGCTGACCGCGACAGCAGCGACAACAAATTGCACGTCCGGTTCTCGTATGCCGTGGTGCTCAACGATGGCGGGCACGCCCCCAACGGTCAGCCGTTCTTCTACCTGCGCGTGCGAAACGTGACGAAGAACACCACGCTGTACGAGGATTTCTCGTTCGCTGCACAAACGGGTACGCAGTTTCAACCGGTGCCGAGCCAAAGCGGATGGAGTTATCTGCCGTGGAAAGCGGCTGACGTGATCGTGCCCGATGCCGATCTGGGCGATTCGATCGAGGTTTACCTGTTGGCTTCGGATTGCGAGCCCTCCGCACACGCGGGCTACGCTTATCTCGATGGCTTCGGTTCTTCCGTCGTCACACCAGGCGCAACGGCGGCAACGCCTGTTCCCACGACGAACGAATACACCCTCGGCGCATTGGGCTTGCTGCTGCTGGGCGGTGCATGGTGGTCGCGCCGTCGCGCCTGACCGGCCGCAACCGTCTCCGTGCCTATGATCACCGCCGCGCAGGCGGTGATTTTTTTCGGCCTCCGCAAATCGACACCCGCCCGCCGACGCAGCCATGCCGATGATCACACGCACTGGAATCCTCGTCGCACTCGGCGCTATCGCCCTCAGCGCCGCGCTCGCACCCAGCGCGCTTCGCGCATGGCAGCAACATCGCGAAGTGCAGCGGCTGGAGGCGGCGCGCGCCGCGCTGGCCAACGAAACAGCAGCGCAAAAAGCCGCACTGGCCGAACGGCGCGATGCGGTACTGGCCGAGCTTCGCGCGCTGCAGGGCGCGGGCAAGCACGACGAGGTCATGCGCCTCGCGTCGCGCTATCGTCTGGCGGACGACGCCGACATTCAGTCGATCTTCCGGCTGTCGGCGGCCGCCGTGTCACAACGACAAACGCTGGAGCGCATGCGCGCCCTGGCGGCGACGCAATGCTCCGCCGACGCCGCGATCGCCGCCGTCCAGGCGCTCGATGCCGCGCCGGCGCCAGCCCCCTCGGCTACGGCCGCAACCTGGTCGGCCACGGCGCTGCCGCTGCGCGATTCGCTGGGGGCCATTCGCGCGCAGATTCGACGCGCCCTCGAAACGCCACGCCACGAAGGCGAAGGCGAACACGCGCCCCACGGCGAACACGCGCCGCGCCTGCACCCGTTCGTCATCCAGTCACTGTTGAACGAGCAAGAGACCGGCGTCGTGCCAGCGTGCGTCTGGCGCGTAGCGCGTCAAGCCAACGCCACCGCACCGACGCCAACCAATGCCTGGACAATCTGGCTGGCACCGTCCGCGAACGAGCGCACGCTCGACTTCGGCGTGCTCGCGGCACCCAAGCCCCCCTGACGCGCAGCCCAGCGCAAACGCACTGGCGAAAGCGCCGCACTCCCAGTACGACGGTCAGTCACGAAACCACCACACCCCCGCCTTCTCGGTCACGCAGCCACGGCCTCGATGTCGCGGTAGTAGCGTTCGATGGCGGCGAGGTCGGTCGTGGCCTCGCCGCAGTGCATGAGAGAGGTATCAACGACGATGCGCCGACGCGCAAAGTCGAAGGTGCCGAGCGCGACACAGTATAGAAGCTCAACCGCATGTGCACTGCATGGCTGCGCGTGCCCTCGGGTGCCAGCGCAAAGCGCATGCGCGGCCCGGTGGCAAAGCGCGCTGCCATCTGGCCGACGAAGCCGGTGGACGCCTCGCGGTTGACCGGGAAGTCCCAGTTGCTGGTGTGCGGATAGACGATGATGACGCACTTGTCCGGCATCGGCACCGCGATCTCCAGGCGCCAGCCGCGCTGCCGTAACCAACAGGCGGTCAGGCGCGCCACTTGTGGCGGTGCGCGATTGACGTCACGACTTACTGGAAGGGTAGACACCAACATCACCCCGACCACATAGCTGTTCGGCGCCGAATTTTCGCTTGCTCACCGA